>CAJGCI010000038.1 GCA_904501855.1 Oscillospiraceae bacterium | reverse complement strand
TCTCGTCAACACGGTCTCCGCCGGAGCCCCCATCGGCGCCCCCGTGGCGGAGTATCCGTCCGAACAGTACGTTACCGGTGCGTGGTATGTCATGCCGGTCTATCACGGCGACCACATGTCCCTGGAAGGCGGAATGACAAAGCGCAACAAGGTCCGTCCCTACTATCTGGAACTGCTGGAACTGATCGACTCCCTCCCCCGGAAATGAACGGAACAACATAAAAATAGCGATCCTTCTCCGAACCAGTCGGAAAAGGATCGCTTTTATTATATGATTCCCTCATTACATCGGATCTATCTGCGAACAAAGGACGCGTCCGTTCCCAGATTTTCCGAAACGAACCGTTCCACTTTCATATGAAGATCATACCGTTCTCTCATCTCGGCGATCTTCTGCATCATAGGGGATGCATGGTGTTCATCGATGGCCTTCTGGTCTTCCCATGCGTCGATCAGCAGCACGGTCTCCGGGTCGGCGAACGGCTGATAATACTCATATCTCAGATTACCGGGCTCCTTCCGGATGAGATCTGCCAGTCCGGAGGATTCCATCTCATCGGCAAACTTTCTGGCATTCCCGTTTTCTCCGGTATAAAACAAATGCAATGTGATCATAGTATAAACGCTCCTTAACAGGGTCTGATGCTTCGTGACCTTCCGTGAAGGATCACATGTATCGGTCAAGCATGTCATCCACATGCTTCATCCGTTTCACTTTCGGATTCCGGATCAGGTCGCCCCGGACCATGACCATGGAAACGTTCCGGAGAGCCGTCAGATCATCCAGCGGATTCTGTTTCACCACGATCAGGTCTGCGCTCTTCCCTTTTTCAATGCTTCCGGTCTCTCCCGCAATTCCGGCAAGCCCGGCATTGCCCAGGGTGGCGGTATAGAGGGTCTCGCGGTTCGAGGCACCCACATATTTATGATAATAATACAGTTCCCGCCAGAAATTGTAATGCAGGATGAACGGGCATCCCACATCATTTCCCAGCCCCACCGGGATCCCGTTGTCGCGGCAAGCTCTGGTACATTCGATGATGCCATCCATGACGATGCGTCCGTTTTTCTTGGCTACCGGCGCGGCATGGCTCTCGGACAGATCGAACACCGCGTAAGGCAGGGCCGGAGAGATGGTGCATACCGGTGACGCTCCACGTTCCTTGAACAACCGCAGCATGTCGTCATCGAGCTTCGCGCCGTGTTCCACGGTATCCACGCCGTTTTCCAGCGCCACCCGGACTCCTTCCGGACTCTCCACATGAGCCGCCACCTTATACCCCAGATGATGGGCTTCCTCACAGGCCGCTTTCACGATCTCGGGAGGCATCCGCAGCACGCCCGGCTCTCCTTCCTCGGAGGCGTCCATCACACCGCCGGTGATCATGAGCTTGATGTGATCCGGTCCGGTAGATGCGATCTGGCGGACGTGTTCCCTCGCCTGTTCGGGAGATTCCGCTTCCGTGGCGATGGAACCGGCAAAGTGTCCTCCCGGCACCGACACGCCGGTGTTTCCGGCAAGGATGCGCGGTCCCTGAATTTTCCCCGCATTGATCTCATCCCGGATGCGGGCATCCATATCCAGGATCCCGCCCACGGTACGGATGGTGGTGACTCCACTCATCAGTTCCGTCCGGGCATATCCTCTGAGCATCCGTTTCAGCACGAATTTCACGAGCCTGCTCCTGGACAGGATCTGAAACAGTCTCTTGTAGTTGGTGGGTTTCTTGTTGGCTCTGGGCGGTTTCCCGCTAGTGGCAAGATGAACATGGAGATTGATCAGGCCCGGAAGCACATAGGCTCCCTTCAGATCGATGACCTCACATCCGGATACCGGACTGTCCTCCGGCAGGATCTCTGCGATCCTGTCATTTTCGACCCGGATCATGTGCCCGGTCACAGGTTCCATGTTCTCGGTTCCGTTGAGGATGATCCCGTTTTTCAGCACATACTGCATCATACCAGCTCCCTATCGTTACTCATGTTTACCTATTATACTAAAGAAAAAAATAAACGGCAATTCCATCCGTTTCAACGTATGACAGTTTCGTTTGCACGACCGGTGGTTTTGTCCAGTCCGGAGCAGGACACTGTTATTCTTCAGAAAAAAAGATCATCCATCGGCTTATCCGATGGATGATCATTCGTTTTTTACTGAGGATCCCGTCTCCTTTTCCATCCGCGGTGATTAGACTGTGCCAAGGAAAAGAAGGCTCAATGCAATGAGGATCTGGCCGATGTAATACAGGCTGATATTGGTGATCCGAAGCCGGAATCTCGATTCCGTTCCGAAAGTATTGAGAATCAGGACGATATCACTGATCAGGAACAGCAGCGCACCGGCGACGAAAACAGCCGTGAAGGTGGACGGAGATGTGATAAGGTTGGAAACGGCGACACAATTCAGGAGGACGATGGCACCGATGTAAATAACTCCGAATATCTTAAACGCCTTCTTTGCCGTGATCCTCTGAAAGATCCATATCATCAGAAGTGCAGTGAGAAGGATCCCGATGACCACACAGAGGACCGGATGCTTTGCAAGAGGAAAGACCGCGGCGAGATAGAGGATGTGTCCGCTGAGGAACACCAGGATGCCGAACAGAAAGATCTTCTGTCCCTGCTCCTTGAAGACCATCCGAAGGTTCAGAAGCACATCCGCTATGCAGCCGAGGATCAGTCCGGTCACAATGAGACGGGCGATGTGGGTTCCCGGACTGCAGCAGACGCCCAGGAGCACGAAGCATATGGAAGCCAGTCCCTTCAGTGCGACCGCCATCCGATAGTTCTCCGTTTTCTCCTGCCACAGGAACAGTCCTGCCAGACACAGGCAGCACGGTATAAGAAGATACATGGTATTGCCTCCATTATGTTGTTGAAATAATCATAACTTTATCACCAGGGTGTTGTTACCTCTTTTGACTCTCTTCCCTTTAAGATTTGGTTCCGCACACACGAATGTCGGAAAACCAATGACACGAAGATCATGGCCGGACACATCGAAAAAACGATATCGAATATACCGGCTTCAAGGAGCATCCGGTTTTGCGACTACTTTTCCTTCCTGGAAAAAGCTCTGACAAGATAGAGGGAATATCCTCCCAACACAATGACGATCAGCACAAGATTGAGCACCATCTCCGTCTGTGGGTTCAGACTGCCCTCTGCGGAAAACACTTTGAGCGCGTTGTTGGCCGAGTGGAACAGGATGCACGGAATCAAGGATTTCCCATGGTAGAAGATCAAAACAAGCACAAATCCGACCAAAACAGCAAATACGATCTGGATTATGGAAGAAACCGGATCCTTTCCGCTCCCGTTAAACAGATTCACGATATGGCCGAGGCCGAATGTCAATGCGGATACGATGATGGCCGTCTTCAGGTTGTCCTTTTCCATCGCCCTGAACAGCAGTCCGCGGAAAATCACTTCTTCCAGGAAGCCGACACAGCACATGCTGATGAAAAACATCAATGCCGCCGGAAAACCATACTGCAGTTTGATTCCGCCCCAGAAATCGGTCGATGCGATGATGATCAGTGGGAGGTAATACAGAAACCGCTTCGCGGGGATGATTGGCCTGCAAAAACCGTACTTTTCACACAGGTTATTGTTTCGGATCCAGAAAAACAGGATCAGAGACATCGCAATGTGCAGCACGGCAGTTACAGATTTCGTAACGCCGATCGTCTCCGAAAGCTGATCTGCCAAGCTGCTGAGGACCACATAGGCAACGATCCACAGGATTGCAAAAAAGATCTCACTTTTCTTATAGAGTTTCGTCATGCTGATTCCATCCTCTTTCTAATCCTTCGGCAATCGCAATCAGTGTTTTCCGGATCGCATCGGGATCGTATTTCATCGTATTGTTGGCAATCATGCTGGCGTAGCCATGAACAAGAGCCGCCAGGGGCTCAAAAAAAGCAACTGCATCGTCCGTCAGCAGTCCTTCTTCTTCACTTACCGCAGCAAGGATCTCAGATACTTCCGGAGATCTGATCAGATCCTCCATACTGGATCCTGAAAAACGTCCGGACTGAAAAAGAAATCGGAAAAGCTGCGGTTCTTCATCCGCGAACCGGATATACCGTAGAC
Source organism: Oscillospiraceae bacterium (assembly GCA_904501855.1). Taxonomy (GTDB): domain Bacteria; phylum Bacillota; class Clostridia; order Oscillospirales; family Oscillospiraceae; genus UBA2922. The sequence continues at coordinate 9,478 of CAJGCI010000038.1, read as the reverse complement.
CCATCTCCAGAAGATCTGTGCCTTCCAGAATATACTCGCTGTGAAAGGCGTCTGCCCTCTGATAAGTCAGATTTTTCAGAGCAGCCAGGTTGGGGAATTGATACATGATCGGCTGTGTAGAGCAGCCGAGGAAGGCAGCAAGATTTCTTGCAGTCAGACAATCATGACCCTTTTCACGGACCAGTCGGAATGCACCTTCTATCATGGCTTCTTTTGTTGTCGTTGGTTTTTTTGGCATCAGAGTCGCCTCACAATACTATAACATCTGTTATTATATTTGCTATTTCTCCTTTTGTAAACAATCGAAGGACAAAAAAGGGATCGCGTTTTGATATAGATTATTATATTTGAGCGGACTTGTCGGTAGACCTTTCGCGTCCCTCAATGTGGTCTCTTGTTCCGCAAAATACGGAGGAACCATAGAAATACAGGAAACGACGCTTTTACAATAAGCAATGAAAAAGTCCTCGCCCGACGCCTTGTTTTTTGGACAAGGGTTCGAGTAAGGACTTTTTGGTGGAGGTGAGGAGAGTCGAACTCCTGTCCGAAAACACTTCCAGAGGAACTTCTCCGTGCGCAGACGATTATTTGCATTCCCTCAATCATACGTGAGTCGTCACACTTATGAAATCAGTAGCTTCATGATGCATGGCCGGCGCAAAGCTTAACCGGCTCACGGACGCCGCTAATCGACGCCGCACATCTCAGCCGCGGCACTCTGAGAGGCGACGCTCACTGCTTAAGCAGCGAGAAGTTCAACGTTATTGTCGTTGTTTAATTTATAATTGCCCGTTTTATGGATGTCAGGCGCATCCGCACGCTATTCCAAATTCCGCATCCCCGTCGAAACCGGTACACCCCCGTATATTCCCCGCTGAATGCGGGGATGGAATGACTTATGCTTTGATAGGTTCCGGATACTCGACACCGAAGGTTTCTACCGTGACCTTTTTCATGACCTGTGCCTGTTTTGGTTTATCCCGGAAATCCGTCTGAACTTCCGCGATCTTGTCGACGTTCTCAATTCCCTCGATGACCTTGCCGAAAGCAGCATACTGTTCATCCAGATGCGGAGCATCTTCATGCATGATGAAGAACTGACTTCCTGCAGAGTCGGGGATCATGGTCCGTGCCATGGAGAGAACACCTCTGGTATGTTTCAGTTCGTTCTTGTATCCGTTTGCGCCGAATTCACCGGGGATCTGGTATCCCGGGCCGCCCATGCCGGTGCCTTTGGGATCGCCGCCCTGAATCATGAATCCGGGGATGACGCGATGGAAGATCACGCCGTCATAAAACTTTTTGTTGATCAGAGAGATGAAGTTGTTGACCGTATTGGGAGCGACTTCCGGATACAGTTCCGCCTTGATGATGTCGCCGTTCTCCATTTCGATGGTTACGATAGGATTGCTCATAGTTACTGATTCCTTTCTTTCATTACACGATCCATGTCGCGCTGTGCGTCCTTCTTCGCGCTGGCTTCCCTTTTATCATAAAGCTTCTTGCCCTTGCAGATGCCGATCTCCACCTTCACTTTGCTGTCCTTGAAGTAAAGAGACAGCGGGATCAGAGCGACGCCCTGCTGCATGACCTGGGAATTGAGCCGGTTGATCTCCCGCTTGTGCATCAGAAGTCTGCGCACCCGGACCGGATCGCGGTTAAATATATTGCCTTTTTCATAGGGACTGATATGCATGCCGCGCAGAAACAGTTCCCCGTTCTTAATGGAACAATAAGAGTCCTTCATGTTGACCTGTCCGGCACGGACGGACTTGACTTCCGTCCCGGCAAGCTCGATCCCCGCTTCGTATTTCTCCAGCACGAAATAGTCATGAAATGCCTTGCGGTTCTGTGCGATCTCCTTGATCCCCTGCTGATTGGGCATGAGCTCACCTGCCTTTCTTATCGTTCTTCCCGTTAACGGGCAAAAATGATTTTAACATAGAAGCCTGTAAAATAAAAGAAACAAACTATTAATGTTTCCATTAGCCGTCCCCTTCGACTTGGTCTTGTGGTTCCCTTTTCTTTATGCTAAAATCACATAGATAAACAACGATCGAGACGGAATGGTTTCCGGCTTCGTATCGCAGACCAAGGGGGAACATCACCATGGCAGATGAAGATAAATACAAACGGTTACGGGAACTCATCGAACAGCAGGAAGCCGAACTGGACAAAGGTCCGGAAGAGCTGTGGTACAACGGTGAGGGCGATATCCTGGATACGGAAGAAGGCCGTGCCAAGTTCTGTCAGCTGAACAAATCATCCGTCTATACAAAAGACGATCCCGATTTCTTCGGCGGCCGCATCACGGTATTCAACATCCAAGGAAAGACCATGACCATCAAACGCAGATGCAAGGCAGATACCACACTGTTTGAATCCAAGGTCTATGATGCCGACGGAAAACAGACCGACAAGTATTATGAGCCTTACGAGGACGTTCTTTGAATCAACGGGAGACAGCACACGGAACGGATTTGAAGGAAAGCATCCTCTCTTAATTGAATCATTCTTAATACGTTGATCCAGTGCAGTCTCCGGCAGATTAGAGACTGCACTTTTCATTTTTATTCTCGATCATCCAGGCACAGACGTCCGTCTTTTCAGCAATTTCGGTGTGCCTTTCATTACAATCCAATAATAGGAGGCAATAAAATGTTCGTAGCAGCAATAGCTCAATTTGCAGTGAATATTCTCGTTCTGATTTGGATCTTGAAGAAAAAGCCCGGCGAACGTTTTTCCAAAAAAACAGTTGTAAAATCCCTGCTGTGCGGAATGCTGGTCCTCGTTGTAGGGTTTTTCCTTCCCCTGAAAAAGGATACGTTTTTCGGCATGAATCCGCTCCTCTCGGGTTTTCTGACCGCTTTTCTGACCGCTGCCCTCATGGAAGAGGTATTGAAATACATTTTCTTCCGTCTAGCGATCTTCAGAAACCGTGAAGTTCTCTGCTGGAGAGATGCAATCATTGTCTGTGTAATGATCGCCATCGGGTTTTCTCTTGTGGAGGACCTTGAATTTGCGGTTACCGGCGGCGGTGACAGCATACTCCGTGCTCTCCTGCCGGCTCATATCCTGTTCCAGTTTGTCATGGGTTATTATTACGGAAAAGCCCGTGTTACGAAACAAGTAAAATACGACGTGCTGTCGCTGGCTGTTCCCATCCTGATGCACACCGTATTTGACATGTTCATAATCGCAATGATATCCATCCTCGGAGATCCCAATAAATATGCGCATGCAAGTATGGAAACTCTTCAGAACTTACCCAACGGCAACTATCTGGTCCCGTTGCTGATCTGCACCTTTGTCGTCATTATTATCACCATTGTGGGATTAATCCTGATGTTCCGAAAGATGAACCGCTGGAGCAGAAACGGGGAAAAGCAGGAACTGCTGAATCCAGCAGAATAATATACCGGCTGATTTCTGTTCACTCACGGGAACACGGAAATCCGTCGATTCAGAATCAGGCAGGAGGCGTTTTCGCCCCTGCCTGATTCTTTTTTTCTCACACAGGTCTGCCCCTGTAGCATCTTTCTTCCCAAGCTGGCATCTGTTGGTTCCATAACACAAATTTGCAAATCTATTCAAAACATGTTATAAATGGTGAATACAAGCTGGAATTATGGCTGTTTTTTAGTCCAAGTGGTGAATCAGAGCATGATTCATCCCAGTTTTTTGGAGAGACATCATGAAAAAAGCAAGTACCATCCTGTTTATCACCATGATACTGTCTGTGATCTCTGCGTGCGGAAATATGGATCTCACTGAATCCAATTCCGCGCATCAGCGTTACAACAGTGATGTGTCGGTGTGGTATGTGGATGATCAGAGCGATCTCTGGAACCATTTCGAGGATCTGGCCGCGGAGTATAACGAGACCAACGGAAAAGAACAGTCGGTCACGATCACTTCCCGATCCTTCCCGGACGATCAGTCTCTCGTTCATGAACTGATGGACGCTTCCAGGCCTCCCTCAGTCGTCTTATGCAGCGGCGAAACAGCCGCTTATCTCGATCACATCGGAATCCCTCATTCCACAAATGAATGTTTTCAGGAATGGCAGCTGGCGCATTTCGACCAGGATTTTCTATCCTCCGGAATGAATGACAGCGGCCTCTTCTACGTGCCCATCGCTTTTTCTCCCGAGATCCTGTTAATCAACAATCAGCGTGTGGAAGGCGCTGAAAGCTACGCAACGGAAAACCTCTCCACGCTGGAAGGTATCAATTCTACATCGTTCCATTTCAGAAACGAGACCGGAATGCCGTTTTTCACCGCAGAATCCTTTGCTTCCGTCATCCGTACCACCATGGCTGCCCGTGGAGAAGATTTCCATGGGAAACGTGATGTGGATATTGCCAGCGACAATTTCAAATACGCCTATAACGTTCTGGCACAGATCGCTTATTATCGGGCTCTTGCCCTGTCGGACGAGGATGCCTCCCGGATGGTCCTGAGCGGAGAGGTCCCCTGCGCCATCGTCTGTGCGGAAAGCCTGATGAAGCACATAGAGAACGAATCTGCTGATTCCTATACCATCCTTCCCTACCCATATCTGGAAAACGGAGAGAAGGTTTTCGGTCTTCATTTCTGTTCCGCCATGGTCACCGCGAAGAAAATGAAAGAAATGTATGCTGCGGCAGAGTTTCTTTCCTGGCTGTGCAGCAACGGGAACCGTCTGACTGCCGATACCGGATTCTTCCCCGCCTGGGCGGTATCCGAGGGTGAGACCCACAGCAGCGGCATCTCCGGAAGCAGCCAGTTCTACCGTTCCATCGGAAATGCGCTCACCCGTATGGAGCAGACCGGACGTTCCTATTATTCTGGGAACCCTGCCGAATACTACGAGAACTGGCAGTCATTTGAACAGGACTACCGGAAGCGCATGTCCAAGCTGCAGAATTCCTGATCATCAAACATACAAAAGCCGGCTCTGACATTGAAAAAGAGCCGGCTTTGTGTTATTGTGAATCAAGTGACAAATCAAACCTGAGGTGAGAAAAATGGAAGGTTATAAAATCATAGAAGTAAAAGAGAGCGTTTTTGCCAACAACAACAAGGAAGCGGACGAACTGCGCGGCAAACTGAAGGATCAGGGCATTTTCCTGCTGAACCTGATGAGCTCTCCCGGATCCGGAAAGACCACCACTCTGAAAGGCACCATCGCCGCCCTGAAGGATGATCTCAAGATCGGTGTCATGGAAGCCGACATCGATTCCGATGTGGATGCGGCCACCATCGAGAAGACCGGTGCCAAAGTCATCCAGCTTCACACCGGCGGCATGTGCCATCTGGACGCAGGCATGACTTCCCAGGGACTTGAGAGCCTCGGAACCGAGTCTCTGGATCTCGTGATCCTGGAAAACATCGGCAATCTGGTCTGCCCTGCGGAATTCGACACCGGTGCAGTAAAGAACGCCATGATCCTTTCCGTTCCGGAAGGACACGACAAGCCCCTGAAATACCCGCTGATGTTCTCCATCTGCGATGCTCTCATCATCAACAAGATCGATGTCATGCCGTATTTTGACTTTGATCTGGATGCATGCGTCAAGTATGCAAAAGAGCGCAATCCCGACATTCAGATCTTCCCCATCTCCGCCAAGACCGGCGAGGGCATGGAAGCCTGGGAGAACTGGCTGAAGGAACAGGTCCTGGACTGGCAGAAAAAATAATCCCTGAAAAATGAATGACCGTACCGGTTTATCACCGGTACGGTTTTTTCATTCCGTCAGTTTTTTTGTGTATCTCTTCGCTGCCCGCAGCATCAGTTTCTTGCGGCCGGCGCTTTCAAATTCGATCTCCACGAGACAGTCATTTCCCATGGGACGCATATCCGTGATGACGCCTTCACCGAAGTTCTTGTGCTCCACCCGGTCTCCGATATCCCATTCCGGAAGATCCTCAGAAGACGTATCTTCCCGGACCTCCCCCACCGGACGCACGGATTCCTTCCGTTTCCGGGACGGGTATCCGCTGCCGTACCGGGACTGTCCCCCTCCGAAATTGCTGCGGCCGTAACTGTATCCGTAGGAGTAGTTATCGTAGTTCTCCGAAGAATGTCCGAAGCTGTCAAAGGTATTGTTCTGGAATCCTTCCTTGTGGATATCCTCCTCCCGGATCTCATCCAGGAAACGGGATTCCACATGACTCTGTTCCTGTCCGAAGATCATCCTCCGCTTGGCGCAGGTCATGTACAGATGCTCCTCGGCACGGGTCATTGCCACGTAACAGAGCCGCCGCTCTTCCTCGATCTCCTCCGCTTCCCCGATGGCGCGGATACTGGGAAACACCCCTTCCTCCATGCCGATGACGAATACCGTGGGAAACTCCAGTCCCTTGGCCGCATGCATGGTCATCAGGGTCACGCTGTCTGCCGACTGGTCGAAATTGTCCAGATCGGTATAGAGGGCCACATCGGAAAGATATCCCTCCAGGGAATGATCCCCGCTTTCGTTCTCATAGGTGATCATCGTGGATCGGATCTCTCGCACGTTCTCCGCTCTGGCCTGATCCTCCACAGTCTTCTTCTCTTCCAGGACACGGACGTATCCCGTCTTCTCCAGAAGCTGATCCAGGATCTCCAGAGCCGTGTGGTCTCTGGCAAATTCCTGCAGAGAGATCATGATCTTGGAGAACAGGCTCAGTTTCTGCACGCTTCTCTGCAGATCCGGATAGGCCGCTGCGTTTTTTACGATATCGAACATGGAGCAGCCGTTTTCCTGAGCCAGCCGCTGCACCGTCTCAATGGTCTTGGATCCGATCCCCCTGGCCGGGGTATTGATGATCCTCGTCAAGCGAAGGTCATCCGCCGGATTGTCGATCACGTTGAGATAGGACAGAACGTCCTTGACTTCCGCGCGGTCAAAGAACCGCGTGCCGCCGATGATGCGGTACGGGATATCGTATCGTTTGAGTTCACGTTCAAGTCCCGCGGACATGGCGTTGATGCGGTAAAGGATGGCATGATCCTTCCAGCACCCGCCTTCATTGACGGAGGTCACGATCTTGCGGGCGATAAAATGCGCCTCATCCTCCTGGTTGCCGCCCCGATAGGCCTGCACCAGTTCTCCTCCCGCCTTGCTGGTCCACAGGGTCTTTCCCTTTCGCCCCTTGTTGTTGGCGATCACGGAGTTGGCCGCGTTGAGGATATGGGTGGTGGAGCGATAGTTCTCCTCCAGACGGATCGTCCGGCAGCGGGCGTGCTGATCCTCAAAGGAGAGGATATTCTCGATGGTGGCGCCGCGGAAGCGGTAGATGCTCTGATCGTCATCCCCCACCACGCAGATGTTATGCCACTCGCTGGAAAGCAGCGCCGCCAGCCGGTACTGAAGATTGTTGGTGTCCTGATACTCATCGATCATGACATACTGAAACTTTCCCGCCCAGTAACGCCGGGATTCCTCATCGGCGTCCAGCAGTTTCACGGTATTGGCAATGAGGTCATCAAAATCCATCGCACCCACCGATACCAGACGCTTCATGTATTCGATGTAGATCTCTCCGATGGTGGCGTGCCATTGATCTCCCATCTTCCGATAGGCCTGCAGATATTCCTCCCCGCCGATCTCCTGATCCTTCGCCTTGCTGATTTCCGCCAGCACCGCCCGCGGAGCAAAGCGCTTGTCATCGATGTTCAGGTCCTTCATAATCTGCTTGATGACGTTCTGGCTGTCCGTGGTGTCATAGATCGTGAAATTGTCCGGATACCCGATCTTTGCGGCGTCCCGGCGCAGGATCCGGACACAGCAGGAGTGGAACGTGGAGGCCCAGATATCCCGGGCCGCATCCCCCAGCATGATCTGCAGACGGTTCTTCAGTTCCTCCGCCGCCTTGTTGGTAAAGGTGATGGCAAGGATCCTCCAGGGCATCACCGGCTCCAGAGCCGCAAACAGATCCGCCTGTTTCCCGCCTTTTTTCAGCACTTCCAAATCAGACGGGGAAGCACCGGCGGGCAGAGCGTCGGAATCCGAGGCACGGCCGAAGCGCATGAGATTGGCGATGCGGTTGATCAGCACCGTGGTCTTTCCGCTTCCGGCACCGGCCAGGATCAGCAGCGCCCCTTCCGTGGCCATGACCGCCTCACGCTGTCTGGGATTCAGATGGGAAAACTGGCTTTCGATATATTCCCTGCGGGCATCGATATACTGTTGTTTTTCCGAATTGGTCATATCATTCCTTGAATCATGGACAGGGCGCCACGTTTGACATGGCGCCCTATATGTTTGCTCGCTTGGATCAGCCGAGACCGTTCAGGCTCTTGTTGAGGTTCTCGATCAGGGCTTCCAGTTTGTCTTTTTTCTCCCGTTCCATGTTTACCACATGTTCCGGTGCGCGGCTGACGAAATTCTCGTTGGCCAGCTTGCCGATCTGAGACTGCAGCTGTTTCTCTGCCTTCTCGATCTCCTTCTTCAGGCGTTCCCGTTCCTTCTCCAGATCCACCAGCTCCGCCATGGGCATGAACATACGGGCGTGATCGGTGACCACGGAAACCATGCCGGAAGCGTCCTCCGGCTCCTTATCGGAAACCGCGATGGATTCGGCATAGGCCAGCTTGCAGATGTAGCTCTCGCCGGCTTCGAAGGCCGCGGGGCTGTCCGTCACGATATACAGGTGAGCCTTCTTGGAAGGCGGAACGTTCATGTCGCTTCTGCGGGCGCGGACCGCCTTGATGGCTTCCATGACCATCTCAAAGTCCGCTTCTTCCTGCGGGAAGCTCAGTGCATCGGAATACTCCGGATACCGGGCGATCATCAGGGACTCGCCGTCATGAGGCAGTGCCTGCCAGATCTCCTCGGTGATGAACGGCATGAAGGGATGAACGATACGGAGGATGCCGTCCAGGACGTACAGAAGGACCTTCTGGACATTTTCCTTTGCTTCCTCGTCGTCGCCGTACAGTCTGGTCTTGCTCAGTTCGATATACCAGTCACAGTAGGTATCCCAGATGAAATCATAGATCTTGCCGGCGGCAACGCCCAGCTCGAAATGATCCATGTTCTCGCAGACTTCTCTGGCCAGAGTATTGAACTTGGAAAGGATCCAGCGGTCTTCCAGTTCCAGTTTCTCCGGAAGCTCGTTTTTGTCGATGGTGAGGTTCATCATGACGAAACGGCTGGCGTTCCAGATCTTGTTGCAGAAGTTCCGCATGGCCTCGCATTTCTCCGTATAGAAACGCATGTCGTTTCCGGGAGAGTTGCCGGTAATCAGGTTGTAGCGTAGCGCGTCCGCGCCGTACTGATCGGCCATATCCAGAGGATCGATGCCGTTGCCCAGGGATTTGGACATCTTTCTTCCCTGAGAATCACGCACCAGGCCGTGGATGAACACGGTCTTGAAGGGCTCCTCCTTCATCTGCTCCATGCCGGAGAAGATCATGCGGGCCACCCAGAAGAAGATGATATCGTATCCCGTGACCATGACGCTGGTGGGATACCAGTACTTCAGTTCCGGAGTGTCATCCGGCCATCCC
>CAJGCI010000037.1 GCA_904501855.1 Oscillospiraceae bacterium | reverse complement strand
TATGGCAAAACCTGCACTGGTCATCATGGCCGCCGGCATGGGCAGCCGTTTCGGAGGACTCAAGCAGATCACTCCGGTGGATGACTACGGCCACGCCATTCTGGATTTCTCCCTCTTCGACGCGAAGAGAGCGGGATTCGACACCGTGGTCTTCATCATCAAGCATGCCATCGAGAAAGAATTCAAGGAAGCCATCGGAAACCGCATGGAACAATACTTTGACGTGCGGTATGTGTATCAGGAGCTGGATGTGCTGCCGGAGGGATACTTCGTTCCCGAAGGACGCACCAAACCCTGGGGCACGGCACACGCCATCCTGACGGCGGCTCCCGCCATCGACGGATCCTTTGCCGTCATCAACGCCGATGACTTTTACGGCCGCACCGCCTTCTCCACCGTCTTTGATTTCCTGAACGCCCAGGACGATGAGAACAAACATGCCATGGTGGCCTACCGCCTGCGCAACACCGTGACGGAAAACGGCTCCGTCTCCCGGGGCATCTGCACCGCGGAGGACGGGTATCTGAAGGATGTGACGGAGTGCCTGCGCATCGAGAAGGACGGCAGTGACGCCCGCACCACGGAGGACGACGGAAAGACCTGGACGGCGCTGTCCGGGGACACGCTGGTCTCCATGAATCTGTGGGGCTTCGGCCACGGCATCCTGGATGCCTTCCGGTCCGGCTTCCCCGCGTTTCTGGATCAGAACCTTCCCGTCAACCCCATGAAGTGCGAATACTTCCTGCCGGTGGTGGCGGATCAGGAGCTGAAGGCCGGACGGTGCACCGTGCGGCTCCTACCCTGCGACGAGACCTGGTACGGCATGACCTACCGGGAGGATATCCCCTCGGTCAAGGCAGCCATTGAGAATATGAAGAGACAGGGCATCTACCCCGAGAAGCTCTGGGAATAACAGGAGGATAAACATGAATGTACTGGTAACCGGCGGCACCGGTTTTATTGGAAGCCACACCTGCGTGGAACTGCTGGAAAAGGGCCATGACGTGGTGATCATCGACAATCTGGTCAATTCCAGCCCCAAAGTCGTGGACCGCATCCGCACCATCACCGGACGGGACGTCACCTTCTACAAGGAGGACGTCCGGAACCGCAAGGCGCTGGATGAGATCTTCGAAAAACACAACATCGGCTGCGCCATCCACTTCGCCGGCCTGAAGGCCGTGGGTGAGAGCGTGCGCATGCCCCTGGAGTACTACGACAACAACCTGAATTCCACCATCACCCTGTGCGAGGCCATGCGGGATCACAACTGCAAGAACATCATCTTCTCCTCTTCCGCCACGGTGTACGACAGTGTCAACAAGGTCCCTCTGAAGGAGACGGATCTCACCGGCAACTGCACGAACCCCTACGGATGGACCAAGTACATGTCCGAGCAGATCATGCGGGATACCGCCTTTGCCGATGAGGAATGGTCCGTGACGCTGCTGCGTTACTTCAACCCCATCGGAGCCCATCCCTCCGGACTCATCGGAGAAGATCCCCGGGGCATCCCCAACAACCTCATGCCCTACATCTCCCAGGTGGCGGTGGGACGTCTGGATCATCTGAACGTGTTCGGCGATGACTACGACACCCCCGACGGCACCGGTGTCCGGGACTACATCCACGTGGTGGACCTGGCGGCGGGCCATGTGGCCGCCATCGATTACATGGAAGACCATAAGGGCGAGAACGTCTTCAATCTGGGGACCGGCACCGGCTACAGCGTGCTGGACATGGTCCACAGCTTCGAGCGGGTCAACAACATCAAGATCCCCTATGAGATCGCACCCCGCCGTGCCGGCGACCTGGCCACCACCTACTCCAGCCCCCAGAAATCCGCGGAGGTACTGGGCTGGAAGGCCAAGTACAATCTGGACGACATGTGCCGTGATTCCTGGAACTGGCAGTCCAAGAACCCCATGGGATACGACACCGAGGAATAACAGACCGACAAATAATTACTCCCGCAGATCGACCGGATCTGCGGGAGTCTGTTTTTTTCTTGGTCTTTTACAGTTTGGTTGCGGTGACGGTGACCACGGTGTCGTCGGACATGGTGCCCTTCTGAAGATCATAGCTGAAGGAATACTCCGCCACTTCCACGGGAACACATTCCACGGAGAAATCCGTGTAGTTGGGGATTCCGGCTACGATCATCTCTTCGCCGTCTCCCAGCTTTGCCGTGCAGGTTCCGTCCTTGACGTTCCCCTTCTGGCTGCCCGGTGCCACGAACAGGGTCCGGTTGAGGCTGGCGCCGGCCACGTTCTCGATGACGATGTTGGCCATGAATTTCTCACCCAGTCCGGGAGCTTTCATCCGGACGGTCAGGTTCAGGCTGCCTTCTCCATTGGGATCATCCACCACCGGGGCCTTCACGGCACCGCCGGCTGCAGGTTTCTTTGCTTCCTTCTTCGCGGGTGCGGGCTTTTCTCCGCCATCCTTCTTCTGTCCTCCCAGGACTACGGCGGCAGCAGCGGCACCGGCCAGTGCGATACCCGCAGCGATCAGTTTCACATTCAGACTCATGATTGTCCCTCCATCCTGTTTTGGATGCAACTTATTTGCTTCATGAGATTAAAGTACCATATTTCCGGTTTTTATACAAGATTGTCTTTCTGTATGGAAGGAGCCCGTCACAGGACATCGTCCTTTTTGTGCTCCGTATGCACCGGCACGCCGTTTACAGTTCTTCCGGGTGCGCTTTCAGATAGTCCAGAAGCTCGCACACATAGGCATTGCAGTGACCGCCGCCGGCACCGACACCGGTCTGGCGCTGCACTTCCTCCAGCGTTGCGGCCCCTTCCTTCACCGCACTTTTGAAGACCCACCACTGCACGCTGCCGCAACGGCACACCAGGTCATCATCCTTCAGTTCCGACGGTTCGATGCGGAAGGCAAAGGACGGATAGCCGGCATACCCGTCGTTGAGGGTGTACCGTCCGTTCTTCTTCACTTTCGGCGCTTCCGTTTTTTCCTTGTTCTTCTTTCCAAACAGCATGGGATCGTCCTCCTCTTTGTCGCATGAACGTTTTTCCTTCCCCCTGATTGTATCCTGTACACCGGCGGTTGACAAGAAAAGATCCCGGAAGGATAGTGTCCTTCCGGGATCTCATGGTGTCGGGTCCTCTCAGGCTTCCAGATAGACGGAAGGATGAGATTTATACGTGGCAAGGCTCACGCCCACCGTGGCGATGAGACAGCAGATGGCGCCGGGCACCGTGGCACCCAGTCCCCAGGGGGTCCCCAGCTGCTTCCACAGAATGGTGACGATAAAGCCGGCCAGCATGCCGGAGATGACGCCCGCCTTGGTGGCTTTCTTCCAGTAGAGGGCGACGAATGCGGGGATACCGCAGGCGGCCGCATAGAAGCTCCAGGCAAACATGAGGATGTCGTAGGCATTCTTGATATACAGTGCGATGACCAGTGCGGCCAGCGGCAGGATGACGGCGAACAGGCGGGAGTAGAGAAGTTCCCGTTTCTCCGGCATCTTGGGATTGATGGTCTTGCCGATGTCGTGGACGCAGGTCTGCACGGAGACCAGCAGGTAGCTGTCCGCGGTGGACATGATGACGGAGAGAAGTCCCGCCAGTGCAAGGCCCGTCAGGCCCACCGGCAGTACCTTGACCGCCAGCGCGGGGACGACGGCGTCGGTGGAACCGAAGGTCTCCAGCACATTGTCTCCAAGGATCTGATGGCCGATGATGCCCATCAGGTACACCAGAAGGATGGTGAAGCCGTAGACCGTGGTACCGAGGAACATGCCCCGTTTCGCCGATTTGTCCGATTTTGCCGCAAATGCCCGCTGCCACATCTCCGCACCGGCCAGGGTAAACACCAGATAGGTGACGATGTCTCCCACGATGCTGCCGTTGATATACGGCTTCGTCAGTTCCGGAGAGAGGTTCGCGGTGAAGTTCGACCAGCCTCCCACGTAGTGTACGGCGGAGGTGGGGATGAGGATGTATACAAACAGAAGCAGCATGTAGAACTGGAATACATCCGTAAACACCACGCCGAACAGGCCGGAGGTGGCGGTATAGAGCATGAAGACGATGCACGCGATCATGGCGCCGGCTTCATAGGAGATCCCCACATTGCCTCCCAGCATCTTGATGATGGTGGCGGTGGCGGTGACCTGAGAGGCCACCGTGCCCATCATGGTAAAGGCTACCATGCAGGCCAGAATGATCTTCGCGGTCTTGCCAAAGCGCTTTTCAAACAGTTCCGGCATGGAGGTGATGTCATGTCTCGTTCCCATACGGGAGATCCTTCCGGAGATCCCGGAGAAGATGAACATGCCGATCAGATACGGCAGGGCAGTGGTGATCGCCATGGTGCCGAAACTGTATGCTTTACCTGCTCGTCCCATCAGTCCGCTGCCGCCAATGATCGTGGCGCAGACGGTGGCCATCAGGATGAGGGGGCCGAAGGAACGTCCGGCTACGTAGTAGTCTTCCGATCCCTTGATACGACGGACGAAATACAGGCCGATACTGACCATTGCCACCAGATAGACTCCGATGATGACAAGGTCCAGGGTGCTGAGGATTGAATGGTCCATACTTTCGTTCCTTTCCTTTGTTTTTCCCGAAAAAAGCATGAAAATACCGGACCCGTCTTTTGCTGGTTCGGCATTCTTCGCTGCAAGGTGAAATTTTCATGGATCCGGGGATTGGGTTATGTTTTGATCCACTTCCTTTCGGAATCTGCACGATATTTCCTCGGGTTGACTTTATTATACTAAATTATAAAAGAAAATGCAAATTTCTTAAGTATCTTTCTTATGTTAACCAAAAAGAGATGGGTCCCCAAAGGAACCCATCTCTTTTTGATCGATTTGGAATCAGGCGGTCTTCTCGTCGTAGAAATCCACCGATACGTTGGTGGAAGCGAACTTCGTATCCGTCTTGAATGTGAATTTTCCTGTGCTTCCGCTGGAAAGTTCATTCACGGTGGGATAGATCCTTCCCACTTCGTTCCCGTCGGCATCCAGAAGGATGACCTGCAGGGAGATCTGGTTGAAGGACTTGCCGGTGGTGTTTTCCACTTCGCCGACATAGGACCCGTCGTCCTGCTGTTTGAATGCGATGGCGGAAGCCCAGTCATCCAGTGCCTCCTTGGCGGTCTTGGGGTCGGCCGGAGCCTGCTCGTTGGATTTCTCCTCCTCCGGAGCGGTCTCTTCCGCATCGTCCGCCGGTGCTGCCGGTACTGCTGCGGTGGCAACGAGTTCCGCCAGGCGCTCCTGGTATTCTTCCGCAACGGTGAGATTGTAGTTTTCCACGAAATCCTTCAGCAGAGCCTTCTCCTGCGCATATCCGCCGGCGAACAGCTCCAGGAACTTGGCGCGGTCTTCCTTCAGATATTCCAGTGCGCTCTTCTGGGCCTCCAGAGCCTTCACGTAATTGGCGGCCTTGGTCTGCATGGCCGCATCCTTGAAGGTGGAGCTTGCATAGGGAGCCAGGATTTCCAGCTCGGCATCGATATAGGATGTCAGAGCATCCTTCTCTTCATTGGATTTTAATTCAAATGTCTTTTCACTGTCTGCGTCCGTGGCTTTCCAGCGTGCCTGGATCGCCTTGGATACGTCCATGATAAAGGTCTTGTCCGGGTTGTCCACAACGGTCTTTCCGTTGTCGTCGGTCTTGATCTTGGTGCCGCCGCATGCGGACAGGCAGATCAGAATAAGTGCCAGGGACAGTACTACTGCCATCAGTCTCTTCACAGTATGATTCCCCCAATTTGTTTTTTATTTCCGCACCGTGTGGCGGATTACATAATCCATTATACCATTGAAAAGCGAGAAAAAGAACTCTAATTTGTTAAGTTTTCTTACGCCGCCGGATCACCAGCAGGATCAGCACCTCCAGCAGGGTCAGGACGATGCCGGGCAGAAGCCCCGGGACATGATAGGAAAGCTCCACGGTGTTCTCCCCCGCCTTCAGCGGAAGGAGCATCATGGCGTTGTCCTCTCCCGCCGGGGACGCCTTCGTCTTCTCCCCGTTGACAATGACCCGGAAGTCTTCGGAATACGGGATGCAGAGATAGAGTCTCTCCCCTTCTTCCGCCTCCGCGGTCACGGCAAAGCGGCCGGCACCGGTCTCCGTCAGGGTCCCGATGCGCTCCCGGACACGGGCGGCGGCCCGCTGCAGTGCCCCGGGATCCAGCCGGTAGAGGAGCATGGAAGGAACCTCGGACCCCTCCAGCAGGAATGCCGCATCGGATCCGTCGGTGGAGAGCATCAGCACTTCCGGCGACAGCCAGGCACCCACGGTCACCCGGGATCCGTCCGGGAAGAGGATAGTGTGCTCCCCGTCTTTTGTCTCCGGAAAGGCGGCGTACAGGAGGGGCATGTCTTTCCGTCCGGGCACCGTCACGGCGATCCCCTGTTCCACGGGATCGCTGCGGCTGTCCGCCGGCAGGAACACGTCCTCCTCCAGCCCGGTGAGGGCACGGATCATGGTGTTGGCGTTCCGGAAGGGATCGGCCGATCCTCCCGTGACGGAGGATGCGTCCGTGACGAATGCCATGGGAAACGCGTCCGGGTTCTCATACACCCGTTTCCCGTTTGCCTCCGGGAGATCCTCCCGAAGGATCAGCCCCGGGATGGAGACGGAACTCAGGATATATTTCACCCCCAGCAGGGAATCTGCCGGCAGGATGGTGGTGTTCACGATATTCATGCAGCCCGCTTCCGTGCGGTAGCCCAGTGCCTCCAGCATCGTAAGATGCCGGTTGTCCGGCACGGAATGATAGGCGGTGTTGGAGGGGTAGCCCAGCGCCATGCCCTCGTCGAAGGCGGCAGTGCGGCCGTTTTCCTCATACCGGCGCACGGAGGTCTGGGAAATGCGGTAAAGGCCGGGATCCGATGCCTGGACGGCCCGGATCTGCTCTTCCTGTACCGTGACATAGCGGTTGTACTGCTCCACGCCGGCAGTGCCGTAGAATCCCGCCAGGCCCCAGGCGTTGAGACCCATCTCCACAAAAAGGACGCAGGGCAGGATCCAGCCCAGGTGTTTCCGGTCCATGACAAGTACGGCCAGGGCGGCCGCAAACAGGAACCCTGCGGTGATGGCCGCGCGGCCAAAGTCCGCATCGGGTCCGCCGAGATTGGTCACCGCCAGGGCAGCCGCGGCGAGGACCGCCGCCGGCAGCACCGGGAGCCACCGCCGGTCCCGTCCGGTGAGGGCGGCCAGCGAGTGTCCGGTGAGCATCAGCAGCAGGGCCGAGCCGAGATAGGAATAACGGCACCAGTGTCCCATGGGCTCCTTCATGAGGGAGAACACACGGAACAGGGGCTGCCAGTAATAGCAGAGATTCAGAAACAGGACGGCGAGGATGCCGGCACATTTCTTTTTCCGGGAGATCCCCGGCACCAGCAGGAACAGCAGCAGTCCCAGCAGGGCGATGCCGCCGCAGTACCAGGTGACGGTCCCCGGCTGGCAGATGCTCCAGATCCGGTAGTTTGACAGCGTATCCAGAACGTTGCCCAGAAAGGCGTCCCACTGCAGGTGCACATCCAGCGCCGCACCCTTTCCACGGGTGAGATAGATCACCATGGGAAGGAAGCTGAAGGCGGCCAGCAGAAGGGACCGCACTCCCGCCCGGCACCACCGGAGGAATGCCGTTCCTCCTCCCGGCGCATCCGGACCTCTCTCCTCCCGGAACAGCAGTTCCAGGATCAGGATCATCAGGGAAAACAGGGCGTTGATGGCGGCGATGTACCAGTTGAAGATCAGATTCAGGGCAAAGGCACCGGCCAGAAGCCCCATCCGTCCCCGTTCGGTCAGTTCGTAGACCCCCAGCAGGATCAGCGGCAGCAGATAGATGCCGTCCAGCCACATGAGATTGCTGCTCTGGGCGATTGAATACTGCATGAGGCTGAAGCACAGTGCCAGCGCCAGCACCGCCGGGTGAGGCAGCCGGCTCCGGAACCGCCGCTGCAGATAGTACGCGAAGGTCATGGCCGCCAGCGCCAGTTTTAATGCGGCGGTGATATCGAAGAAGGAATGCAGCCGGGTTCTGGAAAAGAAGACCAGCAGCAGGTTAAAGGGAGACTGGAGATAGTAATTGAGGACGGGAACGCCGCTCAGCCCCAGTCCGATGGTAAGGCTGTATTTCAGATCCTGCTTACCCGCAAAGACATCCTTCAGATAGGAGAAGAACTGCAGATACTGGATATCCGCGTCTTCCCGGGCAAGAGACGCATCCCCGAAAGGCGCCATCTGATGCTGCCGGAAGACGACAAACAGGATCCCGAGAGTCAGAAGGCATGCCGCGATACGGATCCACCGTTCCCGGCGCAGCTGTGTTTTGTCCATATTCGGTTGCCTCCTTCCCTTTTGTTTTTCCCATAGTATCACAAAAACCGGATTCCTGCATCCGGTGAAAAAAAGGATCCGAAACACCAGATACGGTGCCGGATCCTACCATTTTCTCTTTTTGTCATGCCTTCAGCAGTTCCTGCTGAACCACGGGTTCTTTCAGGACAGCCGGGAGCGTGTCCGTCAGGGAGGTCATGCTCTCCAGTGAGATGGCGATGGTGGACAGATTGTGCAGCAGGGCCGAGGAGCCCGGCAGCATGATGCCCAGCACGCCCAGTCCGATGAGTCCCATGTTAAAGGACATGATGAACCGGTAGTTGCGGTTGATGCGTTCCATGAGCCGGTCACTTAGGTACCGCAGCATTGGCAGTGCGTAGAGATTGTCCGTGGCGATGGTGATGTCCGCGATCTCCCGGGCAATGGCGGCGCCGTCGGATACGGCGATGCCCACGTCCGCTTCGGACAGTGCCGGCGTATCGTTGATGCCGTCGCCGATCATCATGACTTTCCGTCCCGCCTCATGCTCGCTGCGGATAAAGGCCGCCTTGTCCTCCGGCAGTACCTCCGCGTGAAACTCGTCCAGTCCCAGCTGATCGGCCACCGCCTGGGCGGTGCGCCGGTTGTCGCCGGTCATCATGACGACCTTTCCGATGCCCAGATCGTGCAGTACACGGATCACTTCCGGTGCTTCCCGGCGGATGGGATCCTGAATACAGATCACCGCTGCCAGTTTTCCGGATACAGACAGGTACAGCTGAGAATAGTCGCCGGGAATGGCGTTGAACCGTTCCAGTTCCTCCCCTTCCGGCAATTTGCATTTTTCATCCTCAAAGACGAAATGATAGCTTCCGATGAGGGCCTTTTTCCGGTCGATGCGGCTGGAGATGCCGTGGGCCACCACATATTCCACCTTGGAGTGGCGCTCCTCGTGGTTCAGACCCCTCTTTCTGGCTTCCTGTACCACGGCATTGGCCATGGAGTGGGGATAGTGTTCTTCCAGGCAGGCCGCCAGACGCAGCGCCTCATCCTCGTCCCAGCCGTTGAAGGGGACGACTTTCGCCACGGTGGGTGTGGCATGGGTGAGGGTTCCGGTCTTGTCGAAGACGATGGTATCCGCATCGGATACCGCCTCCAGGAACTTGCCGCCTTTGACGGTCATGCCGTATTTGCCCGCTTCCCGCATGGCGGAGAGAACGGCCAGAGGCATGGACAGATTCAGGGCGCAGGAGAAGTCCACCATGAGGAAGGACAGCGCCCGTTCCACGTTCCGGGTGAGAAGCCAGGTCAGTCCGGTTCCGAGGAAGCTGTAGGGCACCAGCCGGTCCGCCAGATGGGACGCCCGGCTCTCCACGTCGCTCTTCAGCTTTTCCGATTCCTCGATCATGGTGACGATCTTGTCATAGCGTCCGCTGCCGGCGGCTTTATCCACCACGATGCAGCACTGTCCCTCTTCGATAACGGTACCGGCATAGACATAGCTGCCTTCCGTTTTCCGTACGGGGATGGATTCTCCGGTCATGGAAGCCTGATTGACGGATGCCTCGCCCTGACACACCTTGCCGTCCAGGGGGATGACATTGCCGGTATGGACGATGATGGTGTCTCCCACCTGTACGTCGGATACGTTCACCAGCACCTCCGTACCCTGTGCCCGAACCCACACCTTGTCCACGTTCAGAGCCATGGTCCGTGCCAGGTCGTCCACGGATTTCTTATGGGTCCACTCCTCCAGCAGATCTCCGATGGACAGCAGGAACATGATGGATCCCGCCGTGGACTCATCCCCGCGGAGGAGCGATACCACGATGGCCGTGGCATCCAGCACCGAGACTTCCAGTTTTTTCTTTGCCAGGGAACGCAGTGCCTTCCGCACATATTTTGCGGCATGGATGGCAGACAGGACCATCTTCACGGGCAGCGGAAGAAAGATCCTCCGCAGGCTCCGTGTGACGACTTTCATCACCAGTTTGTCCTGATACTCCGCATTGATGGCCCGTCCGGTATTCACCGGGACCAGATGATTCTCTTCGTATTCCTCAAAATCGAAGCGGCTGAATGCGTCGATGAGAGCCTCCCGGCACTGCGCGCCTTCAAAATTGACCGACACGTTTCCGCTGCGGAAGAACACCTTGACCCGGGTCACTCCCGGGATCTCCAGAAGCCGGTGTTCAATGAGATCTGCCTGACGCATGGTCATTTCCTTCGTTTTCTGAACGAGGTGGACCCTCATGCGCCCCGGCATTTCTCTTACGATCAAACATTTCATTGGTATAACCTTCTTTACCGGTTCAGTTTCTGTTGCAAGGAAGAAAGCCGCCCAGCGGCGGCTTTCCGTCGGATGTCAGCATCCGTATTGTTTTCTTATGCTTTCGCCTTCTTGGCGGTCTTGGCAGTGGCCTTCTTGGCACTGCGGGAAGCGCGGTCCTCAATGATCTTTGCATCCTCTGCGGCATATTTCTCATTGATAGCAACAGCCTCGTAGTAGGCATCCTCCGCGATTTCCTGGACCTCATTGGCACAGTCAAGCACATAATCCTTGCTGCGCAGTCCGAAAGCCATCAGCCAGGCATACACCTTGCGGGCATCATGGCTTTTCAGCATCTCCAGTCCTGCGGTTCCGATGAGAAAACCGCCGGCCCAGCGTCCTAAATGATTCCAACTCCACATGGTTTTATCCTCCATCTTTTTTAATATATGGTTTCGACAGACCGGATCCCATGCGATGGCGGTCCTGCGTATGCTTTGCTGCCGCAACTATCTCTGTTGGTCTCATTATAGTCTTCCCCGGGAGGCGCCCTCTACCCCGCTTGGACCGAAATGCAATTCCGGGAAGTATTAGTCAGAACTATTCCCGTTAGTTTTGACCCTTTCCTCCTAACAGGCTGTTTTTTGTCGTTTTGGAGGGTTTTGTCCGAATACTTTCCCCCTCGGAAGGGTTTGTTTTTCCTGATTTCATTAGCCTTACGCAACGAAATGCTCCATTCGGACATGTTTTTTTAACGAAAAAATGCACCGTGTCCGGAATCGTCAGTCCGTGACACGGTGCATCGTTTTTTATGATCAGGAAGGAATGGAATAGCTTCCGCTCTTTTTCAGCTTCTTCCGTTTTCTCGGCCGGGAGGCCCACAGTCCGCTGCCCAGCACGGCATACACGAGATACACCAACGGGATGCGGCGGTGGAATTCATCCAGTGCGTAGATGACACGGGACCACACCGGCACCGAAGTGATGCGCTGGGCGGCCTGTACCGCCGACCAGGGAAGCCGGGTGGAGATGAAGGATATATCCTGCACGCCCTGCAGCAGCAGATACGGGATGATAATCACCGCCAGTGCCAGCAGCACGAGGATGATGAACGCGTACAGTCCCCGGTCCTGGGTATGGCCGGGATCGTCGTTGTGTTCCGCCGCTCTCGTCACCGCTTCGATAAAGCGCATAAGGAGCCGCCCGCCGATGAGCGCCAGCAGCGGATAGACGAACAAGGTGAACACCCGGAGAACATAGATCTCCGTCAGGGTCCCGTCCCGGGAGAGCGTCCGGGAGAAAAACCAGGTCAGCGTGATGAGTCCCAGGGTGATGATGAGCTTCAGAAGGCTTCCCCAGATGTTCCGGCGCCGTTCCGCCGGGCTCTGTCCGTAGAGGAGGCTCTCCGGCGGCACGTCCAGAATACCGGACAGGGCATCCAGCGTCTCCTCCGTGGGTTCCACTTTTCCCATTTCCAGATCCCGGATCAGTTCCGGATCCATGCACATCAGCTCCGCCAGCTGCTGGCGGGTCATATTCCGTTTTTTCCTGGCCGCAGCCATGTTTCTTCCGATGGTCGCCATATTGTCTTGCCTCCGGACAGTCTTTTTCTGAGATTATAGCAGATCGTTCCATCCGATTCTTTACATTTCAATGAATTTGTGTTTTTTTATCCGGAATTATTTCATTTTTTTCTATAAAGTGCTATACTTAATTACTACAAAAATTTTAGTTATTCCTTCTGAGGGAAAGGGGTCCTGTACACATGTCAGAAGCCTATATCAACAGGCCGTTGACAAAAGCGGACGTCGCCCATCACAACCGTGTATGGCGGCGGTTTTTCTGGTCTCTGAGACCGTTTTTTGAAAAAGAATTTGCGTATACCCATGAGGATGTGGTCCTGAAGGCACCTCTTCTGGTGATCTCCAACCACGTGACCCGATGGGATCCTCTGATGGTCGCGCTTAGTTTTCCACGCAACCAGTTATACTTCGTTGCCAGCGAACATCTGTTCCGTCTCGGCTTCCTGTCCAATCTGCTCCATTACATCGGAGCGCCCATCGCCAAGAAGAAAGGCTCCAGTGTCGCTGCCGATACGGTCATGACCTGCATGCGCCGGTTCAGGGTCGGCGGTTCCGTGGCCATCTTCGCCGAAGGCGAGACTACCTGGGACGGCAAATCCATCGGCATCTTCCCCGCCACGGGAAAGCTTGCCAAGATCAGCGGCGCCACTCTGGTGACCTACCGCCTGGAGGGCGGCTACTTCACGCTTCCCCGCTGGGGCAAATACGTACGCCGGGGCAAGATGCACGGTCATCCCGTCAACGTCTATCCGCCGGAGGCACTGAAGAAGATGACTCCCCAGCAGATCACGGATGCCATCAACCGGGACATCTATGAAGATGCCTTTGCCCGTCAGCGGGAGGAACAGGTTTCCTACACCCGCCGGATCTTCTACCGCCCGGCGAACTTCATCGAGTCGGCACTGTTCCTGTGTCCGAAGTGCAACCGCATCGGCCATATGCATTCCAAGATCGACACGCTGTCCTGTGACTGCGGATTCAAAGTGGTCTACACTCCCCAAGGATTCTTCAATCCGGGCGAGCCCTTTGAGACCGTGGAAGAATGGGACCGCTGGCAGATGGAACAGTTCCGCAAAGGCGCGTATGAACACGACCCGGTATCGGATGAACTGTTCGGGGATGACGATCTGACCCTGTCCATGGAGATCGGAAACTACATTCAGTTCCCTCAGGGGCGGGGCCATCTGACCCAGCTGGAACACAGTCTGACCATCGACGGCTGGTTCTTCCTGGAGAAGAATATCAGGAACATGGCCATCGTCAAGTACGATACGCTGCTGTTCACCTACGACGACCAGTATTATGAGCTGAAGACCAAAAATCCCACCTGTCTCCGCAAATATCTGGCCTACTGGGAAAATTACAACGAAGATCACGCATAAGATCGATTCTTATGATATAATCTATTTTGAGATTGCAAGAAAGGATCGCGATTTCGCCGGGTGCACGGTATGCATCCGGCGAAACGCTATAGAAAACTATGGATTTCTCTGCTGCCAACCAGGCCTTATGGAACATC
>CAJGCI010000036.1 GCA_904501855.1 Oscillospiraceae bacterium | reverse complement strand
TCACAGGTGTGATTCTGCTTGATGCAGGAGATGGTGATCTTCTTGATGTCACCGGCAGCGACCTGACCGGCAGTGTTGATGATGCAGCCGTAATCCACACCGTCAACCTGCGTGGTGAGGACTTCCACACCATAGGTGAATTTGAAGAATGCATCATTGGAGATTTCCAGCGGAGCTGCCGGAGCCTCAGCAACGGGAGCAGCCACCGGTTTCGGCGGAACGATATCCGCAGCAATGGCGTCGGCCAGAGCATCCAGCTCATCCAGCGTGTTTGCCTTGGGGGCGGAAAGGATGCTGATGGGATTGTCCTGAATGAACTGAGTTCCGGGGATCGTGGAAAGGATCTCGCGCATCAGCTTGCCGCTGGTGGGCCCCCAGGAGCCGTTCTCCAGCAGAGCGACCTTTCTCTTCTGCAGGTTGTGTGACTGAATGTCATGCAGAAGCTCATCCATGCGGATGAAGATGCCTGCGTTGTAGGTGGTGGATGCGAAGACCATGTGGCTGTTTTTGAATGCGGAGCTGATCACATAGCTAGAATCGATGACGGAAGTGTCAAACATCTCAACATCGACACCGCGGTCGGACAGCTTGGCAGCCAGGATGTTTGCCATGTTCTCGGTGTGTCCGTAAACAGAGGCATAGGCCAGAGTGACGCCTTTCTTTTCCGGTGTGTAGGTTGCCCAGTGCATATATTTATCCAGGAAGTCCGCAAAGTGCTTTCTCCACACAAAGCCGTGGAGGGGGCATACATATGCGATATCCAGGGCGGCAGCCTTTTTCAGGACGGCTTCCACCTGCATGCCGTACTTGCCGACGATATTGGTGTAGTAACGTCTGGCCTCATCCAGCCAGTCGCTCATGAAGTCAACTTCGTCCGCGAAGATCTTTCCGTTGAGGGCACCAAAGGTGCCGAAAGCATCCGCGGAGAACAGGATCTTATCCGTGAGGTCATAGGACATCATGACTTCCGGCCAGTGGACCATGGGAGCCATGACGAAGGCCAGCTCGTGACGTCCGGTCTTCAGAGTATCGCCTTCCTTGACGATGTGGAGACGCCCGGACATGTCATAGTCAAAATACTGAGCCAGCAGAGTCTTGATCTTCTCATTGCATACGATGGTGGCTTCCGGATAACGAAGGACCAGGTCTTCAATGGTTGCAGCATGATCCGGCTCCATGTGGTGAACTACAAGGTAGTCCAGCTTGCGGCCGTTCAGTGCATATTTCACATTGTCGAAAAACGTATGAGATACAGCCTTGTCCACCGTATCGAACAGGACGGTTTTCTCATCGTTGAGAAGATAAGAGTTGTAGGATACGCCGTTGGGGACGCCGTAAACTCCTTCAAAGCAGAACAGTCTGCGATCATCGGCACCGACCCATGTCAGGTCGTCAAGTACCTTTTTTGTGCAATGCATATATTTTCCTCCTTGATTCAACAGATTGTCAACAAATTGTCAGCTCAATTAGTATACCATGTTTTCCGCTGTTTAGTATATATTTAGTATACAATTTTTATGGAAATTAGTTGTGGTAAGTGCTACACGTTTGTGCTATAGTACGTTTATACCGACTGAAAGGGGGAGCCAGAAATGACACTGGAGAATGTTGAGCTTTTCGAAGGCATCAGCCAGGACAGCATCGACGCCATGATCCACTGCTTCAAAGCTGAGATCCGGAAGTTCCGAAAAGGTGATACGGTCATCGTTTATTCTCCGGAACTGGAGTATCTTTGTGTCATGCTTTCCGGAAAAGCGCATCTTTATTCGGTGGACAGCGAAGGGGAAGATACCCTGCTGGAGCACTACATGAAAGATGATATCTTTGGAGAAGTTTTTGCACTGCCTTACGGCAGCCTGGGATATGTCGTGGAGGCGGACAGTGACTGTGAAGTCATGTTCATCCGTTTTTCGGAGATCTCCGGTCGGTGTGAGAATGCCTGCGAACATCATACGCAGCTGACCAATAATCTGTTCCATCTTTCCGCCAAGAAAGCACAGATGATGGCGCTGCGCATCAATATGATCAGCAAGAAGACCGTGCGGCAGAAGCTGGAAGCCTATTTTGACTACATGATGGAAAAGACGGGCAGCATCCAGTTCGAAACGGAGATGTCCCTGTCGCAGCTGTCCTCGTATCTCTGCGTGGACCGCACCAGCCTGATGCGGGAAATGCGTCTGATGCGGGAAGAAGGAATCCTGAAGAGCAGCGGACGGAATATCACACTGCTCAATGCATAAGTCGAAACAGGGAGGGATCCGACATGCCGATGATCAAGAAAGTGGTAGATTACAACGGGAAGATCATGAATGCTTCCGTATTTGAAGGAGACTACACCCTGTCCAAAAAGTTCGGAAAGGTAATGGTGGGAAAACGCGCGCTTTATTACCAGGACGGACTGAAGATCGTATGCGTTCCCTTTGATAAAATGGACCGGGTATTCACACGGGTGGTGGGTGGAACCACTACCATGTGCTGCGGCGGTGTCGGATATGAATATTACCGGCTCGTGGTCGTATATCAGGGGGAAGAGATCGCCAGCATCATCGTCGGAGAAGACGGTGAACTTCTGGATCAGGCAGAGGCCTATCTGAAAGAAGTCAATCCCAATGTAGAAATCGGGTACATTGCGCCCGAAGAAAAATAAAGGAGATAATAATCATGAAGTATGTATGCACGGTATGTGGTTACGAGTATGACGAAGCAGTCGGCGATCCCGATAACGGCATTGCAGCTGGCACCAAATGGGAAGATCTGCCCGCAGATTTTGCCTGCCCTCTGTGCGGCGTAGGCAAAGACGATTTTGAGCAGGCCTGATTGGTATCATACTGAGAACACAAAAAAAGCTCCACGAGATGTCTCGTGGAGCTTTTTATTGCTTATGGTTTAAAACCCAATGACGGATCAAAAGGACATTCCCTGTAAAGACGCTGTACGGCATCCCGGAACTCGGAACAGGTCTGTGACTTTCGAAGAACCTTCATCTGTTTTCTGCTGTCCGGAAACAGACAGATAAAATAGTTCCAGAGCTCCTTCATCCGAAACAGGATATGCCTGTCACCGGACAGAATGGAGCAGTAACACTCCATAAGACGGCTCTCATATACCTGAAATTCCGGCAAAGTCAGAAAAGTTCCGTTTTCAAAAGTGCGAATCAGAGCGGGATTGGTTACACAGCCCCGGCCCACCATGACGGCATCGGTCTCCGGATAGGCCTCCAGAAGCCGGTCGAGGTCCTGCAACGTCGTGATATCGCCGTTGTAGCAAAGAGGAAGTTCCCAGCGGTCATAGGCCGTACGGTAGGATTCCATGTGCGGTGAACCGCGGTATCCTTCCCGCCCGTAGCGGGGATGAACGATCAGTTCGGACAGAGGATACTTTTCATATATCGCCATCAGGTCTTCGAAGGAATCCGACAGTTCCAGACCGATACGCGTCTTAATGGAGATCCGAGCCGCAGTTTCGGAGAAAACCCGATCCAGAAAAGCATCCAGCTCGGATGGGACGCTGAGAAAACCGGAACCCCGGAATTTGGAGATCACGGTTCCCGAGGGACAGCCCAGATTCAGGTTGATCTCCTGATAGCCCAGATCCTGCAGCTGGCGTACCGCGACCAGAAACGCCTCGGCATCATTGCTGAGGATCTGAGGGACCACAGGTACACCGGCGTTGTGTTCCGGCAGCAGATCCTCCAGCTCCTTCTTTCGGAATCCGATATCCTGACATGCAACACGGAAAGGGGTGAAGTACTTATGCGTACCGGGAAACAGTTCGTGATGGATATTCCGGAAATGGTAACCGGTGATGCCTTCCATTGGAGCAAAATAATAGTACATGGATGCCCACCTCAGTCCGTTTCTGCCCGGAGCCCTTTAAAAAAACGGTTGAGCAGATCCTGGCTTTCCCCGGCGCACACACCGCCGTATATGGCCGGATGATGACCAAGGCGCTCTTCGAAGAGATTGATGACGCTTCCGCAGCATCCGGTGACGGGTTCCGAAAGACCGTACACGATGTGGGAGATGCGGGTATGGACGATGGCTCCCACACACATGGGGCAGGGCTCCAGCGTGACATAAAGGGCGCATCCTTCCAGGTGCGGTGATCCCAGCACCTTCTCTGCCTGCTGAATGGCAAGCAGCTCGGCGTGGGCCGTGGCATCCTGCCGCTCCCGGCAGTGATTTCGTTCCCTTGCAAGGATCTCACCTTCCGGAGAGACGATGACACATCCCACCGGGACTTCCTCATGGGAGAACGCATCCCGTGCCATGGCAAGCGCTTCATTCATATAGAATTCCCTGGATTCCATGTTTTCTCTCCTTTCCGATTTCTGCGCAGGAAAAATGCCGGACGATGCCGGCATTTCCGTTGTTTTTCAAATGGTTATTCTTTGATCGTCCCGTCAGGATTGAACACGGGGATCTTCTGCAGAACGATGATATCATCACGATCTGCCGCAGCACCCTCGGCCAGTACTGCCATCCGTCCGGCAACGATACCGCCGGCCTGACGGACCAGTTCTTCCGTGGCGATCAGGGACTTCCCGGTGGAAATGACATCATCCAGGACCAGGATCCGTTTGCCCTTCATCAGTTCCGCATCTGCGGTGTCCACAAACAGGGTCTGAATACCGGGAGTGGTGATGGACTGGACATCCACCTGAAAGACACCTTTCATGTATGCCTTTGCCTTTTTCCGGGCCAGAAAATACTTTTCAGCCCCGGACTGACGGGCCATCTCATAGATCAAAGGAATGGATTTTGCCTCCGGAGCGATCATATAATCATATTCCGGAGCGATTTTCAGAAGTTCTGCGGCGCAGTGGACAGTCAGTTCCACATCGCCAAAGAGCACGAATGCACCGATATACAGATCATCGGTGACAGGACACAGCGGAAGGGAGCGTTTTAACCCGGCTATGTCAATATCGTAAGTCATCAATGTTATCCTCCTAATATTCGACAGTTCCTGTCACATTACAATACAGTTATTTTATCTTATCCGTAGAAAAAATCAAGGGCACCGGGGCGCCGGGGAAGAAACCGCATATGAGAAAAATCTTGCAAATACGTCACCCATCCTATAAAGTGGATACCACTTTAATGTTTGGAAATCTGTATTGAGACGGGAGGACCCATGGGAAGAAGGATCTTCGCGGCAATGCTGTCAGTGCTGGCACTGGCGGTCCTGGCCGCTTGCGGAGAATCGTATACGGAGTACAGCGGCGTCGTCCAGTCCGTGGATCTGGAGCATCAGATCATCTACGTAGTAGGTGACGGGGAGGAAAGCCTTTTCCAGAACCCCTGCGCCGTGGACTGCCGAAACGCAGTTGAACATGACAGCGTCATGCTGCTGGATGCCGATTCCGCCAGCCTAAATCTGTCTTCCATCGATCTTGCAGATATATGGGAAGGAGACAGGGTGGACGTGTTTTTAAATGACACGCAGGCCCATAAGGCCATGGAAGGTTATGCGGAAGCCTATCAGATTCAGATCTCCCATCCTGATACATAAGAATAATCCGGTGATCGTGCGGATCACCGGATTTTTGTTGTTTCAGGTCAGCCTGATGTCGAAGGGAAGTAATTTCGCAGCACGGCTGCCACACTGGAGATGGGCATGGTCTGAAGCCATACGCGGCCGGGTCCTGTGACAACGGTGTTGAACAGGCCTTCACCTCCCAAGAGCGCGTTCTTGACGCCGGGAACGGTCTGGATATCCATGGAGCAGGTCGCGCTCATGGCGGCTAGGTTGCCCGTATCCACTACGATCTGCTGTCCTTCCTTCAGTTCGTATTCCACGACGGAACCGTCGAATTCGGCAAAGCAGGTGCCGGAACCGGAGATCATCTGCATGATGAAGCCCTCTCCGCCGAACAGGCCGGAGCCAAAACTCTTTTTGAAAAAAACAGAAAGTTCGACACCTTTCTCCGAGCAGAGAAATGCGGATTTCTGCATGATAATCGGTTTTTCCGGTGTGATCTCGAATTTACGGATCTCCCCCGGGAAACTGGATGCCACGGCAATGACGCCGTTTCCGTTTTCGGCAGTATAGACATTCTGGAAGAGAGTATCACCGGAGAGTGCCCGGCCGAGAAGCTTGCCGATGCCGCCTCTGGAGGTGGTCTCCATGTGCATGTTGGGCGACATCCAGGCCATTCCGCCGCCCTGCGTAATAATAGACTCCCCGGATTCCAGGTTCATGATGACAACAGGAAGATTATCCCCCTTGATTTCATAACGCATGTTGGTTCCCCCTTTGGGTTCAGTTTATGGAAACAGTATATCAAAAGACCGGGGAAACGACTACAGTTATTGAAACAAAGGAAAAAAGAATGGAGCAAAATGGTAGAAAAAAATTCCTTTTTTTATGGATAATTCATGAAAAAAGGGTTGCCATACTATAGGGAATCGAGCTAAAATAAATAAAACGAAAGCCATCGGTAGATCTTATTTGCTTTTGTTTTATGAGAATTGAAAGTGAAAGGAATTGGAGAGCCTATGCAATGTGGAAAATGCGGCGCCCAGGTAGGTGACGACTTCAAGTTCTGTCCCGAATGCGGTACACCAATGCCGGTTGTTCGCAAAGCAGCGGAGAAAGCACTCAATCAGGGGGAGGAATCCCTTGAGAAAGTCAAAGCGGAAGCGGCCGATGCTATTGATGACATCAAAGAAGCGGTCGAAGAAGTAAAGGACGATCTCCGCGAAAAAGTGGCAGAAATCAAAGAGAATCTGTCGGATGTCGCAGAAAAAGCAGAAGAAGTGAAGGAAAAGGTAGCTGACAAGATCAGTGATGCGAAGGATTCAGTGGAAGACAAGGTCGAAAAAGTAAAAAAAGACGTTGCCGAAATTGAAGAGAACGCAAAACAAGCGGTCAAAGAAGAGACCGAGAAAGAGAAAAGTAATAAGATGGAAAATCCGGTAAAACAGAAAAATGAAGCTCCTGTGGATGCAAAAAAAGCACAGGACAAGAAAAGAATCACAAACTTTATCTGGTGCATGGCCGTTCTGGCAGTTGCAGTGCTTATCGCTTGTATGGCCCGCGCCAACCAGAAAGTTCCCGTGGAACTGGATAACTTCGTGAGCATCTCCTATGACGGATATGATACCGAAGGAACCGCAAAAGCACACTTTGACAAAAAAGCATTTGTCGCCGATTACGGTGAGCAGGTGGAAGACATCAATGGCCTTATCGCCGACTGCATCGATGGCAGCCTGACGGTAGATGAGGGCCTGTCCAATGGCGACACGGTCGTATATCAGTGGGATGTTGATGCCGAAGCTGCAGAGAGCAACTATAAAGTTGTGCTGAACTACAGCGATATCGTGGACACCGTTTCCGGTCTGGAAGAACTCCCCGATACTACCGGCATGATCTTCCCGGACAGCACAGATGTTCGTCTGAACAACTCGGATATTGCCGATATGGATATGGATGAACTGAGAAGCGCTCTGAATGAGATCTATGCCCGCCACGGATATATCTTCCACAACGAGAAGACTCAGAAAGAATTTGAGGGCTACTCCTGGTATGAACCCACCATCGACGCTGATGACTGGGATGGCGATGCAGAACTGAACCGCATTGAGAAATACAATGTTGAGTTCCTGAAGAACGCAATCAAAGAGCTGAAGGAAAAAGCAGCATAAGATTTACCGACATTCTTTTCACTGACAAATGTATAGATCGGCCGATTCGGATGATTTCATCCGGATCGGTTGATTTTTTTCGCGGAAAACGGGCCGCATGCCGGGAACCGAAGGAATAAACCCGATTTTTTTGGAAAAAACGGAAAAATTACAGCAAAAAAACTGTTCAAAATTCAAAAAATATTGTATTATGATTTACATAATACTTATTATCGGGGATTATTGTTATGTTTGGACAGCGATTCATCGGAATATTGGTATTTCTTTGTCTGATCGTGGCTCTTTCTTCCTGCGGCAGCAATGCGGATCTGGAGAAACCGTCCGCAACGGAATCCGCGCAGCAGACAGCACAACAGCCGGAAAGCGCACCGGTGGATCTCTCCGGGTTTGGAGAGAATGCCGAGGAAAATCTTCAGGTGGCATTGGCCAACTGCATTGGCTGGGGCGGAACCGCAGGTTCTTCACTTTCCGCGGTCAATGCGGCAAGCGCGCTGATGGCGTGGGCCAACGACAACTCTCTGAAGGATTCCAATAACGCGGCAGTAGAAGCGATACTGAAAACGTGCTATAATAATATGAATTCGGAAGAGCAGCAGAATTTCCGTCAGAACTGGCAGTCCATCTCCGACACTGCAGATCAGATCCTGACGGATTATGAAGCCGTTGCAAATACCGTGGAAGACGCCGGATGTACCGAGCGTGTGGAAATGATCCGCACCAATGTCAACAGTGCATCCAACTGGGCAGAACTGAAGACAGGCTTCACAAAGCTCCTGACCGAATGACGAAATCCGATTACTGTTTAAGGAGTTGCAATTCATGTATTGTATTAATTGCGGCGCTGAGATCGACAATCGATCGAAATTTTGCCCCCTGTGCGGAACGAAACAGCTCAAATGGGAATCCCTGGTGAGCGAAGAGGAGACTTCCGTATCTGAAGCGCCAGTAGAAGAGACAGAGGCACAGGCTTCTGAAGATATCACTAGGATCAAAAAGGTCCTGGAGGATTTCTATGCCGGAGAAGGGGAAGAGACCGTGGAAGAAACGGCAGAAGAGGTCCCCGAAGAAGCAGCGGAAGAAATCCCCGAGGAAGCGGCAGAGATTTTTGAAGAGGGAACCCTCAGCTATGAGGATGATCCCGGGGAACTGAATGTTGCCCCCATGTTCATGGAAGATGTGGAAGATGATCCGGAAGAGAAAAAGAGGAGCATTCTCAACTATGTTCTGTTCGGCCTGATCGGTGCGCTGATCCTGGGCGCAGGCATCTGGACCTATATTCAGAGCCGTCGTGTGGAAGTGAATCTTAATGATTACGTGACCATCTCCTATGAAGGATATGACACACTGGGAACTGCCACCGCCAAATTCAACACCAAGCAGTTTGAAGCCGATTTCGGCGACCGGATCAAATTCCGCGGTTCCGATGAGGAACGGGATTCTCTGGAACAGCCCAGCAAGGACAAGAGCGATGCGGCACTTCTTATCAAAAACTGCATCGGCGGCACGTTGGACTCCTCCTCCGATCTCAGCAACGGAGATACTGTCATCTATACCTGGGACTGTGACGATGCACTGGCACAGGACCGGTTTAAAGTGACCATGACCTATACGGATGTGGAAGAGACGGTGGATGATCTGGAGGAAGTGGATTTCTTCGACCCCTTTGA
Organism: Oscillospiraceae bacterium; assembly: GCA_904501855.1. GTDB lineage: Bacteria > Bacillota > Clostridia > Oscillospirales > Oscillospiraceae > UBA2922. The sequence continues at coordinate 4,363 of CAJGCI010000036.1, read as the reverse complement.
TTTCATCGATGTCACATTCGTCGGCAAAGACGGCGAAGCGGAAGTGGAACTGGTAGAAGACGACGATGAGCCGATGGTGGACGAACTGTATTACGACGTTGATCCCATCGACCACCTCAGCGTTGGCGATATCGTCACCATCACCGTTTCCTATCTGATGGATGAAGAATCCTTCGTGGAAGAGTTCGGTGCCATTCCCTCTGTCACTGAGATGGAATACGAAGTGGAAGATCTGGAAAGCGATGACGGTCCCAGCATCTCCGGCAACTCCAGCAATTCCGGCAGTTCCGGAAGTTCTGGCGGCTCCACCAGCTCCAGCGGAAAGGGAACCGTGCTTCCCAACAGCAGCGACAAACTTCTGACCAATTCGGACGTTTCCGGTCTCAGCAAGGCAGATATCCAGACCGCAATCAATGAGATCTATGCAAGACACGGTTATACGTTTACGAACCCGTCTCTGCTGGCCAAGTTCAAACAGTATGACTGGTACAAGCCCACCGTGGCTGCCGATCGTTTTTCCGACAGTGTCTTCAGTACTACGGAAAAGAAAAACGTGGACTTCTTGAAATCCAAACTGTAATACAGGAATCGATTATGCGTTTTTATACATTTTGCTCCATCTTCATATCCGTATGCATCGTGCTTGCGATGCTCACCGGATGCGGAGCAGATCAGGAGGATCCTTCCGCGGAAGGATCCTCTTTTGAGTCTCCGGTTCCGACGGAGGAGCCGGTTCTGACTCCCACACCGGAACCCACCCCGACGCCCGTCGGGAACGGTCTTGTCATCGTTCTGGATCCCGGACACTCCTCTGTCGTAAGCGGCGGTACGGAACCGATCGGACCGGGAGCCACACAGCAGAAGCAGAAGGATACCACCGGGACACACGGCGATGCCAGCGGAATGATGGAATACCAGCTGACACTGTCCGTCTGCCTGAAACTGCGTGAAGCGTTGTGGGCGGAAGGGTATACGGTCTATCTGACCAGAGAGGATCATACTACCGCCATCAGCAATGTGGAGCGCGCTCAGAAAGCTGGCGATCTGGGGGCGGACATCTTCCTCCGGATCCATGCTGACGGTAATACGGACCGGCGCCGGGACGGAGCCCAGACCATCTGCATTACCGGAACGAATCCCTATCATCCGGATCTGTATCCCGAGAGCCGGTCGCTGTCGGACAATATCCTGACGGCCTACTGTCAGGAAACGGGACTCCGTAATCTGGGAGTATGGGAGACGGATTCCATGACAGGAAACAACTGGGCGGCAATGCCGGCGACGCTGCTGGAACTGGGGTTCATGACCAATTCGGAAGAGGACCTCCGGCTGTCCGGGGAAGAGTTCCAGAACATCATGGTTGCCGGGATCGTCAAAGGAATCGACAATTATTTTGCCGGACGGGCACTGTCCGGAGACGGCAGCAGTTATTCGGAATGGAAAAACAGTCAATTCCGTTGACCGGAAAGATCGGGTAGATTATAATGACAATACAATAATCATAGAATCAGCAAACAGGTGTCGATCCTGCGGAAGGAATCATCCGCAGGGACCGATGAAAAGGGAATCCGGTGAGAATCCGGAACGATGCCGTCACTGTGTCAGGGAGTTTTCATGCAAGGATCACTGGGACACCGGGAAGAGCATGAAGGCGTTGATCGAAGTCAGGAGACCTGCCTGTTTGTGAAAAACAATATCTGCGGGTCACAGATAGGTTTTCCGGTTCCATGCAGAAGCCGCCGCCCATTGGACGGTGCGCTGCGTCGTGGAAAAATCAAAAACAACCGCAGGAAACTGCGGTTTTTTATTTTATCAAGATAGGAAGGCGAAGAGAATGAAGAAATGGATTGGAATTCTCATGGCAGTAGCCATGATCGCGGCACTGTGTGCCTGCGGTGCGGAACCGTCGGCCCCCGAAGCTGCTTCCGCCGGAGATGAGGCCGCTGCAGATACGGCGATCCTGGTGGTATCCTTTGGTACCAGCTACAACGAGAGCCGGGATCTGACCATCGGCGCCATCGAAAACGCCATCGCCGCGGCATACCCTCAGTATGAAGTGCGTCGCGCGTTTACCAGTCAGATAATCATCGATAAACTGAAAGAGCGTGACGGGCTGGAGATCGACAATGTGGATGAGGCGCTGACCCGCGCGGCGGCAGATGGAATCCGCAACCTCATCGTACAGCCGACGCACCTTATGAACGGTTTCGAATACACGGATCTGAAAAATGCGCTGGATGAATACTCCGATCAGTTTGATCAGATCGTCCTGGGAGAGCCGCTGCTGACCTCCGATGAGGATTTCGAAGCTGTCATCACCGCAATTACCGACACATCCTCCGCCAACGACGACGGCAACACAGCCCTTGTCTTCATGGGACACGGAACGGAGGCAGAGTCCAACGCCGTGTATGCTGCGATGCAGGAAAAGCTGAAGGCAGACGGGTTTAACAACTACTACATCGGGACCGTGGAAGCGACCCCGAGCGTGGACGATATCATCGCTGCGATCCAGGACAAAGGATACACCAGAGTGGTCCTTCAGCCCCTGATGATCGTTGCCGGCGACCATGCCAACAATGATATGGCCGGTGACGAGGATGATTCCTGGAAAAACATTTTCAAATCCAACGGCTATGAAGTGGAATGCGTGTTGGAAGGATTGGGCCAGAACGAGGCCGTACAGCAGGTCTTTGTGGACCATGTTGCCGCCGCCATCGCCCAGCTTAGCTGATCGAACCATGACTCTTAATGCCCTGCCGCAAGGCGGGGCATTTTACGAAGAAGGGAGACCCTTTTGGCAATGAAACAAAATACATTCCGGTTTCTGATAATTCTCGTTGCCGTGATGATGCTCACGGTGAGCGTGCTGGGAGTATCCTATGATAAAGTGGCGTCCAGCGCCGATATGACCACCGTGGAAGAAGTAGGCTTTGACGGTCTGATCCCCGTATATGCCGAGGATATTGAAAACGGGACCTATGAAGTTAATGTAGAGAGCAGTTCCTCCATGTTCCGGATCCAGAGTGCGGAACTAGCCGTATCGGATTCGGAGATGACCGTGGCGCTCACCATCGGCAGCACCAGCTATCGGAAGCTTTTTGCCGGCACCGCAGAGCAGGCGGCGGCCAGTACGGAAGACCAGTATATCGGGTATACGGAGAGCGGAGACGGAGTCGTGTTCACCGTTCCTGTGGAAGCACTGGACCAGCCCTTTTCCTGCGCCGCTTTTTCGGCAAAGAAGGAGATGTGGTATGACCGGAGCCTTCTGGTCCGGGCGGACAGCCTGCCTCCGGAGGCCATTCATGTTGCCATAGCAGACTATGAGCAGCTGAAAAAGGATGCCCGGGACCGACAGATCGAAGCGCATAAAAGCCAGTCTCAGCTGGCGGATCTGGCAGCGGAAACGGATCTGGAAGACGGGGAGTACGAAGCACCCGTCACGCTGGAGGGAGGCTCCGGGAAAGCAACTGTGGCTTCTCCAGCGACGCTGATTGTGAAGGACGGAAAGACGTTTGCCCGCATCCAGTGGTCCAGCTCCCATTATGATTATATGCTCGTTGACGGTATCAAGATCCTGCCGGAGGAGAAGGCTTCTCCGGAGGACAACTCCGTTTTTGTGATCCCTGTGACGAGTCTTTCGGAACCGATGAAAGTCATCGGAGATACCACCGCCATGAGCACTCCTCATGAGGTGGAATACACGCTTGATTTTGAATTGCCCGGTGAAGGCTCCGGCCACCGTACGATCTGGATAGTCCTCGGTGCCGTCGTCATTCTGGGCGCATTGCTGGTATGGTGGATAAGAAGAAAACAATAAAATACTGGCTCCCGGCGGTTCTGGCGCTGTTTCTCCTGCTTGCCGGCTGCGGTACAGGCGCGGGGAAGGACAGCGGAACACTCGCGGAAATGAAAAAGATCGGAGAACTTTCCCTTCAGTGGGCGGAGGAGTTTTCCGTGGACCGGTATGAAGGCGGGTATGATGTAGTCCGCGTCTCTGACGGACGTACGTACCTTGTGATACCGGAAAACGGTGCCGTTCCGGATTCGGTCCCGGAGGACTGGACCGTTCTCGCGAAACCCTTGCAGAACATCGATGTGGTGTCTTCTGCTGCCATGGATGTTTTTCTGAAACTGGATGCCATGGAATGCGTGGATTTTTCTGGACTGCCGGAGACACAGTGGTACCTGCCGGAAGTCCGTGACGCCATGGCGGAGGGCAAAATCCTGTACGGAGGAAAGTATTCTGCCCCGGATTACGAACAGCTTCGCAGCCATCAATGCGGTGTCGCGGTGGAGAACACCATGATCTATCACACTCCGGAAGTGGTGGAACAGCTGGAATCTCTGGGGATCCCGGTGT
>CAJGCI010000035.1 GCA_904501855.1 Oscillospiraceae bacterium | reverse complement strand
TTATATTATGGCTTATGTAATTACTGACGAGTGCCTGTCCTGCGGCGCATGCGCAGCACAGTGCCCTGCTGAAGCTATTTCCATGGGCGATCTTCACTTTGAGATCGACGCTGAGAAGTGCCTGGAATGTGGTGCATGTGCGGCACAGTGCCCGGCTGAAGCAATCACCGAGGGTTAATTAGCTCAGAAAAAAAGACAGAATGGGCGATAAGGCAACTTATCGCCCGTTTTCATTATCACGTTATGAATACACAACTGACATTTACACAACTATGGGACGAAGGTCCCCGTTATACCGCCGGAGATGCTTTTCCACTCAGCACGGACTCCATCCTTCTTGCTGACTTCGTCCTCCCGAAAAAGCACTGCCGTCTGGCCGATTTCGGCTGCGGCTCCGGTATTCTGGGACTTCTGATAAAATACAGGGAACCCTCCGTCCGGCTGACGAACATCGACATTCAGCAGAACGCACTGGAGACCGCCCGGATCAACATGCGGGAAAACGGTCTGGATGCGGATGTGGAATACCACTGTGCCGACTTTCAGGATCTCCGTGGAGTGATCCCCGATCACAGTCTGGACCTCATCGTGTGCAATCCTCCGTATTTTTCCGCAGGCAGCGGAGAACTGTCACCGGATGAAACGCGCAAGGTTGCCCGTTCGGAAACAAACTGCACGATGGGTTCTCTTCTGCGGTCTTCGTCCGTATCCCTCCGTTCCGGAGGTCGGATCTGTATGGTACACCGTCCGGAACGTCTGACGGAGCTGATGACCGCCATGATCCGTTACCGTATCGAGCCGAAACGGATCCGATTCGTTCAGCACAGCATCCTTCATAAGGCAAGTCTGATTCTGATCGAGGGACGTTACGAGGGGAATCCCGGTCTGCAGGTCGATCCGGTCCTTGTGCTTCACGAGCAGGACGGGACCATGACCCCGGAAGCAAAACGGATCTATCATCAAGCTTAAGCGAGGTTGAAGAATATGCCCGGAACTTTATATCTGATCGGCACTCCAATCGGAAATCTGAATGATTTTTCTCCCCGTGCCGTGGAGACGCTTTTGTCTGTGGATTTCATCGCAGCGGAAGATACCAGAGTGACATTAAAGCTGCTGAACCATTTTGATATCCATAAACCTCTGGTCAGTTATTATGAGCACAACAAGTACGCCAGCGGTGAAAAGATCGTACAGCGGATCCTCGCCGGCGAGTCCTGCGGTCTGGTGACCGATGCGGGAATGCCCGCTGTCTCCGATCCCGGTGAGGATATCGTGCGGATGTGCATGGATCATCAGATTCCCGTCACCACCATTCCCGGCCCCACTGCGCTGATCACGGCGCTTGTCCTGTCCGGACTTCCCACCGGCAGATTCTGCTTTGAGGGATTTCTCTCCACCAACAACAAAAGCAGGCGGGAACATCTGGAAGAACTTCAAGGTGAAACCCGGACCATGATCTTTTATGAAGCACCCCATAAACTGCGCAAAACGCTGTCGGATCTTAAAGGCGCATTCGGGGACGAACGGCGCATCACTCTGTGCCGGGAACTGACCAAACTCCACGAGGAGGTTCTTCCCTTCTCTCTGTCCGAGGCTGTTCAGTACTATGAAGAGCATGAACCGAAGGGTGAATATGTTCTCATCATGGAAGGCCGGCCGGAAGAATCCGAACCCGTCATGTCGGAAGAAGACGCTCTGGCCCTCGTATCCCGATACCGGGCGGAAGGACGGTCTCTGAAGGAGTCCTGCAAACTGGCATCCTCCCAGACCGGTTATTCGAAAAACGAACTGTATGCTCTCGCTACATCAAAATGAACGAAAATGAAAAAGCCTGCCGGATCCTTCCGGCAGGCTCGTTTTTTGTCATGAGATTACATCTGACTGATCTTCTCTTTGCATTCGCGGCAAATATTCTTGGTCTCGTATTCCACAAGACCATCAGTTCCTCCACAAAAAACGCAGGATGGCTGGTATTTATGAAGAATGATGTTCGCACCATCGACATAGATCTCAAGGCTGTCTTTCTCTTCAATGTTCATTGTGCGTCTCAGTTCGATGGGAAGCACAATCCTCCCCAGTTCATCCACTTTTCTCACTATGCCAGTCGATTTCATGATTACTATCCCCTCCAAATCAGTTAAATCAACACACACATCTATATAATCTTAACTAAATATAGTGAAAAAAGCAAATTATATCGAGTTAATTTGATAACTCAATGATTCATAAAAGTGTCAAAAGCCACCAAAATATCCATTTTTTGGTATAATTTTGATGTTAGTTAAGAATTTTTAATAAATACGGGATCGCAAGAATGCCCGAATATCAGCTCTGATTTTTAATTGCTTCCGAAATCTTTTCAAATTCCATGGAGTGAGATGCCTTCACCAACACGATATCCCCTTCCATAAGGATCTGGTCCAGCCGGTCCAGCAGTTCTTCCTTCGTATCAAAGTGTTCTGCTCTGCCGCCGGCTTTACGGGCGCCCTCCGCGGTATGGACTGAGAGTCCCCCTACCGCCAGAACAAGCTCAGTACCATGCTCAACGGCATACGCTCCGACTTCCTCGTGCAGGGCATTTTCTTCCTCTCCAAGTTCAAACATGTCTCCCAGGATCGCGACATGACGACCGTCAAAGTGCTCCATGGAGTCCAGGGCGCTTTTGACCGATCCCGGATTGGCATTATAGCAGTCGTCGATGAGAGTCAGCTTTTCGGTGTGAACCACGTTGGCCCTGCGGCCCACCGTCTCGTAGGACAGCAGTCCGTTTTGGATCTCCTCATCCGACAGTCCGAACTGGAATCCCACGGTCACGGCAGCAAGAGCCGCATAGATGATATGGTTGCCGTATGCATGGACACGCACCGGCAGTGTACGCTCCCCGTTGGAGATCGTACAGGAGGTGTATTCTTCCGTCATCTCGATTTCGGATGCCCGCACCTTGCAGCGCAGTTCGGTTCCGTAAGTGACCTTATCCCGCTCTGCAGGATACTTGTACAGAAGATCATCATCTCCGTTGACGAGCATTACGCCTTCCGTCTGCATGTATTTGACCATTTCCGTCTTTGCCCAGAGGATCCCCTCCCGGCTGCCGAGATTCTCAAGATGCGCATATCCGATCACCGTGAATATCCCGATATCCGGCTGCGCCATCTGCGCAAGACGGGTCATCTCCTGAAAATGAGAGATCCCCATCTCGATCACGGCGACATCATGTTCCGGTTCGATGCGGAAGATGGTCAGCGGCACGCCAAGTTCATTGTTCAGGTTGGCTTCCGTTTTCAGCACCTTGAAACGGCTTTCAAGCACCGCGGAGACCATTTCCTTCGTGGTGGTCTTTCCCACGCTCCCCGTGATTCCGATCACCGGGATCGAAAGCGTATTCCGGTACCACGTGGCAAGCTCCTTCAGCGCCTGCTGTACATCCTCCACGACGATCATCGGCCGTGTCTCACCTGCCGGCACATAATTGCCGATGCAGCAGGACGCTCCCAGCTCAAAGGCTTTTCCGATGTAGTCATGGCCGTCGACCTTTTCCCCCGGAAACGCGGCAAACATGGAATCCTTCTGAACTTTGCGGCTGTCGATAACGACCGAGGTGACGACTCCATCGCCGTTTCCATGCATCTGACCATTTACTATTTGGGCAATTTCCGATACTTTGATAGCTTTCACTGATTGTATTTCCTCATTGATACTTCAATTATTTTTTCGCACAGATCCCCGTAGGAATATCCCGCCGCAGCGGCCTCCTGCGGTACGAGACTGGTAGGTGTCATCCCCGGAAGGGTATTGATCTCCAAAAACCAGAACTCACCGTTCTCATCATAGATGAAATCGGCTCGGGAATATACGTCCAGCCGCAGCAGATTAAAGACCTTCTCCGAGATGTGCCCCACCCGTTCCTCCGCCTCCGCGGGAATGGGAGCGGGAGTGATCTCGGTAGCGGCTCCTGCCTGATATTTGTTCTTATAGTCATAGAAGGAATCCTTGGGAATGATCTCGATACTGGGAAGCGCCTTCCCGTCGAGAACACCCACCTGGATCTCTCTTCCCTTGATATACTGTTCAATGACAACGTACTCGCTGTCACGCGCCACCGTTTTCAGGGCCTTCTTCAGATCATCCTCGGAATGAACGATGGAAACACCGATGCTGGATCCGGAATTGTCCGGTTTGACGACCAGCGGAAGCGTCAGATCCCGCAGTACCGCTTCAGCTGAGACCTTTCGGCAGCTGTAGGTCTTCCATGCCGCAGTGCGTATCTGATGCTGTGCAATGATCTGTTTCGTCATATCTTTATCCATTGCCACAGCGCTACCAAGGAAGCCGGAACCGGTGTAACGGATCCCGAGAAGATCGAATGCGGCCTGGACCTTTCCGTCTTCTCCGCACTGGCCGTGGAGTCCCATGAACACGATATCCGCCATCTGGCATACTTCGATCACACGATCACCGAAATCGCATCCTGTATCGATCCGTCGCATGGAACGGATCTCCTCCAGATCCGGCTCCTGCTCCGAGATGAGCATATCATTCAGCGGAGGAGGATTGTCGAAAATATCGTCCAGCGAGCCCTGCCAGTTTTCCAGTCCGAAATACATATCCACCAGAACGATCTGATGGCCGTTCTGCTTCAGGGTCTTGGCGATTCTGGTACCGGAAGAAATGGAAACATCTCTCTCGGGACTGAGTCCTCCGCACAATACAACTATTTTCATCGAGTTCGACTCCTTTGAAAAACATTATGTAAAGTATACCATAGGGATTGTTTCGGTTCAATTCACACAATGCCCTTTAATTTCCCGTCAAAGGCGCAGTTTTTTGCCAATTTGATCATTATTCTGCCGGAAACGGCAAGGGAGAACACTTTCTGATCACCAACGGCAAAACGATATACATCTTTCCTTTTTTATGATATACTGACATGAATTGTTTAAAAGGAATGATACATCAATTTATGAATTATGTGGTAATTGATCTTGAGTGGAACCAGGCCATGAGTTCCAAAGCCGCGATCTTCAACAAACTTCCTATCCATCTGCGGGGCGAGATCATTGAAATCGGTGCCGTGAAACTGGATGAGAATTTCAGACCCGGTGAGGAATTCACCGTGGATGTCCGTCCCATCTATTTCAAACGGATGCATTACAAAGTTAAGAAGCTGACCGGGTTCGATGCGGAACGACTGTCCCACGACATTGCCTTTGAGGATGCGTTCCAGCAGTTCCGGGAATGGTGCGGTGATGATGTCACCTTCCTCACCTGGGGCTACGATGATCAGGGCATCATGGAGCAGAACATCATCATCCACGATCTGGACTGGGACTGGATCCATGAATGGATCAATCTTCAGCTGATCTACAACAACCAGACCGGCGGAGACAAGAACCAGAAGTCTCTGTCAACTGCCATGGAACACTTCGGCATCGAGCAGACCCGTGTCGCTCACGACGCACTGGGAGATGCCTACAACACCGCTCTGATCTGCACCCATCTGGATCTTGCCTTCGGTATTGAGCACTATGATGAGGCGAAGCGGATCCTCTCCTCTGCAAAACCAAGCAGCGGAGGCAATGAGCGGGAACCCATCGAGCATATCGTGTTTCCCGGTTATTACAGCAAATCGGACGCATTCGCCGATGACGGTCTGATCTCCATCCCCTGCCCTGCATGTCAGAACGAGATGACGCATCTGCGCTGGATCAATCAGGGCGATCAGCGATACATGAACCTGTATACCTGTCCGGAGGACGGAAAATATCTGGTCCGTGTCAAATTCCGCAAGATGGATGATGACTCCTGGGTCGCAAACCGCCTGATCTATGAGGCAGATCCCAAGCTGATCGAATTCTATAAAGCCAAGGCTACACAGGCCAGAAGGCACGGCAGAGGCCATTCCAAGAAAAAATCCATTGCAGCAAATGTATGAGAAAAGCACGTTTCAGAATCTGAAACGTGCTCTTTTTATTATTTAGATTCAAAATAGAGGCGTGTCTCCTCCGCATCCCGGCGGATCTGTTTCGAAAGCTCTTCAAAATCGGAAAACTTCCTCTCTTCCCGGAGATGTTTATAAAACTCCACCCGGACGGTTCTCCCGTACAGGATCTCGTCAAAATCCAGGATATAGCTCTCCACACTGACGGATTTGGTCTCGCTGACCGTAGGCCGGATCCCGATGTTCGTTACCGCGATATGACAGCTTCCGTCATCCAGATGGACCTTCGCGGCGTAAACACCGAATCGCGGAATGATCACTCCGCGCGGGAAAAACATATTGATCGTCGGTGTACCCATTTTGGTCCCGAGTTTAAATCCGGTGTGAACCGTATCCGTCAGACTGTGAGGATGGCCCAGATACTCGTTGGCCTTTTCCATCTCACCGTTCTCGATCAGTTCCCGGATATAAGTGGAACTGACAACGATCCCGTCCTTGGTCACAGCAGGGATCACATCGCAGCCGATCCCCAGTTCCTCGCAGTATCCGCAGAGTCTCTGGGCATTTCCCTCCCCGCGGTCGCCGAAGGTGAAGTCATGGCCTACCACGATCCATGCGACATTCAGTTCCCGGATGATACTGTCCACGAACTGCTTCCACGGCATATGCATGATCTCTTTATTGAAGTGGATAAATACGACGTCCTCAATGCCAAACAGACGGCTGATGATCTCTTTCCTTCCGGCATTGTCATTGAGAAGCGGAACTTCATGTCCGTGTACGAGAGTATCCGGATGGACGTCAAAAGTTAATACGGAAGGCAATGCACCGATCTGTTCCGCCACATCACAGGTGCGGCTCATCAGCGCTGCGTGACCGATATGGACACCATCAAAAAAACCTAATGCGATTGCCCTCTTCTGCTCATTCATGATTCAGACCTCAAAAAAATTCTTTATGGTTGTGACCTGGCCGTCCGACACACGGCCCAGCATCAGAAAATCTCCGTTCTGTGAATAGAAACGATAGATTCCTTCCTGCAGTGTTGTGGAGTTTTTCCCGCCGTTACGGATCACTTTTTCCTGGTTGAGTGTGACTGCGGTATCGGGATACTCCTGAAACAGGCTGTCCAGCGGAAGCAGATGCTGTTCCGGCGCCGCCTGGATCTCCTCAATGGTATGGCTGTCCTCAATGGTGAATGCTCCGGCACGGATCCTTCTCAGGCTGTTCATACAGGCACAGGCATTCACCGCGCTGCCCAGATCTTCACACAGTGTCCGGATATAGGTTCCCTTGGAACAGACAACATCCAGAGTATATTTGTTCCCGTCTTCCGGTCCGATCTCCAGTTTGGAGATGGTGACCTTTCTCGGCTTTCTCTCCACCTGCTGACCCTGGCGGGCCAGTTCATAGAGTTTCTTCCCGTTTACTTTCAAAGCGGAGTACATGGGAGGGATCTGCGTGATCTCCCCCCGGAAACGGGACGCTACTTCTTCCAGCTGATCCCGGGTGGGAACCGCATCCGATTCCTCCAGCGTGTTTCCTGTAATGTCCTGAGTATCCGTTTTCCTGCCGAACAGGATCTCCGCCAGATACTCTTTTTCGTCGGACTCGGCGAACTCAACCGCGCGGGTGGCTCTCCCGATGAACACCACAAGAACGCCGGTGGCCATGGGATCCAGTGTCCCGGAATGCCCGATCCGCCGTTCCCGGTAGATTCCCCGGAGTTTTCCCACCACATCGTGGCTGGTCCAGTCCTTCGGTTTATCGACGATTACGATCCCGTTCATGGCAGTTTCGGTTCCACGGCTCGCAGGATCCGGCTCTTTGCCTCCTCCAGACTGCAGTGCATGGTGCATCCGGCAGCCATGGCATGACCGCCGCCGCCGAACTCGGAACAGATCTCGGAAACATTGACCGAGCTGGAAGACCGGAGAGACAGTTTGCTTACATGATCGTCCACCTCACGAATGGTGATGCAGACCACGGCCTCTCTAGCTCTTCCCGCCAGATTGGCAAGATCCGAGCAGTCATCTTCCGTGGCTCCGGCGCGGTCCAGCATCTCCTGAGAGACGACCGCCACCGAAACGCGGTGATCGAAATGAAACGTCATGGTGGAATAAATCATCCCCTCCAGGCGAAGACGTGCAACGGATGTCTTCCGGAACAGCAGCTGATTCAGGGAATCCAGCTGTGCTCCCGCATCCAGCAGTCTTGCTGCCGAACGGAAGGTATCGCTGTTGGTGTTGGAATAGCAGAAGCAGCCCGTATCCGTCGATACGGCGATGTACAGAAGCTGAGCCTCCTCATAATCCGGACCGCCCAGCAGCTCCGTGATCACATCCAGAACGATCTCCCCGCAGGAAGCGCGCTCCGAGATCACACAGGACTCCTCTGCATAGCGGGAATTGGACGGATGATGATCAATGCAGAGATCCACCTTCCATTCCCCGTCTCCGATCAGCATCTGCTCGGATGCCACATCCACGGAGACGATGGTCTGTGCCGGATATCTCTCCGGTGCAAAATACGGCTCCACAAACGGACGGAGAGTATCCGTGGCTTCTTCATTGGGAACCATCCATGCGCTCTTCCCCATCCGCTTCAGCGCATGGACAAGGGCGGCACAGCTTCCCAGCGTGTCGCCGTCGGGACGGACATGGGACAGGACCAGAAATCCGTCATTGTTTTTTAAGTACTCCGCACATTCACGAATCGTCATGCTGTTCCTCTACTTCCGGTTCCTGCTCAGAACTGAGCTGATTGATAAGATCGTTGATATGAGCTCCGTACTCGATGGAATGATCCACTTCAAACACAAGCTGCGGCACGTTGCGGATCTTCATCCGGCTGCCGAGCTCACGGCGCATCCAGGGTGCGACGGATTTCATTCCCTTGCGGAATTCCTTTTCGTCTTTCATCCCGTATACCGACAGCCAGATCTTTGAAAACTTCAGATCCCCGGTCGTCTCCACACGGGTGACGCTGACCATTCCCTGCTGAACACGGGGGTCTTTCACCTCCCGCAGGAGCTGGGCAATGACATACTGTATATCATCATTGATTCTTGCAAGTTTATTGGAAGGCATAGGATCCTCCTTCTGTAAGTAGGCGGGCGCATCGGTAGCAATGCGCCCGCTTCATGGTTTCGGTTCTTATCGTTCGATCTCCTGCATGACGAAGCACTCGATAACGTCGCCGACTTTGACATCGTTGAATTTATCGATCTGCATGCCGCATTCATAGCCGTCCTGTACTTCCTTCACGTCGTCCTTGAAACGGCGGAGAGAAGCCAGTTCGCCCTCATGAATGACGATATTGTCGCGAAGCAGTCTGACCTGGCAGTTCCGCATGATCTTGCCGTCTGTGACGTAGCAGCCTTCCACGGTGCCGATCTTGGAAACTTTATAGGTCTGCCGAACCTCGGCGTGACCGATGATAACTTCTTCATATTTCGGAGCGAGCATGCCCTTCATGGCAGCTTCGATCTCATTGATGCAGTCATAGATGACACGGTACAGGCGGACGTCCACTTTGCTGCGGGCTGCAGATTCGCGGGCAGCATTGTCCGGCCGGACATTAAATCCGACAATGATCGCGTCGGAGGTGTCTGCCAGCATGACATCAGATTCGTTGATGGCGCCGACTGCGGCGTGGATCACGCGTACCTGGACCTCCTCGTTGGAGATCTTCTCCAGAGACGCCTTGACCGCTTCCACGGAACCCTGGACATCGGCTTTGACGATGACATTGAGGTTCTTCATCTCGCCGGCCTTGATCTGGCTGAACAGATCTTCCAGCGTTACTTTCTTGCTGCTGCCGGCACCGGCATTCTTCTGCTCATTGCGGCGCTGTTCTGCCAGCTCACGGGCCATGTGCTCGTCTTCTACGACGTTAAAGGTATCGCCCGCATTGGGAACCTCGGAAAGGCCTGTGATCTCGACCGGAATGGACGGGCCGGCTTCCTTCACGGGATTGCCCTTGTCATCCATCATGGTACGGATTCGTCCCATGGCGGTTCCTGCGATGATCAGATCGCCCTGACGCAGAGTACCGTTCTGAACGAGAACCGTGCTGACCGGGCCTCTGCCCTTGTCAAGACGGGCCTCGATCACGGCACCCTTGCCGAGACGGTTGGGATTGGCCTTCAGTTCCTGTACTTCCGCCAGAACAACGAGGTTGTCCAGCAGATCATCGATGCCGTCACCGGTCTTTGCGGAGATGGGACATACGATGGTCTCGCCGCCCCATGCCTCGGAGACCAGATCATATTCGGTCAGCTGAGTCATGACACGGTCCGGATTGGCACCCTGAACATCCATCTTGTTGATCGCAACAACGATGGGGATGTTGGCTGCCTTGGCATGGTTGATGCTTTCAATGGTCTGCGGCATGATGCCGTCATCAGCCGCTACCACCAGAATGGCGATATCCGTGATGAGAGCACCGCGGGCACGCATGGAGGTGAACGCTTCATGGCCCGGGGTATCCAGGAACGTAACGGGATTTCCCTTTACGTCCACGGTATATGCGCCGATAGCCTGGGTGATGCCGCCGGCTTCCCCTGCGGCAACGGAGGTGTTCCGGATATAGTCCAGAAGGCTGGTCTTACCATGGTCAACGTGGCCCATGACCACGACGACCGGAGCGCGCGGAAGCAGATCTTCCTCATTATCCACATGATCGTCGATAAGTTTCTCTTCCACGGTGACCACGATCTCGCGCTCGACCTTGCATCCCATCTCCATGGCGACGAGAGCCGCAGTATCATAGTCGATGATCTCGGATACGGAAGCGAAAACGCCTTCCTTCATCAGAGACTTGATAACGTCGGCGGCGGTTCTCTTCATGCGGGAAGCAAGTTCTCCCACGCTGATCTCATCGGGGATAGACACCTTGACCGGCTGTTTCTTCGCGATCTCCAGCTGAAGTCTCTGCATTCTCTGCTTCTCTTCCTGGCGGCGCTTCGTGGAGTTGGCCTGCTGCTGGTGCTGTTTCTTGTTGTTTCCGATCTTCTGCTTGCCGCCGCGGCGGAACTGAGAATCCCGGCGCTCATCACCGGTGCTGGCCATATTATCGAATTTCTCATCGTATTTGTCGATATTGATGGAAGCACTGCCTCTGGTATCGACAACACGTTTCTCTGCCTGTTTGCGGGGCACATGCGGTTTGTCCTTCTTCTCCTTGGCCGGAGTCGGTGCCGGAGCGGGAGCAGCCGCCTTATCGCCTTTGGCGGAAGCGGTGGAAGCAGCTTTCTTCTCCGTCTTCTCCTTGGCGGGTTCCGCCTTGGGCTTCGCTTTAAGAAGCTCTTCCAGATTCTCCACCTGGTTGTTCTGGGTCAGGCTTTCAAATATAAGGTCAAGTTCAGGAGTCTCCAACACCTGCATATGATTCTTCGGTGTGGTGGCATACTTAGTGAGTATTTCACTGATATCCTTTGAAGTGAGATTAAAGTCCTTCGCCACCTCGTGGACTCTGTATTTAATAAGCATTGCCATATCATTTCCTCCTATTCTTCCTGCTGCTGATCAGTTTCTGTTTCTCTGACAGCTCCGTATACCACTGCGTATAATCCTGACGATCCGGATATTCCTCGGACAGTTTCTGCAGCATTGCTGCTGCAAAACCGAGATCCGTGATGCCGACGACTGCGACATTGTCTCTTCCGATCGCATGGGAAAACACTTCCTTTTCCCATGGCGTGATGACCACAGGGATGTGATGTTCCGAAGAGACGGATTCTATTTTCTTGATTGTGTTTCCGCCGGAATCCGATGCCATCAGCACTGCTTTCACTTTCCTGTTCTGCACTGCCGACGTGACCGCCATATCTCCGACTTCCAGTTTACCGGCCCGGCGTATCAGGCCGAAAAACTTGGTCGATTCCTCTGTCATTCAACATTCTCCATCTGACTGCGAAGATCCCGGATGATCTCATCCGATACCGGAACTTCCAGTGCCCGTTCCACGGCTTTGGATTTCAGAGCCCGTTCCAGACACTGTACATCACAGCACAGATATGCTCCCCGTCCGGGCAGTTTCCCCTTGAAATCCAGGCTCAGGGTTCCCTCTGCCGAACGCACGATACGGATCAGCTCTTTCTTTGGTTTCATTTCGCGGCATCCCAGGCACTGCCGCATGGGGATCTTTTTCGGCATTGTGGATGCCACCTTTCATCAGTTTATCAGTAAGCTTCCGATTCCGGTTTGATATCGATCTTGTAACCGGTAAGCTTTGCCGCCAGACGGGCATTCTGTCCTTCCTTGCCGATTGCAAGGGACAGCTGACTGTCGGGAACGACAACTCTGCAGCTGCGTCCGTCCTCCATCATGGTGACGGAAATGACTTCCGAGGGAGAAAGTGCTGCTGCGATATATTCTTCCGGATCATCGGAGTACTTGATGATGTCGATCTTCTCTCCGCCAAGCTCATCCACGATGGATGCCACACGGCCGCCCTTGGGTCCGACGCATGCGCCGATGGGATCCACATCCGGCTCATTGGAATACACCGCCATCTTGGTGCGGTTTCCTGCCTCACGGGCGATGGAGCGGATCTCCACGGTTCCGTCATAGATCTCGGGAACTTCCAGCTCAAACAGACGTTTGACAAGGCCCGGGTGCGTCCGGCTGATCAGGACCTGCGGTCCCTTGGTGGAATTGCGTACTTCCACGATATAGACTTTGATGCGGTCGCCCTCATACAGTTCTTCCGTGGGGACCTGCTCGTTGGTGGTGAGCATGGCTTCGGTGAACTCGGAATTGGAGCTGATGCGGATATAGACATTGCCGTTGCGCGGTTCCACACGGGTCACGATACCGGTGAGGATCTCATGCTCCTTGGAATTGAACTCATCATAAATGATCCCGCGTTCCGCTTCCCGGATGCCCTGAATGATGACCTGCTTCGCGGACTGTGCGGCGATACGTCCGAATTTCTTCGTTTCCACGGGAACGTTGACGATATCGCCAACCGCTGCGCGACGGGTGATCTTCTTGGCTGCTGCAAGATCGATTTCCGTATTGGGATCTTCCACTTCTTCCACGACGGTCTTATGCACGACCATGGCGATGGTCCTTTTCTCTTCGTCCAGAATCACTTCCGCGTTCTCGGCACATTCCGGATTATCACGCTTGAATGCAGTAAGCATCGCCTGATTGATCTTGTCGAACATGTACTGTCTGGGGATTCCCTTTTCTCTTTCGATTTCTTCGATTGCGTCAAAAAATTCTGCGTTCATTTTCCAATTTACCTCTCGTTATATTGACAGGTGCAGTCTCACCTGCGCGCATTCCTTTTTCGTCAGTTCCACCGTTTCGTTCGGTGCTGCAACGACCACCGAACCGTCCCGGTACTCTTCCAGTTTGCCGATCAGTGTTTTCTGTCCGTTACGCGGCTGGTACAGACGGACCTCCACTTCTTCTCCGATGCATTTCTCAAAATGCTCCGGACGGGAAAGGACCCGTTCCGCTCCGGCGGACCCGACTTCAAACACATAACTGTCCGGAATGGGATCTTCCTCATCCAGGACAGGATCCAACGCTCTGCTGACCGCTTCGCAGTCATTGATGCCGACGCCGCCATCCTTGTCGATGTAAACCCGGAGATACCAGGTACCGGCTTCCTTCACGTACTCCACATCCCAAAGATCGCAGCCGTTGGCCTCTACGATGGGACGGGCCAGTTCCGTGACCTTATCCGTAATCTTGCTCATAATTCACCTTTTTGTTCTTATCGTTTTTCAACAAATAAGAGTGGGCCGAAGCCCACTCTCAAATTACTTACATCTTAACGCTGACATAATATCACTGTGTATCACGGAATGCAAGCTTTTTTCCCTGTTTTCCGCCTGTTTT
>CAJGCI010000034.1 GCA_904501855.1 Oscillospiraceae bacterium | reverse complement strand
CGCATAGTGCGCCCTTTCGCAGGCGCTTCCATAGAATAACAAAACTTCCCCTTGAAGTCAAGAGAAAGTTTGGTGTTTTTTATAGAATTTTGCATTTATTTTTTGTATATTTTGCAACGTTGTGTCCGGGGCGTTTCTCAACCACAAAATGTTGTGTTTTTTCCTTTTTTCCGCCGTCAGAAGCCGAACCTGTGGGGCATCAGCTGATTGAGTCGATAGCTGACATAACGGTTTCCAGCCTTTGCGCAGAGCACTTCCATTTCGGGGTTGAACTCACACAGAAACTGCCGGCAGGATCCGCAGGGCATGCAGTAATTCTCTCCCTCGGCATAGATGGCGATGCGGAGAAAATCCCGGCGTCCTTCACTGATGGCTTTGCAGCATGCAACCCGTTCCGCACAAATGGTATCTCCATATGCTGCGTTTTCCACGTTGCATCCGGTGAACACCGTTCCGTCTTCACACTCCAGCGCAGCCCCAACGGCAAATTTCGAATATGGAGAATAGGAATGCATCGATGCATTTTTTGCGATATTCATCAATTCACGATCGGTCATGGTTCTCCCTCCTTCAACCGGCAGAACATACTCTATATATTATAATAATGTATTACTGGTGAATTTTCCACTCCTGGAAGCAGAACAGGGGTTCTCCCTGGTTCACGGTGATGTTGGACACGACGCCTTCGTGGGTGATCATCTGATGCTTCTCATAGCAGATGGGCACGATGGCCGCCTTCTCTGCGATATACTGGCACATATCATCGCAGGCCTTCTGGCGGTTTGCGTCATCCGCTGCCAGAAAGGCATCAATGTTTTCCGTATGCGTATAGTCGCCGCCCCGGCTGTAGTTTGCCTGGCCTCCGGGAGACAGAATACATGTCAGATCAAAATCCGGAGTCAGCTTCACTTCACAATAGGCAATATCAAACACACCATTGCTCAGTGCTTCCTGATAATCCTCCCATCCAAGACTTTTCACATGTACCGGGATTCCGATATCGTTCATCTCTTCTGCAAATTTTTCCGCCAGCTCCACTTTCGCGGGGGAATCACTGCAAACGAGAAAGCTCAGATCAAGGTCCAGCGCATCCTCGTCCGGTTTATATTCTGCCAGACCGTCGCTGTCATAGTCGTCCACACCGATCTTCGCCAGTTCCTTGCGGCATGCGCTCAGATCGTAGGACAGGTCATCGTAAAAGGCCTTGTTATACAGCGGACTTGCCGGACTGATGGGTGTGCAGGCTTCCAGCGCATTTCCCTGCAGAAGAGTCTCAACCATGTATTTGCGGTCGAATGCTCTGCTGAAGGCATGTGCAAGCTTATGATCCTGAAAACATGCATCTCCCATATTGAAGATTACGAAATGCAGATTTGTCGTATTGTAGCTTCGCGTGGAAATGGAGCTTCCGAAGCCGAGACTTGCCGAGTTGCTGGGATCGTTGATCACCAGATCCACTGTGGAGTCATTGAACTTCGAAATATAGTCATCTACGGACTCGTAAGACTGCAGGTAGATCTTCTCCACGGGAAGGTTCTTTGCGTCCTTATGATAATCATTGGGGATCAGAATCTCACTGTCATCGCTGAACATATACGGTCCGGACCCCACGGGATGGCTGTTATACAGCGTTTCGCTTTGAATGACCGGCACTTCCAGCAGCGCGGGGAAGCTGTAGTTTTTCTTTTTCAGTTCCACAATCACCAGTCCGTCCTCATCCGTATAGACGCTGGAAACCCAGCCGGACAGTCTGCTGTTGAACCGGTTGCTCACTGCAATATTCAGAGAATAGGAGACGTCATATGCGGTTACTTCACTTCCATCACTGAAATAGTGATCGTTATCCACCACAAGGCTCCAGGTAAGCCCGTCCTCCGTATTCCATTCCTTTACAACTGCTGGCTGAACCTTCATTCCGTTATCAACATTGATAATATCTTCATACACAAGGCCGCAGACCATCTGATTGTCGGTGTCTTCCGCCGTCATGGGGTTCAAAGAAGAACTGCTGTCATAAAAGAAAGAAAACTTACCATCGGAATTGGTCGAGGTATGAGTATATGTCCCTTCATCCGAGCCAAGGTCGATGTTGGCATCCCCGGTGAGCACCTGCCTTCCGCAGGCGCAGCACTGCAGGATGATCACCAGCACTGCGATTACCGCTATCCACTTTTTCGTGCTTTTTCCCATAGGCACCTCTTACAACATGATCACGGCACACTGACTGCCGCGCTGTCCACCCGTAACGCGGTGAGACCAGTATTTCTCCGGTTTGCACATGGTGCATTCCTGGGAAATATCGATATGGTCTTCCCGCAGGCCAAGCTGGATCAGTCGCCTTGCGTTGACCCGTTTAAGATCCAGCATATCTTTTCCGTTTTCGTTTTTCCGGACCAGATCATCAATCTCTTCGCCCAGATAATGACGTGCGGCATCGACAACTTCCGGTCCCACTTCGAAATGGTCCCATCCGATTCCCGGTCCGATCGCCGCACCGATCCACTCCGGTTCGGCTCCCAGCCGGCACATCTCATCAACTGCATTTTTCAGGATGTCCGCTACCGAACTGCGCCATCCGCAATGCACTGCGCCGATGACGCCATTGCGGCCATCACACAGCAGCACCGGGATGCAGTCGGCAATATAGATCATCATGGGAAGGCCAGGCACATTTGTGACCAGTCCGTCCGCATCATAGGGAACCGGATCAAACACCTTTCTCCGGTCTCCGTTGTCTGCAACTCGCACCGTAGCCTCATGGATCTGCCGCGTTGTCGCAAAATCATCCGGACCAACGCCCAGGATCTTTCCGACCCGAGCATAGTTTTCCCGCACACAGGCAGGATCATCTCCTCGGTTTTCTCCTACGTTCAGAGAACTGTAGATCCCTGTGCTGACCCCTCCGTACCGGGTCGTGAAGCCATGCTTTGTCCTGATACGGTCCGACACCAGATAGACCATCGAATCTATGGTTTTTTCTGTGAACATTACTCTTCTCCGCAGTTATTTCTCAAATCGCCCGCAGCATTCTTTGTATTTCAAAGGACGGGAACCGTCTTCCTTCATCTTGCCGCAGGGACACGGGTCGTTTCTTCCCGGTTTCTTCACTTTCTTCACCGGCTGCTTCTTTACGGTTCCGTCTCCGCCGCCGGTAGCTGTCGTTGCTCTGGCAACACTCTTTCTCTGGATCTGCTGTTCCTTTCGCACCTGCACGGTATACATGCGGCGCACCGTTTCCGAGCGGATTCCATCGATCATTTCTTCGAACATGTCATAGCCGTCCCGCTTGTAGGCATCGATGGGCTTTTCATTGGCATAGGCACGAAGCCGGACATCCCGTTTCAGAGCATCCATGGCATCGATATGATCCATCCAGTATTCGTCCACGACTCGAAGCATAACGACACGCTCGATCTCCCTCATAATGGGATTGCCGTTGGGATCCAGTCCGAAATCATTCTCTTTTTTGTTATATACATCCTCTGCGATCATGGCGATGCTTTCCGTAAGTTCTTCCACCGTCACTTCTCCGGAGTACTCTTCCATCTTGATCACACCATGTGGCAAGAACAGTTTTTCCAGTGGCACGACACCTTCGTCGATCTGCTGCTGGTTGTCTGCCACGCCGCCTTCGATGCTGGTGTTGAGGGAGGCGGTGATATAATCACGGACCATTCCCATGATCTGGGCACGCAGGTCTTCGCCTTCCAGAACCTTCCGGCGTTCGTCGTAGATCAGGTTTCTCTGCTGATTCATGACATCGTCAAACTCCAGCACGCTCTTTCGGGTCTCAAAGTTCCGGCTCTCCACGGTCTTCTGTGCCTGTTCGATGGCATTGGAGAGCATCTTGTTGTCCAGCGGAGTATCTTCGTCGACGCCCAGAGTTTCCATCATGTTCATCACCCGCTCGGAACCGAACAGACGCATGATGTCATCCGTCATGGCAATATAGAACCGGCTCTCGCCTGGATCTCCCTGACGGCCGGAACGTCCGCGCAGCTGATTGTCGATGCGGCGGGATTCGTGACGCTCGGTACCCAGAATAAACAGGCCTCCCGCCTGCCGCACTGCATCCGCTTCCTTGTCGATAACTTCCTGATGGGCCGCTCGTTTTTCGGCATACATGGTACGTGCGCGGAGGATCTCCTCATCATTGGTGTCCGCATAACCGGTCGCCTCTGCAATGATCTCTTCGGAAAAGTCTGCTCTTCTCAGATCGGTACGGGCAAGATAGTCAGCGTTGCCTCCCAGCATGATATCCGTACCACGGCCAGCCATGTTAGTGGCGATGGTAACGGCTCCGAGCTTGCCGGCCTGTGCGATGATCTCTGCTTCTTTCTCGTGCTGTTTTGCGTTTAAGACATTGTGCTTGATACCGCGTTTTTTCAGCATGGAGGACAGCAGCTCACTTTTTTCAATGGAGATTGTGCCGACCAGGACCGGCTGTCCTTTTTCGTGACAGGCGATGATCTGTTCGATGATCGCCCGGTATTTCCCGGAGTCGTTCTTATAGACCACATCCGGGTTGTCGATACGCTGTACCGGTTTATTGGTGGGAATCTCCACGATATCCAGCTTGTAGATCGCACGGAATTCCTCTTCTTCTGTCAGTGCTGTGCCGGTCATGCCGGACAGCTTGTCAAACAGACGGAAATAGTTCTGGAACGTGATGGTTGCCAGTGTTTTGTTTTCCTGCTGAACATTGACGTTTTCTTTCGCTTCAATCGCCTGATGCAGACCTTCCGAATAGCGGCGGCCCAGCATGATACGGCCGGTAAACTCATCTACGATGAGAACTTCGCCGTCTTTTACCACATAGTCGATGTCCCGCTTCATTATGCCGTGGGCACGAAGAGCCTGGTTGATATGGTGGGACAGAGTGGCATTTTCAATGTCTGCCAGATTCTCCAGTCCGAAGAACTGCTCTGCCTTGGTGACACCGCGGCTTGTGAGTGTCGACGTGCGGAGCTTCTCATCTACGATGTAATCGGCATCCAGGCTTTCATCTTCCTCTTCCTTGGAATCGGTAGATGCATAGACGATCTTTTTCAGTCCGCGGACGAACTGATCCGCTCTCTTATACAGATCCGTGGACTCACTTCCCTGTCCGGAAATGATAAGCGGTGTCCTGGCTTCGTCGATGAGGATGGAGTCCACCTCGTCCACGATGGCAAAGTGATGTCCGCGCTGAACCATATGCTCTTTGTAAATGGCCATATTATCTCGAAGATAATCAAAACCCATTTCATTGTTCGTGCCATACGTAATATCGCAGGCATATGCCGCACGGCGTTCCTCCGAAGTCTTGTCATGGATAATCAGTCCGACGGAAACCCCCATGAATCGATAGACTTTTCCCATCCATTCCGAGTCACGTTTGGCCAGATAATCGTTGACCGTAACGATGTGCACGCCGTCCTCTGTCAGGGCATTCAGATATGCCGGAAGAACCGCAACCAGCGTCTTGCCTTCACCGGTTTTCATTTCGGCGATTCTTCCCTGATGGAGCACGATACCGCCGATGATCTGGACGCGGAAGGGCTTCATGCCAAGGACGCGCCAACAGGCCTCACGGGCAGCGGCAAATGCTTCCGGCAGAATATCATCCAGCGTCTCACCCTGTGCAAGACGCTCTTTGAACTCCGGAGTCTTGGCTTTCAGCGCATCATCTGTCAGCTTGGAATACTCGTCATTCAGTGCTTCCACCTGATCCGCGATGGGATATAATTTCTTCAGCTCTTTGTCGGTATAGCTTCCGAATAATTTGTTGAATAAACCCATTTTTCTTGTTGCTCGCTTTCTGAATTTGCAAAATAAAAAAACATCGGCGTGCGATGTGCATTATATACTTCTACAAAATAAAGATTTTATCATATAAATGTAAACAAATAAAGTATTCTGCCTCTGCTGTTTTTCAAAAATGACAGAACAGTTGAGAAAGTATAACACGAAAAGACATTGCCTGAATATCGTTCATGTTGTATTATTGTTAGCGTAAAATCATGTTATTTTTCTATATATAGTGTTTTATTGTGAGGAACATTCATGAATCACATTGGTTTTGACAATGACAAATATGTAAAACTGCAGTCACAGAATATCCGCGACCGCATTAAGCAGTTTGGCGGAAAGCTTTATCTGGAGTTTGGCGGAAAGCTGTTCGACGATTATCATGCTTCCCGCGTCCTTCCCGGTTTCCAGCCGGACAGCAAAGTCCGGATGCTTCTGGAAATGAAAGAAGAAGCCGAGATTGTTATCGCCATCTCGGCAGACGACATCGAGCGCAACAAGCGCCGCGGAGATCTTGGCATCACCTACGATGATGATACGCTGCGCCTGATCGATGCGTTTCGGGGCATCGGGCTCTATGTCGGAAGCGTAGTCATTACCCATTACCGTGGACAGTCCGTCGCCGATGTGTTTCAGCAGCGACTGGAATCTCTCGGTATCAAAGTGTACCGCCACTATATTATCCCCGATTATCCTTCCGATATCGCACTGATCGTCTCTGACAACGGATATGGAAAGAACGACTATATCGAGACCAGCCGCAGTCTTATCGTGGTAACCGCTCCCGGCCCCGGTAGCGGCAAGATGGCCACCTGCCTGAGTCAGCTGTATCATGAAAACAAACGTGGCATTCGCGCCGGATACGCCAAATTTGAGACCTTCCCTATTTGGAATCTCCCGTTAAAGCATCCGGTTAATCTGGCTTATGAGGCTGCGACGGCAGATCTGGACGATGTAAATATGATCGATCCCTTCCATCTGGAAGCTTATGGAGAGACAACCGTCAACTATAACCGCGATGTGGAGATCTATCCGGTTCTGGAAGCCATCTTCAAAAAAATCAGCGGTGAGACACCTTACAAGAGCCCCACGGATATGGGCGTCAACATGGCAGGTTACTGCATTGTAGACGACGAAGTATGCCGGGAGGCCTCCAAACAGGAGATCATTCGCCGCTGGTATGATGCCGCCGTCTCCGAACGGCAGGGTCTGTCTTCTTCCTCGGAGGTCAAGAAGATCGAACTGATCATGAAGTCATTGGATCTCAGCTCCGACGACCGTCCTGTAGTTGCCGCCGCTCTCGCTAAAGAGGATCTGACCGAAGGGCCGGCCATGGCAATGGAACTTCCCAACGGTACCATGGTGACCGGAAAGACTTCTGACCTTCTCGGCGCTGCTTCTGCCTGTCTGATCAACGCTTTGAAGAATGTTGCCGGTATTGATAAATCGGTCATCCTGATGGATCCCGGAATTATCCAGCCGATCCAGAAGATGAAAGTTCAGCATCTTGGCAACCACAATCCCCGACTGCACCTGGACGAGCTTCTCATCGCCCTGTCCATCTGCGCTGTCACAAGCAAAGATGCGGAGAAAGCTATCGAGCATCTGGACAGGCTCGCCGGCAGCCAGGCCCACTCCACCGTGATCCTGTCTTCCGACGATATTAATGTGTTCAAAAAACTGGGTGTAAATATTACATTTGAGCCGCGTTATCAGACGAAAAAGCTGTATCACAAATAACGTTCTGAGCGCCTCCTATCTTTTCAAAAAGGCAACGCTCCTCCGTTAGTTTTTTCTCCAACGGGGGAGCTTTTTCTATTGACAGAGCTTATATAAAATGTTATTATCTCATGGCTGAAAGTTTCACATAGGTTTTGCGCGGGCGTAGTTCAATGGTAGAACACTAGCCTTCCAAGCTGGATACGAGGGTTCGATTCCCTTCGCCCGCTCCAACGCTGGTGAATATGCGCCAATAGCTCAGCTGGATAGAGCAACTGCCTTCTAAGCAGTAGGCCGGGGGTTCGAATCCCTCTTGGCGTGCCAGTTGCAAGAAGGCAAGCAGCACGGATGATCATTGTGTGCTTGATAATAATAAATGGTGGGTGTAGATCAGTTGGTAGAGC
This sequence comes from Oscillospiraceae bacterium, assembly GCA_904501855.1. GTDB lineage: Bacteria > Bacillota > Clostridia > Oscillospirales > Oscillospiraceae > UBA2922. Next base: position 5,892 of record CAJGCI010000034.1, on the reverse strand, counting down.
GCTGGATTGTGGTTCCAGATGCCGTGGGTTCGAGTCCCATCTCCCACCCCATTTAATAAAAAAGAGGACCTGTGTCCTTTTTATATAATGGTGGGATGTGGTGTAACGGTAACACACAGGACTTTGACTCCTGCGTTGTGGGTTCGAGTCCCGCCATCCCAGCCAAACTTGGCATGCCCCAGTAGCTCAGCAGGCAGAGCACCTGCCTTTTAAGCAGGGTGTCCGGGGTTCGAATCCCCGCTGGAGCACCAAAAAGAACTCTGATTCAAAAATCAGAGTTCTTTTTTTATGTTTTCTCCGATTGATTGAGCAGACCCCAGAACACAAACACGATGGGGAGGATCAGTATCAGGCCAAGGCCGAAAAAACTCTGTATCCAATAGCTGCCCATTGCTGTAAGCAGCACCTTCTTTTCTGCACTTCCGCTGCGGCCGTTTCTGATGCAGGTTATCACGATAAGGATAAGATACAGCAGAAGCCCCACGACTCCCTCGCAGACCAGATACTCCAGAAACTCATTGTGTGCGTTATCCACCCGGGCTTTCAATGTCCTCCCGGTCTCTGGAACATATCTCTCGTATACGATCCCGGCCCGATCTGCAACGGTACCGGGTCCTGTCCCGATCCACAGGTGCTGGGGAACTGTTTTCAGCAGTGTTTTCCAGATCCCGATTCTTCCGGACCCGATCTCATCATTCCATTGTCCCTGTAAGATGTTTCCCAGCTCCGATTTTTCGCTGGTTTCTGTGACCGCAGTTTCCTGCACATGTCTTTTTCCGACCGATATCCCCTGTTCGCTGAAAGAAATCACTTTTGCCAGGAGAACAGTCAGCACTACGATCATTAAGAGAATTGCGGTCTTCTTCCGGACCCCGGGCGCTTTTCCCGAAAATCCGGCAGCCAGAAGACCGGCCACTCCTGCTGCTGTTCCAAGCAGTGTTGCCTTCACATTCATCACAACAGCAATAAATAAACAGAGTGTGGCCATTCCGGTCAGTACCCACATGCTTTTTCCTTTTTCATACATGGCTGTTCCTATTGTCAGCGGGATTCCCAGACACAGCAGCGCCCCGAAAAGGTCTACATTCCCGACATTTCCAAGAAATTCGCTGGAATACTGGATTCCCTTGTCATAATAATTCCAGCCGCCCGGATACAGTCCGAAGGGATTCTTTCCCATAAGCTGAAGCAGAGAAACGACACAGCAGATAAAAAGTGCCGCTGCAAACACGGAAACATAGGCTCTTCGTAACCGTCCATACGAGGATACTCCTATATAGATAACTGTATAGATTGCTAGGCTGAAGAATCCGTTATAACGGCCGGAACCAATCCAGACATGGTCCGGATACGGAGACAGCACGGAAGAGACCCCTGCGCAGAAAAGCAACATCGCTATGATCCATTTGTCTGCCGACATGGCGAACCCTGTCTTCGTTCCCATTGCAGTGACGGCAGTGGTAACCACCCAAAGGCCGGTCAGGATCGCGGCATAAGTAAATTTTGCGCTAGTCAAACCTGTGTATCCGCCTCGCCAGAACCACAGTGGAAGTCCCCCGACCATCATCATGATAAAGGCATTTGTGGTCCAATATGGCGAAAACCATTTTTTTGTACGCAATTTGCTCATGTTTTTTGTCCAATCGTATTTTTCCGGCAGAGAAAAACTCTGTTTTTTTGTATTAATTGTACCTTTAATTCTGCTCCGTGACCATATATAATTGTCTGGCAAAAACAAATAAGGGGATATTTGAAATGAAACGTTTTCTCAGCGTGTTTTTATGTGTTGTCATGGCTCTGTCCATGATCGCGGTTCTGGTTGGTTGCGGCAAAGAAGAAGCTGCACCTGTCAATGCATCGGATTCTGAAATCGAATACGTTGATCCGGCAGATTCCACCGGAACTGATATTGAATATACGGAGCCCACCGCATCCGATACCGATATCAGCAAATAATGAAAACACTTGGATCTGGTTTTTCATAAACCAGATCTTTTTTTATGGAAAAAGGTACAACCCACAGCTGTGGGTTGTACCTTTGAGTTTTCGTTCGCTTAATCCAGGAACCAGCCGGAACCTCGTCCAAGCTCGTCCATTTTTCTCAGTGTCATCAGTTTTCCAACCGCTTCTTTGGGAGAAACATTATTGTAGAGCACATCATATGCTGCAGACATGATCGGCAGATACAGCCCTTCCCGGTCTGCTAACTGCTTAACTGCTTTCGCAGCATAATAGCCCTCTGCCACGGAACCTATCGCTTCCATTGCTTCTTCCACGGTTTTGCCTTGTCCGATGAGTTCGCCCACTTTGCGGTTTCTGGAATGAGGAGATGTACAGGTATTGACCAGATCACCAAATCCACCCAAGCCAGAAAACGTCTCCGCTTCCGCACCGAAGTGAACTCCGAAATTCGTCAGTTCCATCATCCCGCGGGTCATAAGCAGTGCTTTGGTATTATCTTCATATCCCAGTCCATCGCTGCAGCCGCAGCAAAGCGCGATCACATTCTTCAAGGATCCTGCGATCTCCACGCCGCGCACATCCTTGCTGGTATACACACGAAGTGCTTCATTCATAAATGCGTCCTGCACGATCTTGGCCTCTCGGACATTCGAGCTTGCCACCACGCATCCGCTGGGAAGCCCCTTTGCCAGTTCCACCGTGTGGATCGGGCCGGAAAGAACTGCGGCGTTATATCCGGTTACCTCCGCAATGATCTCCGTCATGGTAAGATTGGTATCCGCCTCAATACCTTTGACGACGGAAACCAGAATGGATTCTTCTGAAAGATACGGTGCCACGGTCTGACACTCCTGGCGCATTGCAAAGGAAGGACACGCAAAGACGACCATGTCTTTTCCCGTTACAATAGTCGGGTCTGCCGTATATTCAATATCCTGCGGCAATGTAAGATCCTTCAGCCAAGGACTTACGTGTGTCTCAGATAGATTTTTTGCCTGTTCCGCATCCGGTGCCAAGATAGTAACCGTGTGTCCGTTTTTCGACAGAATCATGGAGAAAACGGCACCGGCACCGCCGGCACCAATTACTGCTATGTTCATAAATCTAATCCCCTCTCAAGCTATGGACAAGCCAACAGAATTCTGTTGTATCTATTTAAATATACCCTCCTGCGGCGGTCTCTTCAAGGATAGTTTTAACTATTATGTTGTTAAAAACTTAATTTGCACAGAAATCAGTCCACGTTTTTGGGTTTTTTGCGAATCGCACTCTGTTTTCCCTCGTTTTTTATCAATTAGTGTCTCGTTGTCATCCGTTTTCAGGGCTTTTCATTATTATGTATTCATCTCTCAGAAAAAGGGATCCGGATTTCTCCGGACCCCCAACTTGTACTTTTATTCAGCTTTCCCGCTTGGATCCCCAGAAGAACAGGGCTACGGTACCCGGACCGGTATGGCTTCCGATGGTAGTTCCCACGGAGTTAATCACTACTTTGCCATTGAGATTCGGAAACTGCTCTTCAACAAGGTCCGCTACCGCACGGGCATCATCAAAGCATCCTGCATTGGAGATAAAGCACTTACCTGAGTACTCATATCCGCCATCGGCAAACTCGCCCATCTTCTTTACAATTTCCCGGACAATTTTTTTCTTTCCCGGGATCTTGAAGCGAGGAACGAGATGGCCCTCATTATCCATATTCATCAGCGGACAGATATTCAGCATCCCGCCGAACCAACCGGAAGCCTTGGAGATACGTCCCCCTTTTACAAAGAACGTCAGATCGGTGGAAAAGAACCAGTGATGCATATTCAGTTTATGCTCTTCTACCCATGCATGCAGCTCTTCCAGACCCATTCCTTCGTCCCTCTTGTCAGCAAGGGTTTCCATGATCAGTCCGTATCCGGAAGATGCTCCCAGAGAGTCTACAACATAGATCTTCCGGTCAGGGTAATCCTCCTCAAGAATGTTGGCCGCATTCACAGCAGAGTTGATCGTGCCGGAGATTCCGGATGAGAGACAAAGATGAAGGATATCCTTTCCTTCTTCCAGCATCGGTTTCCAGAAATTGATGTATTCATCCACATTCACCTGAGAAGTGGAGGTCTCTGCGCCGTCTGCCATTGCCTGATAAAACTGATCGAACGGAACGGACTGTCCCAGATCATCAAAATACTCTTTTCCATCCAGAAAAAAATGGAAGCAGACATAATGAATGTCACGACTCTCAAAATGCTCTTTCGAAAGATCTGCTGTTGAATCACAGCAAAGAACAAAGTTACCCATGGGTTTCTCCTTCATTGAATTGGTCTATGCAAAAGTCTCTCATCTAATAATAGGCGGGAGGTTTCTCCCGCCTATTATACATCATCTCAAAAAAATTTAAAGTATCAGAAGAACGTTGCAATGGAATTTTCCGGTGCTTCTGCCGGTTCCAGTTCGATGCAGGTCAGGACCGGACCTTTCTGTTTGTATGCAACATGAAATTTATAACGGATTTTCGCCGTTAATGTCACCCAGCTGTCATTGACAACTTTCGATGCCTGATCCCACTGACAGACAAGCGCAGCAAACTGTGTGTCTTCGATACAGCATGTCATCACATGGCGTCCGACGATAAATGTTTTTGACGGCAGTTTCTTTCTCGTCAGCGCACGGCAGAGAACCTTAACGGTTTTTCCTTCGTAATTGGACGGATTTTCCGTCAGATCCCGATACCAGATTGCGTAGTCATCCACCCCGATCTCAATTATAGGTGCGTTGATATCAAAGGGCAGCGGATCTTCAATATCGTCGTATTCCACATCGTCTGGAGCATACTCGTAGGCGATGTCCGCCCGGCGGGATGCGCCGCGAACAATTTTGTGATACGGCATCTTATCCATTTCTCGGGTAAACCGATTGAATACCACCAGCTCGCAGCTCTTCAGCTTGTCATACGTCAGCTGCCGCATGTTCTGATTGTAGGTCAGGAAAGTTGTGGCATCGGCAAACATGAACTCCTGATAGACGATCCATTCCTCTGGCATCGCCTGATAGAGACTGTCCAGCATCCACATGCCGTTGTACTCTACCACAACGCGCTCGGCATCGGTCTCCTTGATGAACCCGCGTAACAGATCTTCGGAAAGCTCGCTTTCTTCTTCAACGATTTTGATAAAGACATTCTCTCCGGAAAACTCGTCCGGTTCATACTCCTCAACGCCTTCTTCACACACGAGCAGAAGCGTCTTTTCTCCTTTGTTGAAGCGCTCGTCGCACAGAGTTTCCTGTATGAACTTTGTCTTTCCCGATTCTAAAAACCCGGTAAACAGATATACGGGAATATCATTTTCATTCAATTCCAAACAACTCCTTCAGAGCATCTTCCTTGATTTTGGATCCGATAACACAGAACCGTCCGGTAAGGATTGGGGCACCCTTTCGGATATCCACTTCTTCCGGAACATAATCGAAATAAATCCATTCCGAGTCAATGGCATTCAGCATACCTTTTGCACGAAGGACCATACCGTATTTTTCCTCATCTCCCAGCTGATCAAGAATGTTGCGGACTTCTTCCTCAGTGTATTTTTTCGGTGTTTCGGCCCCCCAGCTGGTGAAGATCTCATCAGCGTGATGGTGATGTCCGTCATGATCGTGGTGATGATGGCCGCACCCGCACTCATCACCATCGTGATGGTGATGGTGGTGATGCTCATGTTCCTCATCCTCATCGTGGTGATGATGGTGATGTTCATGCTCCTCATCCTCATCGTGGTGATGATGGTGATGCTCATGTTCTTCATCGTCATCGTGGTGATGATGGTGATGTTCATGCTCCTCATCCTCATCGTGGTGATGATGGTGATGCTCATGCTCCTCTTCCTCATCGTGACGATGATGGTGATGCTCATGTTCTTCATCGTCATCGTGGTGATGATGGTGATG
>CAJGCI010000033.1 GCA_904501855.1 Oscillospiraceae bacterium | reverse complement strand
GAGATTACCGAGCATTATCACGGAGAGATCTCCACCTTCATCTCCAACCGCTACAACATCCAGAAGCTCCTGCCGCAAGTGGACATGGTGGTCAACTGTGTCCGCTGGCCCAAAGATGCCAAGGAGTTCCTTATCGACCGCAAGATGGTGCAGTCCATGCACAAGGGCTCCGTCATCGTGGACATCTCCAATGACTACGGCGTCATCGAGACCTTCCATCCCACCACCCATGAGGATCCCATGTATATCGAGGAAGGCGTTGTCCACTACTGCGTGGACAACATCCCCGGTGCCATCGCCGGTTCCACCTCCGTGGCCTATGCCGCCTCTGTCCTGCCCCATTTCCGCAGCATCGCGAAAAACGGCGTGGCCGAGGCCTGTGCCCGGGACGGATTCCTCCGCCGCGGCCTGACCGCCTACAAAGGATACCTGACCCATGAGGAATCCAGCTGCATCCAGGACCGTCCCTGGGTACGGCCGGAAGTGATCCTGGACATCGCCGACCGGAAGCTGGACAGTGCTCCCCCCGCCACCCGCAGCCGCTCGGAGCAGTTCTATGAGGAATTTGCCGGCCTCTGCTGAGGATCTCAAACAACATAAAAAATGAGTCCCGGGAAAGCGTTTGCTTTCCCGGGATTGTTTTTTGTTGATTTATTTCCGTTGTGCCGGATGCTCTCACTCGTCCTCCGGCTCCTGTTCCATTTCCTGCTGCCGTTTCCGATAGGACCGGGCCAGGATGCTCAGGCACACAAAGATGAGTACAAAGACGCAGACCGCGCCGATCAGTCCACCTGCCAGAGATCCCGCAAGATGTCCCGGATACCGGACGGCACTGCCGACAGCCATAACGACACCAAAGGCGACGGCTGCGACAGCGGATACGATAAGATTGGTCTTTCCGTTGGCTTTGAGATGACGGTCCCAGATGCCGTTTTTCAGACAGGCACTGCAGAGATAGACCGCCAGGATCATGAAGATGATCCACTCACCGGCAATGTATTTGAAATCGAAACCGAAAATAAACTGTTCTACGATCAGGGCGACGAGCAGTGCCCAGAAGGCAAACCAGCAGCCGTTATGCTCGATCTTGAGAACGATTTGCTCCTGCCGTTCATCCAGTTGATTACGCTTGTCCATAAGAATCCTCCCAAAACAGATCATTTAAGGTGACGCCCAGCGCCACACAGATGGAAATACATAGATTTAACGAGGGATTGAAGTCCCCTGCCTCGATGAGTCCGATGGTCTGCCGCGTCACTCCGGCCTTTTCCGCCAGCTCCGTCTGCGACATTCCCAGATCCATTCTGCGGAACTTCATCTTCATGTTTTTCATATCCGTTCCCTCCTGTCATGGCCAGTATAAGCCTATCTTTCATGAATGTCAAGTATATATTGCATTTGCAATTTATATTTTCCTTTTGCAATATATAGTGTCGTTTTCCTTTGAACAGTCAAAAAGATTCCTATCCGAATGTTATTGACAATTTCATGATACGGGTGTAGCCTCCTAATGTAAGACAACGAGGTCTTTGAGTAATCTCAAGGGCCTCGTTATATTTTTTTGCGGATTTTCACAATGGTGTCCTGTCTGCCACCCGTTTTCGGGACACCTCCGCAGCAAAGACCGGAGGTCATCAATGTTCAACTCTATACACGAAGAATGCGGTGTGTTCGGTATTTTTGAAAAAAGGACCTGTGAAGCTGCTCAATCGGTCTATCTGGCCCTCTATGCTCTGCAGCACCGAGGTCAGGAGTCCTGCGGGATCGCCGTCAATGATGACGGAGTATTCTCCCATCACAAAGGAAACGGACTGGTACCGGATGTATTTACCGCCGACCGGCTTCAGGCCATCGGCAGAGGAAACATGGCTCTCGGCCATGTACGTTACTCCACCACCGGCGGCAAGGATCTGGGAAACATCCAGCCTCTGGTCATCCGACATATCAAGGGAAATCTCGCCCTGGCACATAACGGAAACCTGGTCAACGCCGACGAGCTCCGGAAAAAGTTTGAGCTTTCCGGAGGGATCTTTCACGGGACCTCGGATACGGAGGCTATTGCCTATACCATCGTCTCCAACCGGCTGAAATGCAACAGCACCGAGGAAGCGGTGGAACAAACCATGCGGGAGATCCGCGGTGCCTATTCCTGCGTGCTGATGACCGCGACCAAAATGATCGCTTTCCGGGATCCCAACGGCTTCCGTCCCCTCTGTCTCGGCAGATTTCCGGACGGAGCCTACTGCATCAGCAGTGAATCCTGTGCTCTGGATGCCGTGGGAGCCAGTATGGTAAGGGATGTTCTTCCGGGAGAGATCGTCGTCATCTCCGACGAAGGGATCCGATCCATTAAGACGCACTGCACGACAAAGGAAAACAGCAGCATCTGCGTTTTCGAATACATCTATTTTGCCCGTCCCGATTCCGTGATCGAAGGAGTTTCCGTCCATCACGCGAGAATGAGAGCAGGAGCCTTCCTTGCCAGAGAACATCCGGTCCCTGCCGACATCGTCATCGGTGTTCCCGATTCCGGCATCGACGCGGCCATGGGTTATGCGCAGGAGAGCGGGATCCCCTACGGCATCGGCCTGATCAAGAACCGCTATATCGGACGGAGCTTCATCCAGCCATCCCAGTCCCAGAGAGAGAACGCGGTCCGGATCAAGCTGAACGTGATCCGGGAGAATATCGAGGGGAAGCGGGTCATCATGATCGATGATTCCATCGTCCGGGGAACCACCTGCGCCAGGATCGTTAAACTGCTCCGTGAAGCCGGAGCAAGAGAGGTGCATATGCGAGTGTCCGCGCCGCCGTTTAAACACGCCTGCTACTTCGGGACTGACATCGACAGCAGCGACAACCTGATTGCCTGTCAGTTCGACTCAGCGGAAGAGATCGCCAGGGTGATCGGTGCGGATTCTCTGGGATACCTTTCCATTGACGCGACCCACCAGATCGCCAGCGGCGCCGGTGTCTGTTTCTGCGACGGATGTTTTTCCGGCCATTATCCCGTTGCCGTGCCGGAAAAGATCAGCAAGAACAAGTTCGAACAGAAACTGGGGAACTATTCGGAATACTATCAGATCCTGGACTGAAAGAGAGAACTAGAAGGAACCCGGTCATCGGAAGCTAAATCCGATGACCGGGTTCTGTTTTTCAGTATTCGAATGGAACGATCACGATTCCCGCTCGGCAAGGGACGACAGGACATTGAGCCGCTCTCTGCGCTTGCGAAGCACGGCATTTTTCTCATCGATCTCCGCCTTCAGTGCGCGGGCCTTCTCAGAGGCGTTCTGCTCCTCATAGATCATATCGATCAGTTCGCTCTGCTTTAAAAGGATCGTATTCTTTACGGATGCTGTGGGTTCGAGATTGGCCGCCAGCTGCTGGTTCAGCTCTGAGACCCGGGCTTCCGCTTCCCGGCGGATCCGTTCACTCTCCGCACGGATCTCCTCAATACGCGCCTTCACCCGCTCCGTACGGTAGATGACATCCGGATAGGCGTCGGCAAACCGTCGTGCAAAGACCGACCGGTCGCTGAGGATCAGACGCACTTCCCTGCTGATCTCTTCCGTATTGTCCGCCTCGCTGCTCTCAACACTGCGTTTGACCAGCTTAAGGACGAAGTGAGAGATGATGGAGTCTGTGACGAACAGTGCGGCAAGCACTCCCGCCAGGATCTCCTGTCCCGGGATGCTGATCTTTCCGAACAGGCGCAGGAAGACGGGATTAGCCAGATGGATCACGAGGACGCCGCCCAGACCGAAGAGGATGAGATTGCCGATCCAGATTCGTCCATGCAGGTTCATGGGCTTCTGGCTGTAATCCCACCAGCGGGCATGATACCGTTTTTCCATGACGAAACTCACCATGTATTCCAGCACTCCGCACAGCACGAAGGAGATGGCAAAGGTGGTTCCGATTCCGTATTCCAGTCCCGCCAGGCTCTCCACGGCGATGGTGATGAGCACACAGCCGGAACCATAGATGGGAAGCCACGGTCCAGTGAGGAATCCACGGTTGATAAACCGGTGAAACTGCCGGTATTTCCCGACCACTTCGATGATCCATCCCACCATGGAATAGACAAAAAACAGCAGAATAAGCTGTACCAGTGTCGGCATAAAATAATACTCCTGTTCTCAATAGTATTCGGCTTCCGGAAAAAAACAGTTTCCGGAACATAGTGATGGATTATACCCCACAGACCCCGACTTTGCAAGCTGGGGTCTGTGGGGTTAATTCTTTTTTCAGTCCTTCCCGTAATAGATCTCATTGGCTACATCACGCAGAGCCTGTGCCTCATCGGGTCGTTTGAAATAGTCATATGAGGGAGCGCATTTGCGAAGGACATAGGCATAGTTGCCGTTCCGCTCCTGATCCGGGGAATTGATATACTCCCAGGCCTCGTCCAGAAGTTCCTCCACCTGCTCCGTGGCGGTGTCGTCCCGTTCGTAGGTCAGATGGGCCAGCTGCACCAGGGACACGGCGATTTCCCCGGCGTGATGTCCCACTGTCTTCAGTACCGCGATGGCCCCGCGAAAGTCCCGTTCCGCATGGGTCAGCTCTCCCAGTTCGCTGTAGGTGGCGGCGCGGTTGTTCAGAAGGGCAGCGTATTCATAGGTGTCCCTTTTGCCCGCCTGAAGAAAGCACTGCTCCGCCTGATCGTACAGGCCGATGGCTTCCCTTTCTTCCCCAAAAAAGGATTGGGTGGTGGCGGCGTTGATGAAAACGGTGGCGCCGGAGACGGTGTTACCGATGCCCAGTTTCTCCACCAGCTGCAGGCTCTCCTCCATGGCCTCCATGGCCCGGGTCTTTTTCTTCACCCGGCGGTAGTAACCCACTCCTTCATTCAAGACGGTGAGCAGTCCCCTGTCGTCCTGAAGGGTACGGGCCTGCTCCTCCCATTTCGTCAGACAGGCCCGTGCCGCCTTCATATCGTTTCGCTCAAAACAGGCATCCAGCTCCCGGATAAAATCCGGGACGGAGATTTCGTGAAGATGTGCCATGATCGTTCTCCTTGTCTTTGCCTTTATTCGCTCCTGTGACTCGTTGTTTCTTTTTCTGTCAGATAAACAGGCTCATATCCGACTGCTCGCCGGAACCGAGGAAGGTGGATACGCCTCCCAGTTCCACGCCGTCGATGAGCTCCTCCTGATGGATGCCCATGATGTCCATGGACATCTGGCAGGCCACGATGCGCACGCCGTGGTCCTTGGCCGACTGGATCAGTTCCTCCAGAGAGCTGATGCCTTTGGCATTCATGATGCCCCGGATCATCTTGGCGCCGGCCCCGCCCATGTTCATGCGGGACAGCCCCAGTTTTTGGGTACCCCGCGGCATCATGAATCCGAACATGCGCTCGATAAAGGTCTTGTCCGCCTTCACCTTTTCCGGACGGCGCAGGATATTGAGGCCCCAGAAGGTGAAGAACATGGTGACTTTCCGTCCCATGGCCGCCGCCCCGTTTGCCATGATGAAGGCGGCGATGGTCTTATCCAGATCCCCGGAAAAGACCACGAAGGTCTTGTCATTGGGAAGTTCTCCCGCGATAGCGGCGGGCGCCGGATCCTGCCGGGTGATCTGTCCGCAGATGATGTCATCCTGTTTTTCCAGCCAGTCCAGTCTGTTTCCCGTGCGGTCGCACCACACGGCGATATCCGAGGCGAATGCATCCTCCGTGGCCTCCACGGTGATGACGGTACCGGCCGGTTTGTCCCGGAGATAGTCCGCCACTTTGACGATGGGGCCGGGGCATTTCATTCCCTTTGCGTCCACCAGCACCGGATCCCGCCGGAGCTGGCAGGCAGCTGGTTTTTCCTCGGCGGCGGCCGGTCTCTCCGCAGCGGTCCGGTAGGCTCTGTATCCGCCATCCAGGCTGGATACTGCGTAGCCCCGGTCTGCCAGGATCTCCGCCACTTCCTCACTGAAGGTGCCGTGATTGCAGAACACCACCACCGGCTTATCTGTCGGAATGTCGTCCAGATTCCCTGGGAACCCGGAGAAGGGAGCATTCACTGCCCCGTCGATGGCACTGACGAGCAGCTCATCCGGCTCCCGCAGATCCACCAGTGTCACACTGTTCTTATCCAGTGCAATAAAATCTTCAAGGGATATATGCTGAAAAGAATCGTTCTGTTCCATACTCATTCTCCTGTCTTTTTCTTTGTGTATCTCTTTTATTGTCCTGTACCGCCGCAGAGTTCTGTGTTCTCTTCGCGAAGCTCCGTAATGGTGGGACTGTCCGAGCAGATTGGACATTCTTCGTCCCGGTCGCACAGTTCGATGGTCTTCATCTCCATGGTAAGTGCGTCCACCATGAGAAGCCGTCCCGACAGAAGCTGCCCTGCTCCCGTGAGATACTTCACCGCTTCCAGGGCCTGCAGGCTCCCGATGACTCCCGCCACGGCGCCCACCACTCCCGCCTGACTGCAGGTGGGCACGGCGCCGGGGGACGGCGGTTCCGGATGCACGCAGCGGTAACAGGGGCTCTGCCCCGGAAGGATGGTCATGATCTGCCCGTGAAACCGCAGGATCCCGCCGTGGACATAGGGGATCTTCTCCAGGACACAGGCGTCGTTGATCAGATATTTCGCGGTGAAATTATCCGTCCCGTCCAGAACGAAATCATACTGGGATACGAGTTTCCGTCCGTTTTCCGCCGTCAGAAACTCGGGAATGGCCGTTACATGGATATGGGGATTGATCGCGGCCATGGTCTCCGCGGCGGATTCCGCCTTGTTTCTCCCCAGATCCGGGGTGGTGTGGATGACCTGCCGCTGGAGATTCGTGCGGTCCACGGTATCACCGTCCATGATGCCGATGTGCCCGATGCCCGCCGCAGCCAGATACAGTGATGCGGGAGAACCCAGGCCTCCGGCGCCGATGATGAGCACCGAGGATCCGGACAGTTTCTTCTGACCGGAGTATCCGATCTCCTTTAAAATGATATGGCGGGAATACCGCTCCAGTTCCTCTTTGGACAGACTCATGGAACACGCTCCTTTCGGACGAATGGTCATATAATACTCTTCTTCTGCAGTCGGTCTTCCGGCTCATGACGCTGCCGATCCGCTGCAGGACCGGTATCAGCTTTTCGCCGCAGAGCGGAAGCGGAGTGCTTTCCGCAGTGCCGGCATCAGCACCAGTGCTCCCGCGATGCCTGCGGTTCCCTGAAGAATATTGGGTACCACGCCGGCCGCTGCCGCCAGAGCGCTCTGCAGGATCAGCGCTTCAAAAACATAGTAGCCTGCCACCATCACCGCTTCCCCGGCAATGCCGGCAGTGAGCATGGACAGAAAGGAACCGCTGCGTCTTTCCAGTGCGAGAAATACCAGCCCCGCGGTCAGTCCTGCCAGCCCCTTGACCAGCAGGGTCCCCGGCGCATAGGCACTGTAGCCCAGCAGCAGATCCGCCACGACACTGCCGAATCCGGCGGCGAAGGCAGCGGGCACGGGACCCAGCACAAAAGCGGTGATGAGGATCACGATATCGCCGGCATTGGCATATCCTCCGCCGGGAATGGGAATGGGGATCACCATGGTGGCGATGGCGATGAGAGCCGCCAGCACCGCAGTCCTGGTGAGGATGATCAGCTGATCATGTTTCATGGTTATTCCTTCTTTCAACGACCTGCCGACGGCAGGCCTGGAAATATCATATTACGCAATGATGCCGCCGCCTATGACACATCTGTCGTCATCGTAGAAAACGGCGGACTGTCCCGGAGCCGGAGCCCGTACGGGAGTGTCGAACCGGACCAGCACATTGTCATCTCCGGTAACCGTCACCGTAGCCGCGACCGCCGGGTGATGATAACGGATCTTCGCCTGACATCGGAACACCGTTCCCGGTTCCGGATCCGGGATGCTGAGGAAGTTCAGATCCGTGCACCGGATCTCCTCCCGGTACAGGCTCTCTTCCGGTCCCAGCACCACCTGGTTTTCCTTCGGACGGATCTCCGTAACAAAGATCCTCTCTCCCGCGGCGATGCCGAGGCCCCGCCGCTGTCCCACGGTATAATGGATGATCCCACGGTGTCTTCCCAGGATCCGTCCGGACTCATCCACGAAATCTCCCTCTCCGGGAACTTCTCCCGGGGCATGGCAGCGGATAAAGTCCCCGTAATTTCCCTCCGGAACAAAACACAGTTCCTGCGAGTCCGGCTTGGATGCCACCGCCAGATCAAATTCACGGGCCATGGCCCGGACCTCCTCCTTGGAGCAGCCGGACAGAGGCATCATCGTGTGCTGCAGCTGTTCCTGCGTCAGCCGGTACAGCATATAGGTCTGGTCCTTCTCCCCGTGCCGCGCCATCTGCACCGTATACCGTCTGTTGGGCATTCTGCGGATCCCGGCGTAGTGGCCGGTGGCAACATAGTCAGCCTGAAGGACCTTCATGAAATAAAGCATGCGCTCCCATTTCACGTGCCGGTTGCAGAGGATGCAGGGATTGGGAGTCCTCCCTTCCAGATAATCATGGATGAAAGGTTCCGTTACCTCCTCCTGAAATGCCCTGAGGCTGTTCAGCGGGTAATAGGGGATCCCGAGGCGCATGGCCACCCGCCGGGCATCGTCGATCTCGCAGCACCGGCTTTCCGTGCCGTCGTCTGACACCCAGGTTCGCAGTGTCACCCCGATGACCTCATGGCCCTGTTTTTTTAACAGATATGCCGCCACGGCGCTGTCCACACCGCCGGACATGCCGATGAGGACTTTTGCCATCCCCTCTCACCTCCTTAAGATCAGAAAAATAATCTCAGGCCGGGGGCCGGATCTGCGTGCGGATGCAGACCGGACCCCGGCCCGATTGGAGTATTGCTGAAACGCAGGAACGATTCAGAATACGGTTATGCTAAATTCCGGCGAAGTCCAGATACAGATAACGCATCTTCTCTTCGCTGTCGAAAAACTCAAATTCATGGGGTTCCCCCCGGAGGATCTCTTCCCCGTCCCGGTATGCCAGGAGCGTGTTGCGCGGCAGTTCCTCCCAGCATCCGCCGTCCAGCGCCTGCGTGGAGATGATGACACTGCCGTCTTCCTTCCGGATGTGAAGTCCTCCGTTGTAGTTGGAGTGGGCATAGAGCGTTTCCCCGTCGGTAAGAAGAACGTTCACCTTGTTCTCCGGCACGATCTGAACTATCAGATCCTGCAGGATCCCGAAGCGCTGTGCCGTAGTCAGCGGCGTTCCCGTCTCCCGCAGTGCTGTGTTCATCCGGGCGATGAGGTGACACAGGATCCGCTCGCTGTCGGTGCTTCCCACCTGCCGGTTCACATACTGATCCAGAATACTGCTCTCAAAAATGGTGCCGTTGTGGATCAGGGTCCAGGTCTGTCCGCTGACATCCTTCTGGACGAAAGGATGGGTGTTTTCATATTCGATGCTTCCCTTAGTGGCAAGGCGGACATGGGCCAGAAGAAGGTCGTTCCTAATGGGACGTTCCATGATCCCGGCCAGTATTTCGCTTGCGGAGGCCCGCACCGGTTCTTTTTTTACCAGGAGCCGATCCCCTTCCCGCACGGCGATCCCCCATCCGTGGGGGTTGCGCACGTCGTGGGAATAGAATTCCCGGAGAAGATCATTGTATTCGGCTTTTTCTATACTGCTTGCGCCGAACAGTTCGCACATAGGAGTTGTTGCCTTTCTTTTGCGTAGGACAGACCGCAGCCCGTATAGTCATCTCCGAACCACTGCGCCACTTCCGCAGCGTAGCGGCTGGACGGTCTCTTCAGTTTTTCTGTCTGATATGCCAGGATCTCATTGGTCCAGTCCGGACCGTCCCGGTAGAATTCCTTCATCTGTCTCAGGATCGCAAGGCCGGCCTCGTCCATGGGAACGGAACGCTCCTGCCGGTCCCGGTATCGGGTCCGGTGCAGATCGTAGTGCGCCGCCTTCTTGAAGTTGGCCGCGGCACGGATCTGCTGACGGTCATTCATCGGCTCCGCCTCGAGACAGGAAAGCCACACCATCATCAGATGGGCAAACTGCAGATCCCTCTCATCCACGCCCCATGGAAGGAAGGGATTGAGATCGATCATCCGCAGTTCGATATGACTGACGCCTTTTTCCATGAGGACGTGCAGATCGTTCTGCCCGTAGGATTTCAGGCGGATGGGATAGTACAGTTCCGCCGGGGAATACAGCCATCCCTTCCGGACATACTGCAGGATGCTCTCCCCGTAGGCGTCAAGAGAGGAATAGTCCATGGTGGGAACGAAGTCGTTCCAGTATCCCGTCTCGCTGCAGCGGCAGGATCCCATTCCCGTGAACACCGTCTGACCGGGATACCGGAGATCATAGAAGGACCGGTCCATCAGCGGGCTTGCCGCGGTGAGAGCCACCAGCAGCCAGCCGTATTCCAGCAGATTCTGCGCCAGATCCAGATAGATCCGGTTCTTGTGTTCCACCGGATTTCTGCAGTTGCTGACCAGGCGGTCCCTGGCCAGGAGCACCTCGGAAAAGGAAAAGTTGAAATGGACGCCGCAGTAGGTCATGATGGTGCGTCCGTATTTTTCCGACAGGTATTCCCGGTAACGGGTCTTCCCCGCTTCCTCCCCGTAGAACTGGGCGATGGGGATATCCTCCTCGCTGCGGATCACCGGCGGATTGGAAAAGGGCCACAGGATCTCCCGCCGCGGCAGTCCCTCCAGAGTCATGCGAAGGCGGCAGTCGATCTGCCGGAGTTCCTCCAGTGCCCCCTGCAGGCTGTCGTGGGTGGTGGTGTTGATCTCCGTCTGATTCTCACAGAAGTCCCGCACGATGGCTGGATCTCCCGGGAAGGGATGTTTTGTCTGGGAAAGCATGCCGTCCTCGGTCAGCCGAAGCGACTCCCGCTCCAGACCGAAACGGCCCTCCAGGAGAACGTCCCGGACGGCATTATCATCAAAATGTATCATGACTGCAGTTCTCCGTATTCCCGAATGTAGTCCTCCATGGTCCTGCCCTTCTGCAGGCCTTCCTTCATCTGGCGGGCGGGGCTCATCAGCTGTTCTGCCCTGGGATACAGAGGCGCCAGATATTGTTCTTCTCCGAAGCCCCGGATCTTCAGGCCGTCAGCGGCCAGATCCAGGATCTTCAGCAGAAGTTCCGTCAGCTCCTTCCGGTCGTAGACAGCCGGCAGATCCGACATCACGAACTGACGGCGGATCTCCGAAGCGTTATATCCCCTGTGATAGATCACATGGTCATTTTCCAGCAGGTCTGTCAGGGCGTGGAGATTCTCCATCAGCCCCGCATGCAGCGCGCCGGAAGCCAGGATCTCCGGCACCGGCTGTTCGCAGACACTGCGGAATTCCACGGTGCCCCGGAACGTAAGGTCTTCAAATTTGAAGGAGCGGAGATATTCCAGGTCCGACAGTTCCGGATGGATCCGGATCTTCTCATACCGGGATCCCTGGAAGATCTCTCCTTCGATGGTATCGGAGGCAAAATAGTCATCCAGCGGAATGGGGCTGAAATTCACGTATTTCCCGTCCCGCATGACGCAGTAGATGCTCATGCTCCGGATATACAGGATCAGCTCCTCCACGGATTCAAACCTCAGCCCGTACATATCCACGTTATGGCGGTTGAGGCCGTGCAGGCTGTTGCGCCAGAAATAATCCCGGCTGCAGAGAAACTCACTGTCGCCCTCCGTCCACAGGGAATTGGCCAGCAGCAGCGCCTTCATCGGCTCCAGCAGTGTGAAGGTGTTGATCACCTCGATGAGGTCGGCTTCCTCCACATCCAGCTGCACCTGGGAGGCACAGGAAAACAGGCCGAAATTGGGATGGTCGTGAAACAGGATCTCCCTGCCGTAGTTTTTATAGGAACAGAGGTGGTGGAACAGCATGCGGTAACGCTCGCTGACCACCGGGACATTGCGGTTGACCGCATACCCCGGGTTGATACCCATCCCGGTGATATGATGTCCGTTCTTCTCCAGTTCGTTCTGCACGAACCGGTAGTACCGCCGGAACCGCTGATCCAGCAGTGCCATGTCCTCCTCTGTCCCAAATGAAAATTCCAGGGTGTTGTAGCTGCAGTCAAAGGAGAGACTGTCGCCGGTCTCCGGCTCCTCGGCCAGATAGATATGTCCCGCATCGTCCTGCCCAGACGATAAGAAGGAAAAAGTACGAAGGAAATCATCCGTCATTGCATGGATCACGGAAAAATCCACCGGTTTTGTCTCGGCATTCATGATGGGAAACTCAAATTCCAGACCCACCGCTCGGGTCCGTTTTCTCCTGGTAGGCTCGATGTAGCGCTGATAGATCGCTTCATGGAGTTGGTCGGAAGCCATAAATACACCTCACAGAATTTTATTTGTGCGGGGATCAGTTGTCGTTAAACAGTGCCGTGGAGTAGTAGCGGTCGCCGCTGTCGGGAAGAAGCGCCACGATGACCTTGCCCTTGTTCTCCGGACGTTTTGCCAGTTCGATGGCGCCGTGGAGGGCTGCACCGGAGGAGATTCCCACGGAGATGCCTTCCTTCTTGGCCAGAAGTTTTGCGGCGGCGAAGGCGTCCTCATTGGAGGAACGGAACACTTCGTCGTACACACCGGTGTTCAGCACATCGGGAACGAATCCCGCGCCGATGCCCTGGATCTTATGGGCGCCGGCTCTGCCTTCGGAGAGGACCGGAGAATCCAGCGGCTCCAGTGCCACCACTTTCACATCGGGATTCTGTTCTTTCAGATATTCTCCGGTGCCGGTGACGGTGCCGCCGGTGCCTACGCCGGCGATGAACAGATCCACCTTGCCGTCGGTATCTTTCCAGATCTCCGGACCGGTCGTGGCCTTATGGATGGCGGGGTTGGCGGGGTTGACGAACTGGCCGGGAATGAAGCTGTCGGGGATCTCCTGAGACAGTTCCTCGGCTTTTGCAATGGCGCCCTTCATGCCCTTGGAGCCTTCGGTGAGCACCAGCTCGGCACCGTAGGCTTTCAGGATGTTGCGGCGTTCCACGCTCATGGTCTCCGGCATGGTGAGGATGATGCGGTAGCCCTTGGCCGCGGCGATGGCGGCAAGGCCGATGCCCGTGTTGCCGGAAGTGGGCTCGATGATGACGGAGCCTTCCTTCAGAAGGCCCTTCTCCTCCGCGTCCTCGATCATCGCCTTGGCGATGCGGTCCTTGACGGATCCGGCGGGGTTGAAGTACTCCAGTTTGACGAGAACGGTGGCTTCCAGGCCCAGTTCCTTTTCGATATTGACGACTTCCACCAGCGGAGTGTTGCCGATGAGTCCCAGTGTTCCTTTATAAATATTCGCCATGATGAATTCTCCTTTTCGTGTCTCTTTTTATATCTGTGTTTTTATATTCGGAATCTTTCAGTGCAGTGTTTTGCAGACGGCATCGAATCCGGTCTCCAGATCGTGGATGATGTCGTCGATGTGTTCGGTGCCGATGGACAGCCGGATGGTGTTGGGATAGATATCCTGATCCGCCAGTTCCTCTTCCGTCAGCTGGGAATGGGTGGTGGAAGCCGGATGGATCACGAGGCTCTTCACATCCGCCACATTGGCAAGCAGCGAGAAGATCTCAAGGGCATCGATGAATGCCCAGGCTTCCTTCTGTCCTCCCCGGATCTGGAAGGTAAAAATGGAGGCGCCGCCGTTGGGGAAATACTTCTCATACAGTTCGTGATCCGGATGGTCCGGCAGTGCCGGGTGGTTCACTTTCTCCACCAGCGGATGCTTCGACAGGTATTCCACCACTTTCTTCGTGTTCTCCACATGCCGTTCCAGACGGAGAGACAGGGTCTCCACGCCCTGCAGCAGCAGGAATGCGTTAAAGGGCGAGATGGCCGCGCCGGTGTCTCTCAGCAGGATGGCCCGGATGTAGGTGACGAATGCCGCCGGCCCCACCGCGTCCTGGAAGGATACGCCGTGATAGCTGGGGTTGGCATCCGAGATCTGCGGATAGTTGCCGGTGGACTTCCAGTCGAAGTCGCCGGACTCCACGATGATGCCGCCCAG
>CAJGCI010000032.1 GCA_904501855.1 Oscillospiraceae bacterium | reverse complement strand
GGCATCATGCCGGGATGCATCGGAGAAGTCAGCACCATCGCACTTCTCGTCGGCGGCATCTACCTGCTCTGCCGTAAGGTCATCACATGGCATGTTCCCGTTTCCTTCATCGGAAGCGTAGCTCTTCTGACTCTGATTTTCGGACATGAGGGATACACTCATGTGGATTGGATGCTCTGCAACCTTCTGACCGGCGGCCTGTTCCTGGGTGCTATCTTCATGGCAACCGACTATGCGACCTGCCCGGTAAGCTCCAGAGGAAGAATTATCTACGGTATCGGCTGCGGTGCTTTGACCGTCCTGATCCGTTACTTCGGCGGATTCCCCGAAGGTGTTTCTTTCGCGATCCTCATCATGAATGCCTGCGCATGGGCTCTGGATAAGACCCCGCGCCGTCAGTTCGGTGAGACAAGAGAAGACATCGCTACCGCAAAAGCGGCTGAGAAAGCTGCGAAGAAGTCTTTGAAGGAGGGTGCATAATGGAAAAGAAAACCGCATCTCCTAGCATTGTGAAACTGGCTCTGGTCCTTCTGGCAGCAGCCGCTGTCGTGGCACTGATCCTTGGCCTGGTCAATCATGTGACGAAAGACCGCATCGCAGAACTGGCAGCCGAGAAGACGGCTACCGCTTATGCGAACGTTCTGGAAGCAGCTAATTACGAAGAGCTGACTGACTATGAAAACAACGGAACCATTACCAAGCTCGTAAAGGCAACGGATGAGACCGGTGCTCCTGCCGGTTATGTTGCCGAGACTTACTTCTCCGGCGCCCAGGGTATGATCACCATGGTCGTCGGTGTGGGTGCGGACAATTCCTGTACCGGAATCTACGTGACCAAGAGCTCTGAAACTGCCGGTCTGGGTGCTCTGGCATCCGAGACGCAGGAAGGCGCATGGCGTGACAACCTGGCAGGTACGACCCTTGATACGGCGTATCTTGCCAAAGACGGCGGCTCCATTGCAGCCATCGCCGGTGCGACTATCACTTCCCGTGCCTGCACGAACGAGGCTCGTTATGTCATGTATGTCACGAGTTTGCTGGGTTAAAGGAGGGCTTGAATAATGACTGCAAAACAACAATTTAAAGAAGGCCTGATTACCAATAACCCCGTTCTTGTTCAGCAGATTGGTATGTGTGCCACGATGGCCATCACCACCAGCATGTTCAACGGTATCGGCATGGGTCTCTCCGTTCTGATTATCCTGACCTGCTGCAACGTGGTTATCTCCGCCATCCGTAAAATTATTCCGAACGAGATCCGTCTGGCGATCTTCGTCGTTGTCATTGCCGGTTTCGTTACCATCGTAGACCTGGTTCTGCAGGCGTACATTCCGGCGTTGAGTGAATCCCTGGGCGTGTTTATTCCGCTGATCGTTGTTAACTGCATCATCATCGGACGTGCCGAGGCGTTCTGCCAGAAAAATCCGGTAGGCCTGGCCTTCCGTGATGGTATTTTCCAGGGACTTGGATACACGGCAGTCCTTTTCGTGATGTGCCTGATCCGTGAGCTCCTTGGCAAGGGAAGCTTCGGCGGCGGCCTGATCAACACCATCAACGGTGTTATCGGAACCGGCAACGGAGTTCAGATCTTCCCGCATGAGTACGGTGCCAGCATCCTGACCCTTCCGGTCGGCGGCTTCATTACTCTTGGCTGTATTCTTGCCGCAATGAACTATGCGTTAAGAAAATCGGAAGAGAAAAAAGAAGCTCGGGAGAGAGCAGAAAAGGAGGGTAAATAATGTTAACTAGTTTACTTTCTATTTCATTAGGTGCCATCCTGATCAACAACTTTATCTTCTCTCAGTTCCTTGGCATCTGCCCGTTCCTCGGCTGTTCCAACAAGATGGACACCGCTGCTGGTATGGGTCTGGCGGTTATCTTCGTCATGGGCCTTGCATCCGCACTGTGCTGGATGATCAACGAGTGGATCCTTATGCCGCTCGATCTCGGCTTCATGCAGACCGTCGCATACATCCTTGTTATTGCAAGCTTGGTTCAGTTTATTGAGATGTTCCTGAAAAAATCAGTTCCCTCTCTGTATTCTGCACTTGGCATCTATCTGCCGCTGATCACCACCAACTGTGCTGTTCTCGGTGTTGTGCTTCTGAACACTCAGAATAACTACAACTTCATCGAGTCCGTGGTTTATGGTATCACCGGCGGTATCGGATTCCTGGTAGCTATCTGCCTGCTGGCATCCGTACGTGAGAAAATCGAATTCGCCGACTATCCGAAGGCCTTCGAAGGCTTCGCCATTGCTCTGGTCACCGGTGGACTTCTGTCCCTGGCATTCATGGGCTTCAGCGGCATGAAGATCTTTTAAGGAGGGCACTGCGATATGACTACGATTATTTTTGCAATAGTTGTCCTCGGCCTGCTGGGTGCACTGTTTGGTGCCGTCCTCGGCCTTGCTTCTAAGATTTTCCACGTGGATCAGGATCCCCGTCTGGAACAGGTCCGCGAGTGCCTGGCCGGCGCAAACTGCGGCGGCTGCGGATTCCCCGGCTGTGACGGATATGCAGCTGCAGTTGTCGGCGGTGCACCCACCAACAAGTGTGTGGTTGCCGGTCCGGAAGCAGCAGCAAAGATCGGTGAGATCATGGGCGTTTCTGCGGACGCAACTGACAAAATGGTCGCACACGTGACCTGCTCCGGCTCCAACGATGTTGCTCAGCCTCGTTTCAACTACAGCGGTCCCAAGACCTGCCAGGCAGCAATGCTGTTTGGCGGACGCGACAGCAAAGACTGCCGTTTCGCATGTGTCGGTCTCGGTACCTGTGTGGAAGCCTGCCAGTTCGGTGCAATGAGCGTAGAAAATGGTGTGGCACACGTTGATCGCGAAAAATGCGTTGCCTGCGGAGCCTGCGCAGATGTCTGCCCGAAGAAGATCATCGAGATGGTCCCGTACAAACAGAAGGTCATTCCCACTTGCTCCAGCCAGGACAAGGGCGGTGTCGTAATGAAACAGTGCGACGTCGGCTGTATCGGCTGTATGAAGTGCCAGCGTGAATGCCCGCTGAAAGACGGTCCGGCCATTACGGTTGAAAACAATCTGGCTCACATCGACTACAGCAGATGTATCGGATGCGGCAAGTGCGCAACCGTCTGCCCGAGAAGCATTATCAAGTGGCAGTTTGGTGCACCTCGTCCCAGACCGGTCGTCGAAGAGAAAAAGGAAGCATAATTCCCAATATCAAAAAAAACAGGCCTTTCCAGTGTCGGAAAGACCTGTTTTTTTGTTTGTTTTCAAGGGAATAAGAGATATCGATACCGGTCAGAAATAGTCGTCGGCAGCACGCAATGCAGCATCTGCCTGGATCAGTCCCCAACCGTACTGGGGATCATAGCCTTCTTCTCCGAGGTCGAGAGAGGATTGTCGAAGAATCTCACAGAAATCTTTTCTGTTCATCCGGGGATATCGTTCCTTCAGGAGAGCTGCAAGTCCGGTGACGAAGGGAGCCGCGTAGGAAGTTCCGTTGCGGAATGCTATACCGTATCTGGAACGGGCGAGGCTCAAAATCTCCTCGCCGGGAGCTACGATGAAAACACTGTCGTTGCAGTTGGAAAATGAGCTGATGATTTTATCGGAATCAACCGCCCCCACACCGATGGTCTCTTCATAAGCGGCAGGATAATTCAGAGTTTCATTTCCGTCATTTCCGACAGGGCATACAATGATGACACCTCTCTCATCGGCGTATCGAATCGCCTCCGCCAGGATCTCAGAAGACTCTTCGGAACTGGAACTGAGATTGATCACAGAACACTGATAGTCATCCACACAGGCTCGTATGGCGTCAGCCACATGGTGGATCTCAGAACGCTTGTGAGAGGAGGTCTTCATAGGCACGAGTGTCGCATCCGGTGCAATCCCGGAGATCCCAAAGCCGTTGTGGCGGGACGCTCCGATGATACCGGCGATGAAAGTTCCATGTCCGCTGCTGTCGGTTAGTGCATCATCGCCGGATACGAAATCAATTCCAGAAAGGACCCGGTCCGTATCAAGATCCCGGTTCTTTGCAGAGATCCCGGAATCGATGATCCCGATCTGCACACCGTGTCCCGTGAGACCGGAATCCCATATCGAGGGCATCCGGATCATCCGCATGTCCCACTGGAGAAAGGAAAACAGATCAAATCGCAGTGTGCGGGAAAGGACCGGCGCCGGGGAAAAGAAAGTGGAGGACGCAAAGGAATGAACCGCCAGAAAAAGTATCAGCAGTACCGACAACGCAATGCATACGGTTTTTTTCATTGCCATGAGCCCTCCTTATAAAAATTGATACTGCAGTGAGAGAAAACTCCTGTCTGCAGTATCCATTTTATCATATTTTCAGGCAATCAGCCGTAGGAATGCATTCCAGGCATCAGACTGTTGACACCCACAAAGGTGAACAGTACGACGGGGACGGCAATGATTGCAAACCATGCCAGCGTTTTCTGATTCTTCTTTCTCAGATGAAGATGCAGGTACACAGCGTAAACGATCCAGGTGATCAATGCCCAGACCTCTTTCGGATCCCAGGTCCAGAAGGAAGACCATGCCTGTTCGGCCCAGATGGCGCCCACAAGGATTGTGATCGTTAAGAACAGGAATCCCAATGCGATAAGGCGGTAAGACATATAATCCATCTGATTAAGCTTTGCAGCGCTGTCCGGTGCGTTCTTTCTTGCCAGCAGCAGATAGCGGAGAGACGCTCCGCCGGCAATGATGAAAGCGGAGTATGCGATGGCGGCGGATCCGATGTGGAACCCGAACCACACGCTCCGCAGAGCCGGCATCAGTTCCTTAATCTCCATGGGCTGCAGAGCTGCGTAGGAAAGGATCAGGGCAGCAGCAGGCATGGCCACTACAGTAATCCATTGCGCATCATACTTCTTGCGGAGGATGATGAGAAGCAGAGAGATGCCCCATGCAAAGGTAGTCGCGAATTCAAACTGGTTGGACATGGGGAGCCGTTTCGCAATGATTCCGCGGGCAATTAGGTATCCGGTATGAAGCAGGAATGCAATCAGGAATACCGCAAAAGCGATCGTTCCGAACTTTTCTTTCTTGAGCGCCGATGCGATAAACTGACATACGGAACACAGAAAATATAGGACCAGTGCGCTGAAGAATACGATATTTAACATTCGTCATTTTCCTCCTGTACTTGTTCGTTTTCCAATAATGTTTGAAGCTCGATCCGCATGCCATCAGGTTTCGGTCCGCCTACTGCATACCCCGTATCATCCACTTTTACGAGGACCGGCTGCAGGAAGAACGTGATATATAAGCCGATGATCATCAGAACAAACACGGCAATTAGAAGTGCGTTGATCAGCTTCGGGGTATGCTTGATGCGAAGCCCCGGATACTCCACCGGATCGTTGAAGGTGAACTCCATGTTGTAGACCGTCAGTTTCTCCCCTGGGAAGGCCAGGACCGGAGTGTTGACCCCGTCCGAGGAAAGAAGAACCTGATATACGGGGTCTTCATATCGGCCGGTGGTAGAAGTGATCAGGGTGATTGTTTCATCTTCCTCTTGGATGTAGCCCGGATAGATGGCCTCATACCACATGCCGTTGTTTCCGTCGATGGAAAGGAAACACTGATCGGTCAGAGTCAGAGTATCCACACCGTCCGTATCCGTATTACGGACTGTGACAGAGCCTGCAGTTCCATAGGTCTGCTGATAGATCTTGTATTCGCCGAAGGACAGGGGGTGATTCACACTTACTTCCGTCAGATCGCTCTGCTTTCCGTTCGGGAGTGTGACGGTGACCTTGCTGGCATAATCCAGATCTCCGTACTCATTTTCAATATGGAACGAGTCTACGGCAATCTCCGTTCCGTCCTCCATTGTAATGGACTCTCCCGGAACACAGGTCTGGTCGATGGTGGTGGGCAGGTACAGTGCCGCCGCACCAAAGATGACGGTCAGAAGTATGGACAGATGTGTAATAAATGTTCCGTATCGCCCGAAGCTGTTCTTCCGATAGATCACGGAATTACCGTATCGGCTTTCCCTGCAGCGCATCCTTATCAAGTGTTCATGCAGCATGGACATGCCGGCTTCGGACAGATGAACCTCATCCGGGGAATAAGCGACCGGATCCGGACCCGATCGGGTGGAAAGAAGCGTACGAAGCCGGGTGACGGTACACAGAAGCAGGTTCAGACTCAACAAAGCCAGCAGAACGATAAAATACCAGCTTTGGAAAATGCGGTGGGCCTTGCAAAGAAGAATCACACCATGAAGATCCTGATAGTTTTGCACGTACCAGGAGATCTCTTTGTCCTGCGGGATGATCGATCCGATTACGGAGCATACGGCGATAAGAACCAGCAGAATCAGGCCAAATCGCATGGATTTAAAAAAAGAATAGAGTTTCTTCACACTTTGCCTCCGAAAAATCGCCCGCCTGGTATTGCAAGGCGGGCGATATCTCATTGTTGGTTTCAGAACTTACTTGAACATGGCCATTCCTTGTTCGATCAGGGCTTCCGATTTGTCCAGACACTGTTTGGTCAGTGCGGAGTTGTGAGCACCTTCGCTGTTTTCTACGAAAACGAAGTCCCAGTAGAACTGTGCACTGCGAAGGACATCGCGGATGGCATCCAGTTCTTCTTCGGAGTAGTTGCCGCCGGCAACTGCGTCCGCCAGCTTGTTGTGGAAAGCTTCCAGCTTGTTTCCGATCTCCGTTTCCCGTGCCATCACGCCTGCCTGGATCGCGCGAACCTGACCTTCCAGATCCGTGTGGCATTCCGAACAGGTGTTCTTGATCAGATCCTCATTGTCCAGCGGGCTGATGAGGTAATGGGACTTGTATACGGTTCCGTCTTCCGCCACCGCGTCGCCCATATGACAGTCGGCACAGGTAAACTTGTTGCGGTGTACACTGCCCTCGCCGAGATAGGTCTCAAGTTCCGGATGCTGGACTTTGATCTGTTTGACGCCGGTATTGGGATTGGTGTAGTCCGAGAACTGCTCGCCGGTTCCCTTGAAGTCGTTGTAGTAGGCCAGAATGTCATCCGGGGACATGGATGCCAGACTGTTGTGAGGCAGGGTCGTTGCCTTGCTTTCCGGATCAAAATAGTACTCGTTGTGGCACTGTCCGCATGCCAGGTTAGCAGCGTCGATCTGGTCGAAATCTTCACCTACACCATTAATCAGATAGGTGTGGGTGATCGTATTCTCGCCAGGTTCATTGGCGTGACAGTTGTAGCAGTTCAGCGGCTCGTTGATGTTCTGCTGAACATCTTCGAACTTCATCTGATAAGCGGCATCGCCCATCTCGTTGACCATAGCGGTAAACTCGGGGACCTTACAGGTCCAGCAGTTTGCCAGAGCATGGGGGCGTCCGGTGCTGGTCACATCATCGATAACGTACATGTGGCCACGGGCACTGTCATAGTACTTGGCAAATCCGTATCCGTCATACAGTGTTTTGATCATGGGATATTCTTCCACATAATCTTCTTGCCCACGGTTTTCCGCATTCTTCATGTAGGATTCGTAGATCTCCGGATACTCTTCCGCCCAGTCGGTTGCCTTCATGACGGTAATGCCGGAACCGGTCTCTACTTTTTTTGCCGTGTTCACGATCTTGACGAGAGAGGCACCGAAGGTGGCCGGTTTGATACCGCTGTCTTTCAGCGCATTATAGATGGCGGTCTTTACTGCTTCGGAAGTGATCGTCGCACCAGATATATTGTCTACCTGAACATTCTGCGC
Source organism: Oscillospiraceae bacterium (assembly GCA_904501855.1). Lineage (GTDB taxonomy): Bacteria > Bacillota > Clostridia > Oscillospirales > Oscillospiraceae > UBA2922. Next base: position 6,719 of record CAJGCI010000032.1, on the reverse strand, counting down.
ATCCAGAATCGCTCCGGGGAGCTGTTTCAGCGCCAGAGATCCGATCCCGTCGGTCTCTTCCTCGTCCAGGATTTTGATCCGATAGAGATTGTTTTCATCTGCTGTGATTTCCACGGAAATATCGCCGTTGCGGCCTTCCGCCGTGCCGACGACCGTCACCGCTTCCGCTGGAATCTCACTGGCTTTGACACTGGCGGTCTTCCCGGCATTGGCATTGATGTTGATCAGCAGTGCCATGACAAGAACAAGAACACCGCAGCCGATACCGGCGATGTCGCCCAGCAGAGCTTTCTTTTTCTTTTTGCTTTCCATGAGGGCACCTCAATCATATTCCTGTTCGATATTACCCAATTAGGATACCTATACAATTTAATTCTATCAAGAGAGATAACGCTTTTCAATTCCCCAGGAAATAAATTGGGAGGATCGTGCAAATTGCCTGTTTTTAGTTGGACATTTTCACTATGTCCGCGCATCGGAAATGTGGAGAGTGCGATACTGACGCGGAGTCATTCCCGTTGTTTTCCGGAACACCGTGGTGAAATAGCTCTGAGAACTGAAGTTGAGAAGCTGACTGACCTCGCTGAGGGAATTGTCCGTGTGACGAAGCAGAAATTTTGCCTCCCGGATCTTCTGCTTTTGAATATAGGTGAGAATCGTCTGTCCGGTCTCTCGGTGGAACAGGTCGGAAAGGTATTTCGGGGAAAGGTTAACTTCCTGTGCCAGTTCATCCAGAGAGACCTTCTCCCGGGCATGCCTCAGTATGTACTCCATACACTGACGAACCGGTAGAACGTAACGGGAGATCTCCTGTTCCCGGATCTGAGCGACGCGGGAAGTAAAATCTACCCCCATTTCTATATTTATCCCCTGCAATTCCGCAGGTGTCCGGACGCGTTCCGTCTTCTGTATGTAATAATCACTGAGGTTAAAGGCATCCTCTTCCGGCATTCCTCCCAAGATAGCGAATCGGGTCACCAGCGTGATGTTAGCGATTACTCCGTAAAGAGTCTGATGGAAGGGGCTGGAGGACATACGGCCGTAACGGGTCTCCGGCAGGGACCGATAAGTATCTTCCAAACGATCGAGATCCCCGTCGCGCACACACTGCAGAACAGCAAGCTCTTCCCGGTAGGATGTGTGGGCGGGACGATCGGAGTCCTTCGTTTCAGTGAGATCAGCATCCGCATGCGCCTTTAGGATCTGTTCAAGCACGCTGCGGACATCTTCGGTTCTGGAGGACGGATAATCCGCATGCAGCAGATTCGCGACAAAGCGCAAGGTGTCCGCTGCTCTGGAATACTCCAGAACTTGCAGATAAGAGACCAGATCGGTGAGTTCCTGATCAGCAAGACCAACGGAAAAGGAAAGCTGTCTCATCTCAAACAGAGAATAACAGGGGGTGAAAAGAATTGGTCCGAGGATTGCGAAGACCGGATTATCATAACCATTTGGCATACAGCGAATAATGATATAAAGCTCATTGTTTCTGGCAACGACTTCATAATCCTTCTTTTTCGAATCGTGCTGAATGCGGCGAAGAACACCCTGCAGCGGCGTAAACATATCCGGCCTGCGGTTGCGAATGTAGCATTCGGTGAGAGTACCGTCTTCCTCAAATATCCAGATCGGGATACGGGAATAAGCATAAAAAGATTGAATCAGAGGATCTTTGTTGATTCGTGGAAAAACCATAAAAAGCTCCTTTCGTCGATCCAGAATGTCGCAGTGCGATAACTATTATTAATACTATATTATTTTCTATGATAAGAACAGGAAAACTTAATAATAAACAGGAAAATTTAATATGATTGCCTGGCGATGAGGATTAAAATAATAATATACCTACAATTATTGAGGAAGAGAACAGGTGCATTGATGTGAATGCAGGAATCAATAACACAGAAAACCTAACCGCGAACCAGAAGAGGTCGGGCGAGGATCGATTGAGTTTCCGCAAAAGGGCGAAAGAACTGGTCGCACTGATGACGACCGAGGAGAAGGTCGGACTCATGTCCGGGCTGGACACTTGGCATACGAAATCGGTAGAACGGCTCGGGCTCCCGTCGATAATGTTTTCGGACGGACCTCACGGACTGCGCAAGCAGCTTGATCGTGGAGATAATCTCGGCATTGGAGAGAGCATTCCGGCGGTATGTTTTCCCGCCGCAGTAACGATGGCCTGCACCTTTGACCCGGAACTGGTCTGCCGAATGGGAAAGGCGATGGGCGAGGAGTGTCTGCAGGAGCAGGTCTCCGTCATTCTGGGTCCGGGGATCAATCACAAAAGGGATCCCCGCTGCGGACGCAATTTTGAATACTATTCCGAAGATCCTATCGTATCCGGTACTTTGGGAAGTGCATTGGTACGGGGGATTCAGAGCACAGGGGTCGGTGCCTCGTTAAAACATTTTGCTGCAAACAATCAGGAAAAGCGGCGCATGACGATCGACGCAAGAATAGATGAACGGACCCTGCGGGAGATCTATCTGAAAGCATTCGGTCAGGTGGTGAAGGAATCCTCTCCGTTGACGGTGATGTGTTCCTATAACCGGCTGAACGGTGAATACAACAGTGAAAACCGGGAACTTCTGACCACGATTCTGCGGGATGAGTGGAAATATGATGGAACGGTCATCTCCGACTGGGGAGCTGTGCATGACCGGGCACTGGGGATCCAGACCGGAATGGATCTGGAAATGCCCGGCAATCATGGATACAACGATCGGAAAGTACTGAACGATATCCGGGAGAGAAGACTCTCATCGGAAGCATTGGATCGGGCTGCGGAACGGGTCACCGCTATGGTGCTGGAGTGCATGGAGACACAGCAGCATGATTTCCGATACGATGTGGAGGCGCATCATTCTCTTGCAAAGGAGTGCGCAGAGAAGGGAACGGTCCTGCTGAAAAACAACGGGGTCCTTCCGGCCAGACCGGAAAAGCGCACGGCGATCGTGGGAGAACTGGCGGAAAAACCACGCTATCAGGGGTCCGGAAGCTCCAAGATCCATCCTGTTCGGATCGACACACCGCTGGAAGCGATCAGAACACTGATTCCGGATGCGGAATATGAACCGGGCTATCGGCTGGATAGGAGCAAAGAGGATGCGAAAGAGCTCCTCCGGAACGCAATCAAAGTCGCTTCTACTGCCGATCAGGTGTTCCTGTTTGCCGGTCTCCCGGAGAGCTATGAGTCGGAAGGATTTGACCGTGAAGACCTCCGGATTCCGGAGGATCAGGTCCGGCTGATCCGGGAAACAGTGAAAGTCAATCCTAGAACAACCGTGATCCTGATGGGCGGTGCGCCCATGGAAATGGAATGGGAAGAAGCTGTTCCGGCCATACTGCTGATGTATCTTGGCGGTGAAGCCTGCGGTGCCGCGATTGCAGATCTTCTTCTGGGAAAAGCCAACCCCAGTGGAAAACTGGCGGAGACCTGGCCTATGAAACTGCAGGATGTTCCGTCTTATGAGTATTATCCCGGCAACGAAGGGACCGTGGAATACCGGGAAGGAATCTGGACCGGATACCGCTATTATGACCGTGCGCGGAAGACGGTAAGGTATTCTTTCGGACACGGGCTGTCCTATACCACATTCCGTTATTTGTCCCTGGAAATCGACAGAGAAAAAATGAACGGAAACGAAATGGCAAGGATCACGGTCACTTTGCAGAATACCGGAAGGATGGAAGGGGAGGAAACGGTGTTCCTGTTTTCGTCCCACCGCAGCGAGTCGGTATTCCAGCCGGAGAAAGAACTCCGTGGATTCCGGAAGATACGACTGGAACCGGGAGAGACCGGAAGCGCGGTGTTCACTCTTGCGGCAGATGATCTTGCGTTTTACAATACAGCCATCCGGGACTGGTATGCCGAACCGGGAAGGTATACTCTTCGGGCCGGAGGCAGCGGCGATAATCTTCCGCTTTCTTTGGAACTGACTCTGAATACGGAGAGAAGACCGGTGGAGGATCTGACGGAATCAGCACCATTCTATTATGGTGATCTGAAGGACATGACGGTACCGGATGAGCAGTTTGAGGCACTGTATGGGAAGGAACTCCCTGCACCGGTCACACGGGTCTCGCGACCATATCGGCCGGAACACACCCTGGAAAATGCCAGACACAACTTTTTCGGAAAGATCCTTTTAAAGTATGTGGAGCATCTTGCCTCACAAGTATCCAAGGAGGAAGCGGGGCAGGAAGGCATGATGGCAGCAGCTATGAAGGAGATGCCGCTGTTTGCACTTTCCGCATCCGGCGAGGATATGTTCCCGGAACATATGATGAACGCAGTGCTGAACCTTTTAAACGGACATTATTGGAAGGCCCTGCGCTGCGTACTGAAAAACCCAGGAAAAAAAGGGAATCCCCCCTTAAAAATAAACGCCGTGAATGATCCGGAAAAACCGGGTTTCACGACACGATGAAAAGGAAGATGTCATATGGAAATGCAGACGACAAAAAGAGAACGGATCAGCTATTATTCCTACTTTTTCGGACAGAATCTGTTCTATATGATCATTGCCAGCTATATTTCCCTGTTTCTCTTGAATCACGGAGTAAATGAAGCACTGGCAGCGTCCGTTGTGATAGCTCCCCAGATCTGGGATGTGATCAATGATATCATTTTCGGACGGATCGTGGATAAGGCTCATCTGAAAGGAGGAAAATTCCTGCCGTGGCTGAAGATCTCATGGATCTGTATTCCGGCAACAACGATATTTATATTCTGTATGCCGGACAGCCTGAGTATCAGCGCCAAATGCGCATGGGTGTTCATCGGATACTGCCTGTGGTCAGTCGCCTATACGATGTGCGATACCCCGATCTATGCACTGTCCACCGCCATGACGGAAAAAGTGGAGGAGAGAAACTCCATCCTGTCCATTGGACGTCTGGTTGGAACCTCGGCACTTGTCATAGCCACGCTGGCTATCGAAGGACTGTATATGACCATGGGGTGGCCTCTTCTGTCCATCTCTCTGTCCGTCGTATCCATGCTCCTGATGCTTCCGATCCTGTTTTTCGGCAAAGAGCGGAATGCAGTCCGATCTGCGGAAGCGCACACGCTGAAGGACATGTTCCGGGCGCTGGGACAGAACAAGTTCCTGATCGTGTTTTATATCGCATTTTTCCTAGTAGGTGTTACCAACACGGTTCAGACCGTTATCCCCATGTTCGCACAGTATGTGCTGGGAAGTACAGAAAAAGGAACCATCCTGCTGGCAATGTCCATCATTCCGGCGATCATCGCAGCGGCGTTCATTCCGTCACTGTGCAGAAAAGTCGACAAGTTCTGGCTGTATATCGGATGCCTTGGACTCTTTGTCCTCGCCTCCGTCATTCAGTTCTTCGTAGGCTACAGCAGCGATATTCCGCTCTATATCACCATGGCGCTTCGGGGCGTCGGTCTGGTTGGATACAACGTTCTGGTATATATGTTCACACCGGACTGCATCGAATACGGACAATATAAGACCGGTGTCCGTCAGGAGGGCATCACATTCTCCATTCAGACTAGTGTGACAAAGCTCTCCGGCGCCCTGATGAACAGCATTTCTCTGCTTCTGCTCGCCGTTTTCGGATTCAAAGCGGCCAACGCCGATCCGGTGACCGGTGTTGTGGATGCAGTGGGTGCACTGGGGTGCTGGCATGTACTGACCTGGATCAGTACCATCGGTCCAATCCTTGCAATCATTCTTCTGGTGATGCGCTATAGGCTTCGGGATAAAGACGTAAACCTGATGGCTCAGTACAATAATGGCGAGATCTCCCGGGAAGAATGCGACAGGGGACTGGCCGGACGTTATTAATCACGGATTGTGTGGAACAATAATGATATGTAGGAGACTGCACAGATGAGAAAAAAGAAAAGAATTATCGCTCTGCTTCTGGTGCTGGTGATGGCCACAGCGGTGCTGAGTCCGGTCGCCGCCGCCAAAGGTTTTTCCGATACCAGAGGGCATTGGGGAGAAAAAGCCATCAACCGATGGGTAGATCTCGGACTGACTGCAGGATACGGGGACGGCACCTTCCGTCCTGACCGTATGCTGAGCAGAGGAGAATTCGCCGCGCTGATGTGCTCACTTCTGGGACTCTCAGAGCAGGCAGACAACCGGTTTGGTGATCTGCCGGCAGATATGTGGTATACCCCTTATATCCTGGCCTGTGTAAAAGCCGGTATCCTTGGCGGCACAGATGTGGGCGCGGAACCGGAATCCCCTGTCACAAGAGAACAGGCAGCTGTAATCCTGGCGAGAGCGCTAGCCATCGACGGCAAGGCAGGTAAGACATCCTTCAAAGACAACGGAGAGATCAGCTGGTGGGCCGTCCATGATGTAAAGGCCATTGCAGACAGGGGAATCGTTGCCGGTATGGGAGACGGGAAGTTTTCGCCGAGGACTCCCCTGACGAGAGCACAGGCGGTGACGATGCTCAGCGCTGCCGTTTCCGCGTACTCCAATAAGCAGAATGCCACTCTGGAGGCTAAACCGGAGGGGATCACCTTAGTAGCCGCTCCCGGAGTGACTGTCGTAGGCGAAGCGGCGGATGTTCTGATCGCACCTGGCGCGTCCTACCGGGAAGTGATGCTCCAGGATGTTCATGTGAAAAACGCCCTCAGTGTGACCGCACCCGGTGTGCGAGTGCTGCTGGCGGGCAATACGAAGGCTGACAGGGAGAACATTACGGCAAATGCCGTCGGAGCAGTGATC
>CAJGCI010000031.1 GCA_904501855.1 Oscillospiraceae bacterium | reverse complement strand
GACCTGTGTACCGTCACGGAGCTTCAGGCCATGGAACAGCGGTTTCATGTGGCAGAATGCCTCAGCAAGGGAATGATCTATAACGACATCCTCACGGAGACCGGCGCCTCCAGCGCCACCATCAGCCGTGTCAACCGTTCTTTGCAGTACGGCAAGGGCGGCTATGACGTGGTGTTCCCCCGTCTCAACGGTGAGGAAGAACCGGGAAAATGATGGATGCATATCAGTCGCTGTCGGGATTTTATGACAGCCTGACGACGGATATTCCGTACGAAGCATTCGCAGATTATTATGAATCGGTATTTCAGCAGCATCCTGGAGAATTCCGGATGCTGCTTGATCTCTGCTGTGGAACCGGGACCCTCACCAGGATCCTGGCCCGGAGGGGATATGAGATGATCGCTGCCGATGCTTCGGAAGAGATGCTGATGCAGGCCAGGGAAAAGTGCGCGGATCTTGCGATGCCGCCGCTGTTTCTCTGTCAGGAGGCCGCGGAACTGGATCTGTACGGTACCGTGGATGCCGCCGTCTGTTCTCTGGACGGGATGAACTATCTTTCTCCGGAGGAACTGCCGGAGGTGTTTCACCGTCTGCATCTCTTTATCCGCCCCGGCGGACTGCTGATCTTCGATATCCGTTCCCCGGAGTCCTTTGCCGCGCTGGACGGCGGGATCTGGGTGGACGAGACCGAGGAGGTCTTCTGCCTGTGGCGTTCGGAGTTTGATCCCGAGGAGAAGATCATGTATTATGACATGGATCTGTTCTCCCCGGAAGGGGAACTCTGGAAACGACAGCAGGAAGAGCACATCGAATATGCCCATGATCCGGAGTTTCTGAAACAGGAACTGCGGAAGGCCGGTTTCTCGGAACCGGTATTTACCGATCAGGCGCCCCAGGGCGATCAGGGACGCCGGTTCGTCATCAGTATCAGAGAGGAATAAGATTTATGGATCGAATCATCCGTGCAATCGCTGCCGACAACTTCATCAAGATGTCCGTCATCGACGCGAAGGACACTGTTCAGCGCGCCGTGGATATCCATCATCCTTCCGTCACCGCCTCTGCCGCTCTGGGACGGGCATTGTGTGCCGCGTCGCTGCTGGGCAACATGCTGAAAGAGGACGACGGTTCGGTGACGCTGCGCATCAACGGCGGCGGACCGGCGGGGACCATCATCGCGGTCTCGGACTGCCGGGGGAATGTACGGGGATTCATGAATAACCCTCAGGCGGATCTTCCTTCCCGGGAAGACGGAAAGCTGGATGTGGGAGGCCTCGTGGGTACGGACGGCCTTCTTACGGTGAGCCGGGACCTGGGACTGAAGGAGCCCTATGTGGGATCCACGGAACTGGTCAGCGGGGAGATCGCGGAAGATCTCACCAGTTTCCTCGTCAACAGCGATCAGGTGCCCTCCGCCTGCGGGCTGGGCGTTCTGGTCAATCCCGACGGGTCCATCAAAGCGGCCGGCGGATTCCTCGTGCAGCAGATGCCCTTTGCACCGGAAGAGACCATCTCGAAACTGGAAGACAATATCTTCTTCATGGATCAGCTCACCACCATCCTGGATGAGGACGGGGCAGAGGATCTGATTAAACAGGTGCTGAAGGATCTGAACGCGGAGATCCTGGGAGAAGAGGCCATCGAGTACCGCTGCAGCTGTTCCCGGGAGAGCGTTTCCAATGCCCTGCGCAGTATCGGAAAAGACGAACTGGAACACATGATCCGCGAGGGGAAAGAGATCTCCGTGGGATGCCAGTTCTGTGATGAAAACTATGTTTTCACGGTGCCGGAGCTGGAGGAACTGCTTCTGTAAGCCCAGTTATTTCGCAGGAAAAATCATTTCAAAATGGGGCATTAAAATTATTGACATTGATATTCGTATCTTGTATAATAATCAAGCCGCTGAAAAAGAGCGTGTACGGGAGCGTAGCTCAGCTGGTTAGAGCACCTGCCTTACAAGCAGGGGGTCACTGGTTCGAGTCCAGTCGTTCCCACCACGATTTGCCTTGGTAGCTCAGTTGGTAGAGCAGCGGACTGAAAATCCGCGTGTCGTTGGTTCGATTCCGACCCAAGGCACCAAATACGGAAGAAACTTCGGTTTCTTCCGTATTTAAAACAGAAGAGGCGGGCATAGCTCATCTGGTAGAGCGCCACCTTGCCAAGGTGGAGGTAGCGAGTTCGAGCCTCGTTGCCCGCTCCAATGGCGACATAGCCAAGTGGTAAGGCAGCGGACTGCAAATCCGCGATTCCCCGGTTCAAATCCGGGTGTCGCCGCCAATGAAAACTCCGACGTGTTGAACACGCCGGAGTTCTTTTTTTGTTTTGCGTTATTCGCCGGATACTTCCACCACGCCGTCTTCCTTGACGGTGATGGTCATGCCGGTCTGGACGTAATCCAGGAACTCCTGTCCCAGACGGTCCACGACGGGCATGGAGACGTCCGTCCAGACGTCGCCCAGGATCGCGCCTGCAGCGGCGAGGGAGTCGATGGTCTCGGAAAAGAGCAGACATGCCGGCTGCTTTCCCATCTGGCAGGCTCCGAACAGGACCATTCCTCCGGTGGTGGATCCGATGGTCATGGGCAGACACAGCGCCTTTGCCAGCATGGATTTCTTATAGATGTCCGGATTGCTCTGGTCGCCGCATTTGACTTTCTTGTCGCCGAACTGCAGCGCCATCTGATAGGACGCCAGTGTGTTGAAACCGCCGTGAGACACCAGTGCTTCCGCGGTGCAGGTGCCCGGAACGATCACGCGGCCCTGAAATGTTTTCATCGAGAACCCTCCTTTCCGGTGATGATGTCCAGGATCTCCGCCTCCGTATAGTAGCGCGAGCTGGTATAGGTGCGCAGCTTGTTCGAAGAGGTGATGACCGGTTTCTTCTTGCACAGCGGATTGTTCATGTACATCAGCGGACAGATATAACTGACCACGACGCCCGCATCCGCCAGCTTTCCGGCCCGCTCGGTCTTGTTAAATTCCTTGATGACCGGGGTGGAAGCGGTGAAGACCGTAGGCACGGTGACTTTCGTCCGGCCGTTTTCCTCCAGCTGTCTCGTCACATTGTCCGTCCAGTCCTCCAGCTGTTTGAGCGTCATGTGGGGACATCCGACGAAACACAGGGCCGGCTTCGCATCCGGATCCTTCCAGATGACCGGATAGCTCTCTTTGACCCGCTGAAGTTCCGCGTCATCGATCACATAGACTTTCGCGTCCTCGCGGATTAGACCTTCGCCCTGCTGCTTGGCCTCCGGCGTCAGGTTTTCAATGTGATAGAGACCGACCGCGCCGTTGGAGGCACAGGCGGCACCGAAATCCTTGAGATAGGTGGTCGCCTCATCCGTGAGCTCCGTACCCAGCCATTTGTCCAGTCCCTTGACATAGGGAACGTCCTCCATCACCTTCAGACCGATGGCCGAGCCCAGGAGCTGCGCTTCCGGTTTGTGTTCGCAGCGCACTTCCACGATCCAGTGTGCCTTGCGCCCCTCATCGGTGAGCAGACCGAATTCCGGAACGAATCCGGCGACGGATCCCATCAGTTCCAGAATGCCGGAATTGCGGTTGCAGCGGGCACCGAGGACGGAGTTTGCATAGATGACGGCGGAACTCTCCGCCCAGGAAAGGATGTCTCCCTGTTTGGGGACATTACCCACCTGAGGCAGATAGCTGGTGCAGGTATAGCTGTCTTCATCCAGCAGTCCCATTTCCTCCAGCTGTTTCTCGTAGGAAGCCTGACGGCTGTACATGAGTTTGTTGAATACGATGTCTTCCAGAAAACTGCTGGGAACATTTTTGTCCAGCGGCCGGGGATCCGCCGTGAATTTCTGCTTGCTCAGCAGTCCTTCGTCCAACAGTTTCTGATAGAGGTCATACACCGGTCCGAGGGTTTTCAGACCGAAGCTGATGACTGTGTGGCCGTATTCGCTTGTGACCGGAACCATGCGCTCTGCGTCAAAAGCATCGCCGTACATGACGAGGGTCTTGACGACTTTGGCCATGGTTTCGCCTTTTTCACCGTTCAGCAGCGCCTGCTGTTCAGGTGTAAGAATCATGAAAAAACCTCCTCCTTTGTATGGTATTTTCTCTGATTCCATTATATATCACATTGTGAGAGAAAAAACGCATTCAAAATGAGTTTTTTCCGGGCGAAAGGTCATTTTCTGCAAAACAGACAAGAACCCCGACATGCTTTTGACATGCCGGGGTATACTTTGTGATTTCAGGATTTTGCCAGGTTCGCCAGATATCCGATGATGTTGTCGTTGATCTGTCCGGTGAGGGCACGGTTGTAATTGCACAGAAACGTGCCGGAAATGAGGATCATCATGGCTTCCGCTTCCTTTTTTCCCACTTCCTCGCCGTATACGGAAATGAGGCATTGTTCCATGATCTCCCGCCATTCCCGAAACTCATCCGTCACCATTTTCCCGATCTCCTCGCTGTAATGGCCCAGTACGTAGGTCTGAGTCGTGGCGTTGGGGCGCAGTTCGCCTTCCGGCGCATCCGCAACGTAATTCATGAAGTCGTTCAGGTACGCCAGATTGGAGTCATAATCCTTCCGGTCGTGGGTGCGGAACCAGGTCATGCAGTGCTGAGTCATGTAATCTTTGGTGTATCGGATATAGGTGAGGATCAGGTCATCCTTATTCTCAAAATAATTGAGAAGCTTCGGATGAGACATGCCTGCCTCCGCCGCGATGTCCCGGAGGGAGATGGTGTCGATGGGCTTTTTCTCTATGCAGCGCTGGAAAGCCATCAGGATCTCCATGCGCACTTTTTCTTTATCAACAATAATAGGCATGGTTTAACAATAGCACAACCTTACCAAGTGGTCAATAAAACTGTTGACAGAGAAGAGGATGCATGATATTTTTTATTTACCAAGTGGTAAATAAAAAGGAGGAATCGAACATGACTCTGAAACAAGAAAAAAACAGAGCAAAGTTTCTGGACAGCAGACTGGATGACGAGACTGCGTCAAAGGTAGAGAAGTGGAATCTGGCACTGCTGGCCGTGACGCTTCTGCACGATGCGGATCACATCATGCAGGCTCACCGCTGGAACTATCATATTCCGCTGCAGCTTTGGATCATCAACCTTGCAGTCTATGTGATGCCGGTGGTCTCTGAGTTCCTGATCCGCAACAGGAGAGCTTCCTCCTTTGGTGCGGTAACTGCCGGCGGACTGCTCACCACCATCGCGTTTGAGAAAGTACACTTCTGGAAGCCCACCACCGATGTCTGGGGCGTGTGGAACAACAACTATTTCAAGATCAACAAGGGCGTCTGGCATGAGGGCCAGTTCATTCAGGGCATCACCTGGTACGACTGGGTACTGCTGCTGGATCTGGTCGCACTGTGTGTCCCCATGACCTACAAGCTTCTGAAGATGCGCAAGGAGTACAAGGAACAACTCGAAAAGTAAAGAGAACCGCGGCGGCAGAGAATAATGGTCCTGTCGCCGCTTTTTGTGAGGGAACCCATCATGAAAACAATCAATCTGACCATTCTCGGTATGGACTGTGCCGCCTGTGCCGCCACACTGGAGCGTTCGATCCGCCGTCAGAAGGGCGTACAGAACGCGGCCGTAAACTATACTGCCGGCACCATGGAACTGACGTATGATGACAGCGCTCTCATGCTGGAGGATGTGGTCCTGTATGTAAAAAAAGCCGGCTACCGCGTCCCTGTGGAGGAGGCGGATCTCCTGCTGGCGCCGGAAGCGGACAGGGGTGCCGTAAAGGCCGCTTTGGGCCGTGTGTACGGCGTATGCGGTGTGGAGGATGCTCCGGACGGGAATCTCATGGTGACGTTCCGGCCTGTGGGTCTTGACAGTCAGATGCTGCTGAATGCGGTGCGTTCCACCGGTGCGTCCGCAGAGATAACGGATCTCCGTGCCGGGGAGGAGTACCACCAGCTGGACACAAGGATGCGGCTTTTCCGGATCCTCGTTACAGCGGCAGGGCTCACCGCTCCGCTGATGCTGGAACTGCATCCCAAAGTACAGTTCGTACTGGGTACCGCACTGCAGTTCGGCCCCGCCCGGTATTTTCACAGCGGTGCGCTGCGAAATCTCAGAAACCGAACCTTTGGAATGGATCTTCTGGTTTCCCTCTCCAGTTCGATCATCTATTTCTACAGCTCCTTTGTCGCGCTCACAAGAAAGAGCAATTTCACACTCTATTTCACATCGCAGGGCGTGCTGCTGAGTCTGATCCTCTTCGGCAAGTACATGGAGCAGGTCGCCGCCGGGGAGGCCGGTTCTTCCATCCGGAAACTGCTGCGGCTTCAGCCTGTCTCCGCCATGGTGCGGAGAGAGGGAGAGTGGAAGGAACTGTCCGCGGATCAGATCCGCACCGGCGATGAGATCCTGCTCCGACCCGGCGAACGCGTCCCTGCAGACGGTGTGATCCTCTCCGGAGGATGTGCTGTGGATGAATCCATGCTCACCGGGGAAAGCATGCCCGTGGACAAAAGCGAGGGAGATGAGCTGGTAGGAGGCAGCCTGAACCGCTCCGGTTCCGTCACCTATCGGGCCACCACCATCGGAAAGGATTCCGTCCTCTCGCAGATCGTTGCCATGGTGCGTAAAGCTCAGACCGAAAAGGCACCGATCCAGAGATTTGCCGACGCGGTGGCACAGTGGTTTGTTCCCGGCGTCGTGGCTGCGGCAGCCGGTACGTTTGCCCTGTGGTATCTCATATTGCAGAGGGGAGATCTGGAAACGGCGGTCCTCAATTGCTGCGATGTTCTGACCGTTGCCTGTCCCTGCGCGTTGGGTCTTGCGACTCCAACCGCAATCATGGTCGGCTCCGGCGCAGGTGCGGAACGGGGCGTGCTGTACAAAAACGGCGGTGCACTGGAGAGTGCCTGGAAAGCGGATACGATCATTTTTGACAAGACCGGAACCCTGACGGTGGGAAAACCGGTCCTGACGGACATCTGTCCGCTGCCCGGTGTCAGGGAAGAGGAACTGCTTGCCGTCAGTGCCGCCATCGAAACCTGTTCGGATCATCCCATCTCCAAAGCGGTGACCGACTATGCAGGAGAACGCCGGTACGATTTCGGCGCTGCAGAGGTGACCGGTTTTGCATACCTGCCCGGACGCGGTGTCACCGGTATGATCGAGGGAGAGGAAGTGCTGTGCGGAAACCGGAACCTTCTGAAAGAGCGGGGAGTGTCCCTGGCGGAACTGGAACAGCTTCCGGATCTCCGCAAAGAAGCGAAAACCGAGATCTGCGTCGTGAAGAACGGGAAGCTCCTGGGTGTGCTCGGCGTGGCAGATGTGCTTCGGGAAGACGCGGCGGAGACGGTACGTGCACTGAAGGCCGAGGGAAAAGAAGTCTGGATCATGACCGGTGACAGCGAGGAGACTGCCAGAGAAATCGCAGCAGAGACCGGTGTTGAGAATGTGCTCTCCGGCGTGCTTCCGGAGGACAAGGCACAGATGATCCGGAAACTGAGATCACAGGGAAAAACCGTGTGCATGGTCGGCGATGGGATCAACGACACACCGGCACTCGCTACGGCGGATATTTCCGTCGCAATGGGTACCGGATCGGATATCGCCATCGAATCCGCGTCCTTGCTTCTGCCCGCCGGAAAGCTGTCAAAACTGAGGGATGCTTTCTCTATTTCACGAAAAACCATGGGCACGGTGCGGCAGAATCTTCATTGGGCCCTTGGCTATAATCTTGTCAGCATCTCGGTGGCGGCAGCGGGCCTGCTGCATCCGTCTCTGTGTGCCATGGCCATGTCTGCCAGCTCCATCGGTGTACTGATGAATTCCCTGAAGCTGCAGAAGCTGGGGAAGAGCGGGGAGAGGAAACGTAAATGGAAGAGGTAACGTTAAAGACCTATGTAAAAGGGATCTACTGCATCCAGTGCCCGGAAATCATCATTTCCGGACTGCTGCAGACACGCGGTGTCATCGATGCGGATGTAGCCTATTTTCAATCTCTGGTGACCGTGACATTCGATCCCGAGATCATTTCGGAGGAGAAGATCCTCCAATTGCTGAATGAAATGGAATACGAACCCATCCCGCGCAGACCGACGGTATCCGAACAGATCGCTTCCAGGATCGGATATCTGTTTCGCGGAAAGAACAAAACGGGAGAAGAACAACGATGAGCGCACAGGAATTCCGCAAAAAGCTGGACGGGATCATCTGCCCGAACTGCACATCAATCATTACCCGGAGACTGTCACGGGAAAAAGGGATCAGCAACGTGAAGGCGAGCTATGTCAGAAGTGAACTGTCCCTGAACTATGATGAGGAAGTCATTTCGGAAAAAGAGATCGAAGCGCTCCTTCAGAAAATGGGATATCCCGTGGGAAAGGGAAGAAACAATTTTCTGGCGGATGCACTGGGAATCCTCGGTATCGCGGTGCTGTATTTTGTCCTGACTTATCTTACGGGGATCGTTCCGATGCCGGAAACTCAGGGAAATCTTTCCCTGGGCGTGATCTTCCTCACCGGCCTTTTAGGAGGCGTGCACTGTGTCGGAATGTGCGGCGGAATCATGCTGACTCAGCACAATGCGCTGGCCTACAACGGCGGACGGCTGATCGGGTACACCATCATGGGGGTCATCTTCGGCGCAGTGGGGAGCGTTCTCGTTTTCAGTCTGCGGATGAAAAGCGCGGTCTTTATCATCGCAGGGGGCCTGGTGATCCTTATCGGACTTCAGATGTGGGGGATCCCATTCCTCAGAAAACTGAGACCGGGGCTTCCTTCGCCGTGCCGGTTCCGCGGAACGCCGTTCCTTATCGGAGTTCTGACCGGGATCATGCCCTGCGGCATACTCTCCTCCATGTGGCTTGTGGCAGCATCCGCCGCCTCACCGTTCAAAGGAGGGGCCGTGATGCTGGTATTCGGGCTGGGGACCTGTGTCATCATGCTGCTGTTTGGAGGTCTTGGCGATGCTCTTACCCGAAAATACAACAAATATATCCTCAAGGGCAGCACCATGCTCATCATCACAATGGGACTGATGCTGATGGTCAAAGGAATCCGTCTTCTGTGATCCAGCTGCGAGGAACAGGAACTGCTCCGCATCCTGCGGAGTTTTTCCTTTTTTACAAGACAAACCGTTTCCGATAATGTACAATGAGGACACGGTCACACCGAATGGAAGAAAGAAGAGGAACAGGCAGTGAAGAAACTGATCATCATACTGGGTGTCGTTGGCGTATCGCTGTCGGCACCGCTGGTGCGCATCTCATCGGCACCGGCAATGATCCTGGCGTTTTACCGGGTGGCCATGGCGGGGGTGCTTCTGCTGCCCTATGTCCTCCTGCAGAACCGGGAGGAACTGAAGGGAATGAGCAGGAAAGACTGGATCCTCGCTCTCACCAGCGGCGTGTGTCTGGGGCTTCATTTTTCTCTGTATTTTGAATCCCTCCGGTATACCAGCATCGCGTCCTCCGTCGTATTTGTGGATACGGAGGTGTTCTTCGTTGCCTTGATCATGCTGGTGATCTTCAAAGAAAAGATCCCGCCTCTTGGCTGGGCGGGAATCCTGGCGACCTTTCTGGGAAGCGTCATCATCGCACTGTCGGATTCCGGCAGCGGCGGGGGAGCGCTTCTGGGAGATATGATCGCACTCACCGGCGCCGTCGTGGTGGCCATCTATACCATTATCGGAAAGGTCCTTCGTCAGAGGATCAGTACCACGACCTATACGCTTCTCGTCTACGTGGCGGCATCCGTGACGGTTCTGATCCTGCTTCTGGTCACCGGTGTTCCGCTCACCGGATATCAGCCGGTGGACTACTGGGCGGCCTTCGGCATGGCGGTATTCTGTACTCTGCTGGGGCACAGCATCTTCAGCTGGGGCCTGAAGTATGAGAGCGCCGCGTTCATCTCCAACTCCAAACTGCTGGAGCCGGTATTCGCCAGTCTTATCGGAATCGCACTGTTCCGGGAGATCCCGCGGCCGGCGGTGATCCTGGGAGGACTTATTGTCATCGGCGGTGTCTTTCTGTACACCCGGGTGTCCGAACCGAAATCATCCTAAATACAGATATAGGAAAAGGGCAGCTCCCTTTTGGGGAGCTGCCCTTGATCTTTTGGGTCGTTATTCGTCGTCCTGGTCGTTCTTTCCGATACGGAACAGGAACACATAGGATATGAATCCGATGCCGATGAGCGCACCGATGAGTACCGGAAGGAACAGTTTCTTCAGGAAACCGTAGAACAGGAACAGTACCAGCAGAGCGCCGGCATTGATGATCTGCCGCATGGCGGAAAAACCGTTTGCCCGCTGCATGGGATTCTCATGATTCTTGTTCTTCCGGATGTAGTTTTCCGTGAGCCTGCCGTTGATGTACGCGATGGCGGTACCGTAGGCCAGTCCCAGAAGACCTCCCAGAATATAGTGTAGGACGGACAAAACACTTTCCTCCTTTATGCAGGTGGCGGATTATTGCTGGTACATTTCCTCGACATCCTTCTTGATGTCTTCGGTGGTCATGTAGGCTTCGATTCCGCCGAGACCGGTGTCCTCATCGATGCATTCATCCTTCTTGACGGGAGCTTCCGGTTTCGGGGAGGTATCCACTGCGGTGGCATCTCCGATCCCCATGGCCTCTCCCACCATGCCCAGCGATGAGATCACATTGGCGATATCCGAGGGCATGTAGATCTTGGTGGCGCGTCCGTCGGAAACATCCTTCAGAGCTTCGATGCCCTTGAGCTTCAGGACATTCTCCTTGATGTTGGCATCGTTCAGGTGACGGATACCGTTGGCCTGCGCCTCGTACACCAGCTCGATGGGGCGGGCGCGGCCTTCCGCCAGGGCGATCTGCGCATCGCGTTCCGCCTGAGCGGCGAGGATCTTTGCCTGCTTGTCGCCTTCGGCGCGGGAAACGACGGCTTCCTTGTGGGCCTGTGCTTCCAGGACCGTCTGACGGCGTTCACGCTCGGCACGCATCTGTTTGGTCATGACTTCCTCGATGGCCTGCGGCGGCTGGATGTTCTTCAGCTCCACGCGGGTGACCTTGATGCCCCAGGGATCCGTGGCTTCGTCCAGCACGGCTTCCAGGCGCTGGTTGATGGCGTCTCGGCTGGTGAGGGTCTGGTCCAGTTCCATCTCACCGATGATGTTACGGAGAGTGGTGGCACTGAGGTTCTGCAGACCGGCCAGAGGAGACTCGACGCCGTAAACATACAGTTTCGGATCGAAGACCTTGCAGAATACGACGGAGTCGATCTGCATGGTGACGTTATCTTTCGTGATGACCGGCTGGGGAGGGAAGTCCAGGACCTGTTCCTTCAGAGACACTTTCTTGGCGATGCGGTCGAAGAACGGGACCTTGATATGGATTCCGGCTTCCCAGATGGTGTGGAATTTACCGAGACGTTCCATGACATAGGCCTGAGACTGCGGAACGATACGGATGTTGGCGATGATGAGCCAGAGGATCAGCACCAGTACGATGATGCTCCATACGGAAACAGATCCAAATAACATAGACGACAACTCCTTTCCGGAATTCTGTTTTGATATGAGAGACGATATTCTCTTCTTGATTTCAATTTATCACAGAAACGTTATATTTAAAAGAATCCGATGTACGGTTTCACATTTTTTTCATTTTTGCATTTAAAGTTGATTTTAGGTTGGGAAGATACAATGAGACCGAACCTGAGAGAAAGGATGACCGAGATGAACGCTGTACAATGGTCTTTTCAGAGGATCGAGGAGAAATATCTTCTCACAAGTCAGCAGTATGACCGACTCCGGGCGGCACTGAACGGACGCATCGAGCCGGACGAATACCCCAGGAGCACCATCTGCAACATCTATTACGATACTCCCGACTACCTGCTGATCCGCAGATCCCTGGACAAGCCTTTATATAAAGAAAAGTTCCGTCTGAGAAGCTACGGCGTACCGAAAGCCGGATCTCCGTCCTTTATGGAGATCAAAAAGAAATACAACGGCATCGTGTATAAGCGCCGTGTTCAGACGGAACTGAGCCAGGCCGAGAGCTATATGGAATATGGAAGGGAGCCGGAAGTGAACGACCGGCAGATCTTCCGGGAGATCCAGTGGTTTCGCGGAAGCTACGATCTGATCCCCCGTGTGTTTCTGGCCTACGACCGTCTGGCCTTCAAGTCCGTAGAGGATCCGGAACTGCGCATCACCTTCGACCGGAGGATCCGGTACCGCACCGACGAGCTGAGCCTTTCCGCGGGAGACCAAGGGGCACTGCTGCTCCCGGAGGATGCGATCCTCATGGAGATCAAGATCCCCGGGGCAGCCCCGGTGTGGCTGTCCCGCATCCTCAGCGAGCTTGGGATCTTTCCCGTGTCTTTTTCCAAATACGGAAAAAGCTACCAGAAGATCATGGAAGAACAGAAAACGGAGGTAAGCTATCGTGCTAAATCTGCTTAACAGTATCACAGCGGCCGGAATGACCACCGGGACGTTTCTCATCTGCATCCTGCTGTCGGTGGCCCTGGGGATCGGCACCGCACTGGTGTTTTCCTACAGAACAAAGCATACTGCGTCCATGTCGCTGACCCTGGCCATCATGCCGGCGGCCATCGCACTGGTGATCATGCTGGTAAACGGCAACATCGGAGCCGGCGTGGCAGTGGCCGGAGCCTTTACGCTGGTCCGGTTCCGCAGCATGCCCGGTACCGCCCGTGAGATCGCGGCGATCTTCGTGGACATGGCAGTGGGACTTGCCTGCGGAATGGGATATGTCGGTCTTGCGGTGGGCTTCTTCCTGATCATGGCGGTCATGGTGCTGCTTCTGACCTATGTCGGGTTCGGCGACCGTGCAAACGGAAGACGCCAGCTGAAGATCACCATTCCGGAAGATCTGGATTACAGCGAGCTGTTTGACGATCTTATGGAGAAATACACCACCGGCAGTGAACTCATGAGAGTCCGCACCACCAACATGGGGACACTGTATGAACTGCAGTATGAGGTCTCCCTGAAGGATGAGAAATCCTCCAAGGCTTTTATGGATGAGATCCGCTGCAGGAACGGAAATCTGAATATCGTTCTGGGACGTATCGCAGAGAACGACGCTCTGTGATCGCAGACCAGAGAAGGCACGGTTTTTCGGCAGAAAGACCGTGCCTTCTTATTGCCGTTGGGGGATCCGAATCAGTATAAAATAAAAGAAAATTGCAAGATTATGTAAATTATGATAAATTATTAAATTAGAGAACTTTCGTCTGGAGGTGATCGTCATTCGATTTCGAATCATTGCCGTGCTTCTCACAGTGGTCATGACGGTAACACTGTGTCCGGTGGCATCTGCCGCCAACCCCACGACCGTGTCCTCGAATCTTCTGAAATTCGTGGAGGAATTTGAGTCGTTCAAGGCGGAAAAATACCTGGATCAGGGAAAATACTATATCGGCTACGGAATGCTGTGGGATGAGGCCAAGAATCCCAGCGGTACCATCACACAGCAGGAGGCGGAGCAGGATCTGAAGGATTATATGGCAAAGACCGCCATTCCGGAAGTGTCCAGTTTCCTGTCAAAGCATAATATATCCGTAACGCAGAATCAGTTCGACGCGCTGTGCTCTCTTACCTATAACGTAGGAGCGCCGGCCTGGCAGAACGGTGACGTGGGACGCTATCTGGCCAACGGCATCGGCAACTACAACAATCTGCAGGTCATCAACGCATTCGCGCGTCTCTGCCACCGCGCCTCCGACAAAGCCCCCATGGTCGGGCTGGTACGCCGCAGGATCCTGGAAGCGGAGATGTTCGTTCACGGGACCTACACGATCCCCGGAGGACGGGTATCGCCCAACTACAAATGGCTCCTCATGTACCCCAACGGCGGAACGATGACCTATTCCGACATCTATGTCTACCGCACCGGCACCACCTACAATTCGCTGCCGGTGGTCACCAAGGCGGGAACGACGCTGAAAGGCTGGCTCGTGTACGCGGAAGAAACAGTCCCCACTACCACGGACCGCTATCTGCAGCCCACGGAGACCGTATCCAAGAACTATCAGCTGATGGCTATCTGGAATAACGGCAGTACCGGTGCCAATCCCGGCATGGAACTGAACCTTCCGTCCTCCGGGACCAACGCGTCCGGATTTGTGGATGTCAACACTTCCGACTGGTATTACGAGGCCGTCACATACTGCAACAGCCATAACCTGATGACTGGTACCGGTGTGCGCACTTTCACTCCCAAGGGGACGATGACCCGCGCCATGCTGGCCACCGTGCTGTGGAGCCGGGAAGGGAAACCGGCAGTAGATGTCAACGGGCCCTTCACGGATGTGAGCACCACCATCTGGTTCAATCAGCCGGTCAACTGGGCATATCTTGCCGGTGTCACCTCGGGAACCTCGGCAACGACCTTCGGACCGAATGTGAATATCACGCGGGAACAGATGGTCACATTCCTGTATAAGTACGCAAAGTACAAGGGCTACGATACCTCCATCAACAGCAATCTCTCCGAGCATTATGCGGACCGGGAAGAGATCGCCGTCTGGGCGAAGGAACCGGTGGAATGGGCACTGGAGAACGGACTGATGGAAGGAAGCAATATGAAGGACGGAACGAGAAAGATCCGTCCCAGAAGCGACATCCTTCGGTGCGAGAACGCACAGGTCATGATGAAGTTTTCCAAAAAATACGGATAAACGAGAAACCTCTCTCCGGACAGCCCGGGGAGAGGTTCTTTTCAAAAACAAAAGCGGAGATCGTTTGGATCTCCGCTTTCAAATTATTCTGATAAGAGGGGTTATCAGAGGATTCCCATATTGGTGAGAGCTTCCTTGGCACCCATGAGGAGTGCGTCGTCAGCGGGAAGCTGCATG
>CAJGCI010000030.1 GCA_904501855.1 Oscillospiraceae bacterium | reverse complement strand
GCAGTTCTCTCTGCGGTCTTCCTTCTGATCCCACATCTGACCGATACCGCCTCAACGTTACATTTCTTTTTTACGCTGATACTGGTACCGGCCCTCTGTGTCTTCGTAGGCGGATACTCCGGTTGGAATCTTCGCTCCCGCTGGTTTCTTCCCCTCATACCTGTTGCGATGGAGTTTCTCCTTGCTCTGATTTTCGGGGAGATCAGCGATTCCCAAACGGTACTCTACGCCGGCTTCATACTCCTGATCGGTTTCACAACGCTGCTTCTTGCTGCAATGGTGCGCAGTTTTGCGCCTAAACGATAACAACAAGGACGGTAACGACATGTTTCGAAAAATGTTACGCATAAAACAGCAGATTCCGGAATCGGAGTGCATCGAACTTCTGAAGAACGAAGTTCGCGGTGTCCTCTCCGTATTGGGGGATGATGACTACCCTTATGGGATGCCCATCAACCACTATTACTGTGAAGAAGACGGAAAAATCTATTTTCACAGTGGTCAGAAAGGCCATCGCACAGATTCCATGCGCCGGCATGATAAAGTCTCTTTCTGCGTTTATGATTCCGGTTTCCGCAAGGAAGGTCAATGGTCTCTGAACATCCGCAGCGTCATCGTCTTCGGACGAATCGAATTTGTTGAGGATCAGGAAAAGGTCTATTCGATCTGCAGAAAGCTGTGCCATAAATTTACGGACGATGAAGCTTATATTGAGGACGAAATCCGCACTGCCGGTCCCAGAACGCTGATGTTCGCTCTCGTCCCGGAACATATTTCCGGAAAACTTGTCAACGAAGCATGAGTTCCGCAGGAAATATAATTACAATCACGGACTTTGATGCTCCGGAACTGGATGTCTATGCCCGAAGGACCGAAAATCAGCTTCTGAACCGGGAACATCCTGAAGACGGTCTTTTCATTGCAGAAAGTCCGAAAGTCATACAGCGGGCACTGGATAACGGATATGTGCCGGTATCCTTTCTGGTCGAACAGAGACATCTATCCTCTGAGGCAGCACCTGTTCTTTCCTGCTGTCCGGATGTCCCGGTATTTACTGCAGACTATGAAGTGCTGGTTCGGCTTACCGGGTATGCGCTGACCCGCGGCATGCTGTGTGTGATGAGACGGAAGCCTCTGCCGGATCCGAAAACGCTTCTTGAAACATCCTCCCGGATCGTCGTGCTGGAGAGCATTATGAATCCTACCAATATCGGTGCGATCTTCCGTTCCGCCGCTGCACTCAACATGGACGGCATCCTTCTGTCTTCGGACTGCAGCAACCCTCTTTACCGTCGTGCCATCCGAGTCAGCATGGGCGGGGTTTTCCAGATTCCGTGGACCTTTCTCCCGGAAAGCAGAACCGGAGCGCCGGAGTTCCTGAAGCTGCACGGATTTTCCTCTGCCGCAATGGCTTTGTGTGCTGATTCCGTGGATATCGATGATGTCCAATTGAATCGGGAGCGGCGCCTTGCAATCTTTCTGGGTTCCGAAGGCGACGGGCTGAAGCCGGAAACTATCCAAAACTGTGATTATACGGTATGTATTCCCATGCAACATGGGGTCGATTCTCTTAATGTTGCCGCAGCCAGCGCCATTGCATTCTGGCAGCTTGGTCGATCAAAACAATACTAAAAAGGAAGAAGCTTAAACTCCTTCTTTTTTTTGATATTCCCTTTTTACCCATTCCACTACGTGTTCCCGGAACCGCTGCGTTACCGGGCTGGACATGCTTCCCTCCGGAATCGCAAGTCCAATAGTCCTTTTGGCCGACGGGACCAGTTCCTTGGTCACGATATGATCGTTCCTTCCCTTCAGCAGAAGTTCCGGAATAATACTGATGCCAAGGCCTTGTTCCACCATGGCGATCATGGCATAGTCGTCTTTTGTAGAGTATTTGATGTTGGGATGGATCCCCGCCGCCTTCATGGCTTTCCTCGCATCGTGGTTGGAGCTCTCCAGCAGAGAGATAAACGGTTCGTTTTCACATTGCTGCAGAGGAAACCTCGGATAACTCGCAAAACGGTGATCCACCGGCAACACTGCCAGCAGGCGATCTTCCGCCAGAGCCTGACTGTAACATTCTACCGCACAGGGAAGATTGATAAATCCGATATCGATGCTCCCGTTCCGCAGCCACTGTTCGATATCAAAATAGTCTCCGTTTAACAACTGGATATCCACCAGAGGATATTCTTCCTGAAACTGCTTGATGATGGATGGCAGCCAGTGTACAGCAACGGAAGTAAATGATCCGATACGGATCGTGCCCGTTTCCACCCCATGGATGGAAGATACGATCTGCTTCAGCTGTTCCTGCCCGGACAAAATCCCCCTGATGGTGGGAAGAATCTGCTCCCCTTCTGCCGTGAGACGAAGTCCGGATTTCGAACGTACCATCAATGCAAATCCCAACTCGTCTTCCAGACTTTGAATACCATGACTCACTGCGGACTGGGTGCATCCCATTCTCCTTGCGGCCTTGCTGAGGCTTTTTTCATCTATTGCATAGACGAACATTTGATACTTTGTCAGACTGTTGGAACTCATGGTTCTCTCCTAATATGAATTGTTTTCAAGTTATTTATTTAATTATCTATTTTCTTCATATTAGTTCAATTTTTGGGGATTATCAAGAGGCACCTCCTTTTTTATATAATTGTATCCCTGTTTCATTTTTTCTATAATTTTCGAGTGCACGATTTTTGTACACGGAAGAAAATGTAGTAGGAGAAAAACAATGTCATCATCTTTGATCTGTATTCTGATCGCCATCGCCGTTTATCTGATCGGTATGCTTGCCATCGGCGCATACTATTCCAAAGACCAGAAAACCTCCGGCGATTTCTATCTCGGCGGACGCAAACTCGGCCCCGTGGTAACCGCCATGAGCACAGAAGCTTCGGATATGTCCGGCTGGCTTCTCATGGGACTTCCCGGCTTAGCCTATTTTACCGGAATCTGTGATCCCGGCTGGACCGCCATCGGTTTGGCTGTCGGTACTTATTTCAACTGGCTTCTGGTTGCCAAACGGCTTCGTATCTACTCCACCGAGCTGAACGCTATTACCATCCCGGACTTTTTCGCCAAACGCTTTCACGACAACTCCGGCCTGATCGAAGGCATTGCCGCGCTGATCGTCATCATTTTCTTTGTCCCGTATGTAGCTTCCGGCTTTGCTGCCTGCGGCAAGCTGTTTATGAACCTGTTTGGGGCAAACTACATGCCCACCATGATCATCAGTGCCATCGTCATTGTGGCATACTGTGCCATGGGCGGTTTTATGGCAGCCAGCATTACCAGTCTGATTCAGAGTTTCGTCATGACCTTCGCTCTAGTCGCGATCCTGTTTTACGGGATCAATGTGGCCGGCGGATGGGATGCGGTTATCGACAACGCCAGAGCGGTTGGCGGATATCTCAGCCTGAAAAGCTCCGGAAACGTCCTGACGGGAGAGATCTCTCCCTATGGTGCCATTACGGTGCTGTCCACCATGGCATGGGGCCTCGGTTATTTCGGTATGCCTCACGTTCTTCTCCACTTTATGGCGGTAGAAGATGAAAACAAACTGAAAGTATCCCGTCGTATCGGTACCATCTGGGTAATCATCTCCATGGCGATTGCCGTACTTATCGGAATCATCGGCTATGCCATGGCCAACAAAGGCGTCATCGCCGGCTTTGACTCCAGTTCCGCTGCTGAAGCGATCATTGTGCGCATCTCCAATCTGATGGCTTCTCATGGTATCATTCCCGCACTGCTGGCCGGCGTGATCCTGGCAGGTATCCTTTCCTCCACCATGTCCACCGCAGATGCGCAGCTGCTCGCAGCCGCGTCCGGAATCAGCCAGAATATTCTGCAGGGAGTATTTCATATCAACCTTACGGACAAACAGAGCATGACCATCGCACGTATCACGGTCATCATTATTGCGATCCTTGGTGTTTTCCTGGCTCGGGATCCGAACAGCTCAGTCTTTATGATCGTTTCCTTTGCCTGGGCCGGTTTCGGTGCCACCTTTGGTCCGGTGATGCTGTTTGCACTGTTCTGGAAACGGACCACCCGCTGGGGCGTGCTGTCCGGTATGGTATCCGGCGGTATCATGATCTTCGTATGGAAATTCCTCGTTCGTCCGCTGGGCGGTGCGTGGAACATCTACGAACTTCTCCCCGCGTTCATCGTTGCCAGCCTCTTCATCGTTGTTGTAAGTCTGATCACCAAGGCTCCCGATGCTGCGATCCTGCATGAATACGATGACGTCAATGTCAAAATGAAGGCATGATAGGACAATTTTTCCGATAACATGAAAGAAAAAACGGACTTGCTGAAATTTGCTCAGCAAGTCCGTTTTTTCTTATTATTCTTCCGGTTGCGGGTCCTCTCGCCGGATCAGCAGTCGTTCAACTCGCCGCTCTTCCGTCTCGAGAATCGTCAGGACCAGATTCTCATAGATGATCTGGTCTTCCGGTTCCGGAAAGCCGTTATTCAGTTCGATGGCCCATCCTCCGACTGTGTCGCTGTCAAAGTCGAACTCATCCTCGGGGATCTCCATCAGTTCCAGAAATTCCGAGATCGCCATGTCTCCGTCGATCTCATAGCTGCCATTCGGCTGAATGGTGTAGTTCGGTTCGACGATATCTGTTTCATCCCAGATGTCTCCCACGATCTGTTCCAGCACGTCTTCCATACTGACGACCCCCAGCGTTCCGCCGTATTCATCGGTCACGATGGCAAGGTGCTGCTGTGCAAGCCGAAGTTCATTGAGGACGGCGGGAAGCCGCATGGTTTTATATACAAAGCAAGGCGGCATGAGCAGGTCTCGGATGTCCGGCTGTTCCTCATCCGTCAGAGCCTTCAGGAAATGATTCAGGTAGAGCACCCCGATGATGTTGTCGATGCTGTCTTCATAGACCGGCAGTCTCGAATAGGTAGCTGATTCAACCACTTCCAGAATCTCTTCCCAGTCATCATCAATATCCAGTGCAACCATATCCACACGTGCAGTCATGACTTCATTGGCCTGGATCTCGGAGAAGTCAATCGCCGCTTTCACAAGTTCCGACTGATCTTCATCCAGAACATCTTCGTCTTCTGCCGTGTCGATGATCGTCTGTAGTTCTTCCACGCTGCGGTCTTCTTCCGGTTCACCCTTCATACCGACCGTAATAAGATTTACAAGTCCTACGACTAACCATGTTACAGGATAGAAGCAGATACGCAGTATCTGGATCGCCCTCGCATTGGCGATTGCATATCGGGTTGCATTCTGCTTTGCCATGATTTTCGGGATCGTTTCCCCGAAAATCACCACGATGATGGTGATCAGGATCGTAGAAAGCCAGGTAAAGGATGCTCCCAGCAACCGAAGCACCAGAATGGAGCTGAGTGACGAGGCCGCTATGTTGACCAGATTGTTCCCGATCAGGATCGTAGACAGCGAGTCATCAAACTTTTCTGCCAGTTTTAGTGCCCGCGCAGCTCTCTTGTCGCCGTCCTCTGCAAAATTCTCCAGACGGATCTGGTTGCATGAGGAGTAGGCCATCTCCGAAGCGGAGAAGAAACTGGACAGAAGCACACAGACAAGGATCGCAATAATATTCCAGATCATGCTTCACCCTCCTCTCCGTCTTCCGAATCAGAAGGGGCCAGCTTCCGGACCTGAAGCATCAGGATCCGGTTGTGCTCCATAGCACTGATCGTAATCTGCATTCCTGCATATTCAAACTGATCTCCCTCCTGCGGGATCCGGGAGAACTGTTCATATGCCAGTTCGCCCATCAGTTTATTCGTAAGTTCCTCATCATCTTCATCGTCAACTTCCAGGTCCAGTTCGTCCAGAACATCCCCCAGAGTCTCCTGGGAATCCACCTCATAGAAGTCCTCCCCGATCTGCCGGATGGGTTCCATGGCAACATCGTCTTCATCCCAGATCTCGCCGACCAGTTCCTCGAGGATATCTTCCACGGTAATGATACCTCTGGTCCCACCGAAGTTGTCGGTAATGACAGCCATATTCAGTTTCTTGCGGGACATGATGGACAGAAGTTCATCGATCTTGATGGAAGAATGGACAAAGTACGGTTCATCCAGTAAAGGACCGATATCCAAATGATCCTTATTATGAAGATATTCCTTAATAAAGGTTCGGATCTGTAGTATCCCGATGATATTATCCACGCTTCCCGAATAAACGGGGATCCGGCTATGGGTCTCCTTTTTGATCAGATCCAGGATCTCATCCGGTGACTTTTCGATATCCACAGCTACCAGATCCACACGGCTGGTGAGCACGCTCTCTGCGGTAACATCGCCAAACTGCAATGCTGACGAGATCAGATCGCTCTGTTCTTCATCCAGAGAACCCTCCTCCGCCATATCTTCGATGATGTCGTACAGTTCCTCTTCTGTAACCGAAGCTTCCGGCTCTCTTCTGGCCAAACGGGAAACGCCGTTTCCGATCATGGTAAGAAAAGCCGACAGCGGCTGCAGAAGGACCATAAACAGATGAAGAGATCCTGCTGTAGCCAGACAGATGTGTTCGCTGTACTTTTTGGCAATGCTCTTGGGCAGCATCTCTCCGAAGAAGAACATCGCCAGTGTCACCAGCAATGTTGAGATCGTCACTGCCGAAAGTCCCCAGATCCGGGTCACGGCTACCGTCACCACGGATGCTGCGGTCAGATGAATAATATTGGTGCAAATTAAGATCGTTGTTACTGCCCGGTCAAAATTATCCGTGATCCACAGAGCCTTCTTTGCTCGGTTGTCTCCACGGTCCTGATCCGTCTTCAGTTTTGTCTGTGACACCGATGCAAAGGCCGTTTCTACCAGTGCAAAATACATGGCACACAGAATCAGAACTGCAGTAACAATAAACGACAATCGACTGCCGTCATCCATAAAGGATCTTCACACTCCTATGTCATTGTGCGGAACCCGCACAAAATCGAATACTTAAAAATAACTTTTATCATAAAGACTATGCAAAGTCAAATGATCGATCAGTGCCGGTAGCTTGCCATGGCCTCCATGACTTCATACCGTTCCATCTGCAAGCTCTTTTTCATCTGCAGGGCCTCTTCGATGGGAAGCTCTACCATATTGCCGCTCCGTGTTGCAATGATGATATTGTTTCTGCCTTCTGTCAGCGCCTTCACCGCGTGATAGCCCATTCGGGTAGCACATTCACGGTCTCTTGCCGACGGAGTGCCGCCGCGCTGAATATGACCCAGAACGGTGACCCGGGGATCCAGCCCGATCTCCTGACGGATCTGCTCCCCGATCTTATAGGCTTTTCCTGCCCCTTCCGCAACTACGATCATAAAATGGGTATGTCCGACGATGCGTGCGTTGCGGATCTTTTCAATAACATCCTTCTGCAGATCCCACTCGATCTCCGGAACCAGGACCGCCGTTGCACCAACCGCAATCCCCACATACAGCGCCAGATATCCGGCATTGCGACCCATGACTTCAACGATGGAGCAGCGTTCGTGCGCCTGCATGGTGTCCCTCAGTTTGTCGATGCATTCGATGGCGGTATTGCATGCCGTATCGAATCCGATGGTGTAGTGTGTACAGCCGATATCATTATCAATAGTCGCCGGGATCCCTATTACGGGAATTCCCAGCCGGCTCAGCTCCAGAGCGCCCCGGAACGTGCCGTCACCTCCGATGGCAATAACTCCGTCCAGGCCCAGCAGTTTGCAGTTTGCTGCCGCTTTCTGTCTGCCTTTCTCCGTCATGAACTCTTCGCTTCTTGCCGTATACAGCGCTGTTCCGCCGCTGGAAAGGATGTGGGAAACACTGATGCTGTCCATTTTAATAAAGTCATTGTTGATCAGGCCGTTCCAACCTCTTTTGATGCCGATACACTCGACATCGAAAGCCAGGGCGCCGCGAACCACCGCGCGAACGGCGGCATTCATTCCCGGTGCGTCTCCGCCACTGGTGAGAACACCTATACGTTTGATTTCTGCCATAGTTTTACTCCTTGCTCTTCAGATTTCACTATCTGCCTGTTTCTAACGGATTACAACGTTTTCTTCTCCCAGCATCTCTTTCAGCTCTGCAACCAGTGCCGGGTGGATGACACAGCGTGTCCCCAGTTTCTTTTTTTCCTGCGTACAGTATATGACCATGGGCTCTGTTCCGGGGAACATATTCAGTATCAGCTGGATCCGGTGCAGGATCGGATCCCCCTGTGCCGGTACTTTCACCCAAAGTGTCTGCGGTCTTGACGGATCCTGCGGTTCCGGCCGGGGTGCCGCGGTTGCGGCTTCCTCCGGTTTCCTTTCTGCAGCCAGCGTTTCGCTGGTCAGCGGAAGGATCTCATCCACCATCAGGATGGGTTCCTTTTCGTCCCGTGCGGAGATCCGCCCTTTTGCAAGAATGGAACTGTTCGCCACCATATACTGACTGGAAACATTGATGGTTTTCTCGAAGACCATCATTTCCAGTGTTCCGGTGTCATCTTCCAGTTCTACATATGCCATCAGCGTGTTGTTTTTCGTAGTCCTTGTTTTTGCACTGTTGATCACACCTGCAAGCGTGACCCTCTGATTGTCGTGATACCGTTCCGGACCACCTTCCTGCGAGAAGTCCGTCAGGATGGAGCCGATGGGGCTTGCCCCGATCTGCCGGATGGCATCGTGGTATTCATCCATCGGATGTCCGGTAAGGTAAAGGCCGGTGACTTCCTTCTCCATGGACATCTTCTCCCGCTTGGAAAATTCCTGTACGTCTGGAATGGGAATCTCATCTCCCGAGGATTCTTCCTGCTGAGCGAAGTCGGAAAACAGGTCCATCTGTCCCGCGATGTTCTTGGAAATATCCGAATTGATGCTGTCCAGGACCGTCTCATAAACGGTGATAAGCGCCCTGCGCTTATATCCCATGGTGTCAAACGATCCTGCCCGGATCAGGTTTTCCAGCGCCCGGCGGTTCAGCTCCTTGCCGTGCATCCTGCGGCAGAAATCATAAAAACTGGTAAATCGTCCCCCCAGGGTCCGCTCCTGCTCCAATGCGTGGATGAAGCCTCTTCCGATGCCCTTGATGGCAACCAGCCCAAAGCGGATGTTGTCTCCGGATACCGTAAAGTTTGCTTCCGATTCGTTGACATCCGGCGGAAGCAGAGAAATACCCATGGATTTGCATTCGGCAATGTATTCCGCGATCTTGGTGCTGTTTTCCAGAACGCTCGTCAGAAGGGCTGCCATATATTCACAGGGATAATGGCATTTCATGTATGCCGTGCGGTATGTCACGATGGCATAGGATACGGCATGCGCCTTGTTAAATGCATAGCTGGCAAAATCGATGATCTCATCATAAATGGAGTTTGCCACTTCTTCCGGAACGCCGTTGGCCATGGCACCGGTAATGTTCCGCTCCGGATCTCCATGAACGAAAGCGATCCTTTCGGCGTCGATGACGGCATGTTTCTTCTTGGACATGGCTCGCCGGATAATGTCGGCCTGCCCCAGAGAGAACCCTGCCAGACGGCGGAAGATCTCAATGACCTGTTCCTGATAGACGATGCATCCGTAGGTCACTTCCAGAATCGGCTTTAACAGGGGGTGTTTATACCGGATCTTCTCCGGCGAGGCGGAGTATTCGATAAAACGGGGAATCGACTCCATTGGTCCCGGCCGGTAAAGCGCAATCACTGCCGTGATATCCTCGATGCTCTTTGGTTTGAGTCTGGTACACACACTGGTAATCCCGGCAGATTCCAGCTGGAAGACTCCTTCCGTGCGTCCCGCAGACAGCATGGCAAACACTTTCTCGTCTTCTTCCAGGATTTGATCCACCTGAAAATCCGGATTTGTTTTCCGTACAAGCCTGGCGGCATCTTCCAGAACGGTCAGATTTCGCAGACCGAGGAAGTCCATTTTCAGAAGGCCCAGCTGTTCCAGTGTGACCATGCCGAACTGGCACACCACGGATTCATCATTCATGGCCAGTGGAACATATTCGTACACCGGCTTTTCCGTGATCACCACACCGGCGGCATGTGTCGATGCATGCCGGGGCATACCTTCCAGTGCCTGAGCCGTATCGATGAGTTGATGAACAGTATCATTTTCCTGATACATGTCCCGCAGCGGTTTGGAAACGGCCAGTGCTTCTTTCAGTTTAATGTTCAGTGTCGCGGGGATCTGCTTTGCAACCTGATCGGTCTCCGCGTAACTGACATTCATGACTCGCCCGACATCGCGGACTGCTCCGCGGGCGGCCATCGTACCAAAGGTCACGATCTGCGCTACATGGTCATGACCGTATTTTTCGTTCACGTAATTGATGACTTCTCCTCTTCGGTTCACGCAGAAATCCACATCAATATCCGGCATGGATACGCGTTCCGGGTTCAGAAATCTCTCAAAGAACAGCGAGTATTTCATGGGGTCCACATCCGTAATGTGGAGACAGTAACTGACAACACTGCCGGCGGCACTGCCTCGTCCGGGACCTACGGGGATCTTTTTGCTCTTGGCATAGCCGATGAAGTCCGAGACGATGAGGAAGTAATCGACGAATCCCATGGATCGGATCACGTCCAGCTCATACTCCAGCTGCTTATGATATTCGGGATTGTTGGGATATCGCTGTGCAAACCCCCGCTCACAGAGCTTCACCAGATATTCATAGCTGTCCGTCTCCCCTGCCGGCAGGGCAAATTTGGGAAGATGATAGTTGCCGAACTCAAAATCAAAGTGGCAGCGCGCTGCGATCTTTGCCGTATTCTCCGCCGCTTCCGGCTGATCCGGAAACAATGCGCGCATCTCCTCTTCGCTTTTCAGATAGAA
This sequence comes from Oscillospiraceae bacterium, assembly GCA_904501855.1. GTDB lineage: Bacteria > Bacillota > Clostridia > Oscillospirales > Oscillospiraceae > UBA2922. The sequence continues at coordinate 4,970 of CAJGCI010000030.1, read as the reverse complement.
CTCATCGTTGGCAAACCGCATGCGGTCGGGATCGTCCAGTGTCTTTCCTGTCTGAATGCAGAGAAGCACGTCGTGATTGCGGGCGTCTTCCTTTCTTACATAGTGAGCATCGTTGGTCATCGCCAGAGGGATCCCGGTCTCCTGTGAGATGCGGATCAGGCCGGCGGTCGCCTTCTGTTCTTCGCTGATTCCGTGATTCTGGATCTCCAGATAGAAATGATCCGGACCGAACAGCTCCTGCAGTTCCTCCGCCTTGGCTTTTGCCGCTTCGTAGCGGTCGCCGATGAGCATCTGAGGTATCTCGCCTGCAATACAGCCGGACAGGCAGATCAGACCTTCTGCATGTTTTCGCAGGAGATCCCAGTCAATTCTCGGTTTAATATAGAATCCCTTTGTAAACGCCTCGGAGACCAGATAGCACAGATTATGATACCCCTCTTCGTTTTCACACAGCAGGATCAGATGAGAATAGTCGTTGTCGATCCCGTGCTCCTTGTCTTCCATGCTGCGGGGCGCAACATAGACCTCGCACCCGATAATGGGCTTGATCCCTTCTGCGCTGCACGCCTGATAAAAGGCAACCGCTCCATACATGACGCCGTGATCGGTCACGGCCAGAGATTCCATTCCAAGCTCTTTGGCCCGTTTTACCAGTTCCGGGATTCGGCAGGCGCCGTCCAGCAGACTGTATTCGGTATGAACATGTAGATGGGCAAAGGCCATAGTTTTCTAGATTCCTTCCTCCGGCTCCGCACCGGAACCGGTTTCCTGCAGCTTTTTCTGCAGAGCCATTAGTTTGTTCAGCCGGTAATTCAGAGTAGACTTGGACACCGGCGGGATGGACAGTTTTGCCAGATCGGAGATGCTCGATGCCGGATTTGCTATGCGAAGCAGCGCCGCCTCATGAAGGGAATTCGGAAGATTCTCCAGCCCGAAGACCCGGTCGATCTCCTTGATGGCATTGAGCTGCTCTTGTGCGGCAAGAACGATCTTGTCTGCGTTGGCGGAATCGCAGTTGACTTTCCGGTTGATGGTATTTCTCATATCCTTATCCACTTTTGCGTTCAGGATCTTCAGCGCCGTTACCGGTGCCCCGATCCAGGTGCAGAAATCCGCAATGGTTTCGGACTGTTTGAAATAAAGCATGGAACTGCCGGACCTCTTGGTCTCTTTCGGGGAAAACCCCATATCCAGCAGAATGGAATAGGCCTCTCTGCTGACGCTGGCATGGGTCGTGGACATCTCAAGGTGGTAGCTCTTCTCCGGATCGGACACACTTCCTCCGGCCAGAAAGGCGCCGCGGATGAAGGCGATCTTCTGCCCGTCTTCCTCCAGCACCCCGTGGTTGATGTGCAGGACCGGAGTGGTTTCCGCATCGATATCAAACGCGGAATAAATTGTGCGGATCTTGTCTTTGTCCGTAATGATAAAGCTCTTTTTCCCTTTTGCTTCCCGATCCGGACTTTTGTCGAAAACGACATTAAATGCCTTGCGGAACAGTCTGGGAAGCGTCTGTGCAAAGGCGTCCGCTGCCGTTATGATCCGTATTTCATCTGCCGTAAATGTGTTGCAATATAACAGCACGCCGTAGGCCTGTGCCACGGCGTAGCTTTTTGAGTCGATTTTTATCTGGCACAGTTCCGCTTTTGCGTCTGATGCAAACGACATCCTGTTATCCTCACTTCTCAATGTCCCGCTGGAAGGCGACCGCATTGATGCCTTTCTCCAGCAGGTGGTTTCTAAGTTCATATCCCACCGCCACGCTGCGGTGCCGTCCTCCGGTACATCCTACCGCGATCGTCAGCGAGAATTTTCCTTCCTCGATATAAAGCGGGAGGAGAAAATCTACCAGATCCGTCAGCTTGTCCATGAATTCCCGGGAAACATCCGAAGCAAATACATAGTTGCGCACTTCCGGATCCAGGCCTGTCTTCTGCCGCAGATCCTCTTCGTAATAGGGGTTCGGAAGGAACCGGACATCCAGAACCAGATCTGCGTCCAGGGGGATCCCGTGCTTATAACCGAAGGCCGTGATATTGACGGTGATCGATTTTTTACTCTGGTCTCCGCCGAACAGAGAATACAGCCTCTGCTGAAGCATGCCATGGGTCAGTCCGGTGGAGTTGATCACATAGTCTGCCCGTGCGCGAATCGGCGTCATCAGTTCATACTCCTGCCGGATTGCTTCTTCCATCGTTGTTCCGTTGCCGGCCAGAGGATGTGGCCGGCGGGACTCTTTGTATCGTTTTATGAGCGTTGCCGTATCCGCATCCATAAACAGCATGCGGTATGTGCAACCCATGTTTTTCAGGCTGTCCAGAGTGCTGAAAAGGTCGGCAAAACCGTCCCGCTCACGTACATCCATTACCAGCGCGACTTTTTCGTACCGCTCCTGCGTCGCCATGCACAGTTCCGCAAAGCGCGGGATCAGTGCGACCGGTAGGTTGTCCACACAGTAGTAATTCAGATCTTCCATAATATCGGCTGCCCGGCTCTTTCCTGCGCCGGACATTCCAGATATGATCAGAAATTCCATTAGTTCTCCTCGTCTTTTTTCTGCTTCGCCCGTTCCTGTTTGAACTTCTCGAACTCTTCCTTCAGTTCTTCCGGAATCTCAACCGGAGTCTGGTCCACCAGGATCATTTTCTTGGGATAGATTTTCATTTCCGGTTCCAGTGTGATTCCGGAGTTCTTCTTGACTTCCTTACGGATATGATCCATGAGAGCCACAATATCATCATATGTGGCTCCGCCCTTGTTCACAACAAAGCCGGAGTGTTTTTCGGAAACCTGCGCCCCTCCTACGGAATATCCTTTTAGGCCGGCTTCCTCGATCAGTGCGGCGGCATATCCGCCGACAGGCCGCTTAAATGCGCTGCCGCAGGAGGGCAGATCCAACGGCTGACTGTTGCGCCGCTTTTCATTGAGGGTTCGCATCTGCTCTGCGATGGCATCCTTGTCTCCCTCCGGCAGATCGAACACTGCTGCCAGGATCACATATCCGCCGTCTTCAAACAGACTGTGACGGTATCCGAAATCACAATCCTTTGCTTCGATTTCATACATGGCCTGATCTTCCAGTTTGATGGCGATCACCGTGCGGATATAATCTTTCATCTCCCCGCCGTATGCGCCTGCATTCATGAGGATTCCTCCGCCCAGCGTCCCTGGGATACCGGAAGCAAATTCCAGGCCGGCCCGACCGTTCGCCTGCGCAAACTGGCTGACCTTAGCCAGTGAGTTTCCCGCTTCAGCGTACAGCGAGCCATCCGTCTGCATCCACATCTTTGTGAGCTTTTCTGTCTTGATCATGAACAGATCCAGTCCCTCATCCGGAATGACGACATTCGTTCCGTTGCCGAGGATGAACGGCGCAATGGCATTCCGTTTCAGGAAGGAACAGACTTTGCTCAGAGAAAACACGTCTCCCGGACTGGCGATGGCGCGGATCGGGCCTCCGACTCGCATGGAACCGTGTTTGGAAAACGGTTCATTCTCCAGAATCAGCATTCCGGGGTATTCTTCTCTGATCTCTTCGATTACCTTGGTCAAACTCTCTTGATGTGTCATATTCCTCTCCTATGCTATGGTTTTGCGATCTGATTTGTTCGTTAATTAATACAGGCCGGCATCTACTGCGTAATCCACATTGTCTGCCAGTGTTTCCGCGGCGTTGAATCCAAGCTTCTTTTGCCGGTTGTTCATAGCAGCAAGCTCCAGAATCACCGCCAGATTACGTCCGGGACGGACCGGAATGGTTATTGCCGGAAGCGTAACTCCCAGGATCTCCTCGGTCTCATTGGTCAGCCCAAGGCGGTCATACGCCTTGGTATCGTCCCATTGCTCCAGCTTTACCACCATCTCGATGGGACAGCGGGGCATGACGGATCCCACACCGTAAAGCTTGCGGATGTTCACCACGCCGATTCCGCGAAGTTCCATATAATCCCGGATCAGTTCCGGGGACTCGCCGGTAAGAGAATCCTTGTTGATGCGTTTGATCTCCACTGCATCATCGGCAATGAACTTATGTCCACGCTTTATAAGCTCCAGCGCCGTTTCCGATTTTCCCACGCCGGAATCTCCGGTGATGAGCACGCCCTCGCCATGGACCTCCACCAGCACGGCATGTGTGGTGATGCGCGGTGCTAGATGGCGGCTTAACGACACGATGGTGTCTGCCATGAAAACTGAGGTATCATCATCCGTTGCGAAAACATTGCGGTCATACTTTTCGGCCATTTCCATGCATTCGGGGAACGCTTCTACTCCGTGTCCGATTACCAGTGCCGCGATATCAAATTTCATAAATTCCTCAAAACGGGCCAGACGCTCTTCGGGAGAAAGCGTATTCAGATAGGTGCTTTCCACCCGTCCGATGATCTGGATCCGTTTGGGATCAAAATAATCATAAAAACCAGTAAGCTGCAGCGCCGGGCGGTTGATATCTGCCGTGCCGATCTTTCGTTCCTCATAGTCGGAGGAAGTCCGAAGGATCTTCAGGTTCAGTTCCTGAACAACCGTTGACAGCTTGACCGTATACTTGGATGCCATAGTGGTACTCCCTTTTATATATTTATAATGTATAATTCCACAAGTATCATATTAACGATTCTTTTCCCTTTTGGCAATGCATTCCCGCAAAAAATAAGACTTGCATTTGATTTGCCCGTCTGCTATTATGGATAAGCTATTTCTTTAGAAAACACAAGCAAGGAGGTGCTTCGAATGGCAAAATGTCAGTTTTGCGACAAGGGTGTTACCTTTGGTATCAAGGTGAGCCACTCTCATAGACGCTCCAACCGTACCTGGAAGCCCAATGTGAAGCGCGTCAAGGCCATTGTGGATGGAAAACCGCAGCATGTTTATGCATGCACTCGCTGCCTGCGCAGCGGCAAGGTCACCCGCGCTGTGTAATTTTAATATTACCCGAAACGAACCCGCTTCAAAGCGGGTTTTTTTCGTTTATT
>CAJGCI010000029.1 GCA_904501855.1 Oscillospiraceae bacterium | reverse complement strand
CTCCATAGTCGATCCTCATGTTCTTTTACAGAGATTTGCGGTATTATTATACTACGTTACGAAAGCAATTGCATTTTCGACCAATAGCGCCTTATATCCCTAGCCTTAAAAGGCAGGGTTTTACGGCGCATTTTGATAATAAAAAACGACAGAAAGCACCCGGTACGGGTGCTTTTTTCGTTCGGATATGGAAAAAGGGATCTCCCGCTGGGAGATCCCTTTTTTAAATCAAGCTGCTGTAATCGATGAAATTACAGTACGTTGGTGGTCAGACGAAAGATCATCTGCGCCATCTCGGCACGGGTCGCGTTGCCGGTAGGATCGATCACATTGCCGTCCTTGCCAGCCATGATTCCATGTCCGACTGCCCATTTGATGTTGTCCACAGCCCAGAAGCTCACAAGGCCGACATCGCTGAACTGGTCGATATTTCCGTTAGGCGATGCATCTTTGCCCTTGTAGCGGGTATAGCTGCACAGCATGGTGGCCAGCTGCTCACGGGTCACATTTGCTTCCGGAGCGAAGGTTCCGTCATCCATACCGGCGACAACGCCCGCCTGGGCACACCAGTTGACTGCGGCGGCAAACCATGCGGAATCGGGCACATCGGAGAATTTTCCTCCCGGTGCTCCGCCGGGCTTTCCTTCCATGGCATACAGGATCTGTGCCACCATCGCACGGGACAGTGCCATGTTGGGGGCGAAGACTCTGTTGTCGACTCCGGTCATATAACCTTTAGTCGCACAGTATTCCACGGCTTCATAGAACCAGTCGCCGCGGTGGACATCGTTGTAACGGTCATTGGAGCCCGGGTTTACGGGAACCGAACCGTCGAGACCAAGGCTGAAGTCGGGGCCCAGCGTCTCCATGATGCGGTCTGCGATCCATGCATGACCTTCCTCCATGGGATGGAGGTTGTCAAAATACTCGTTATAGGTGTTGATCAGCTGCAGGGTGACTGCGGAGATCGCCAGAGAAGGAGTAGAATAGCCCTTCAGCGGCGTGTCCACGATGTCGCAGTAACGGTAGTCGTACTGCTCTCCGGGAGATGCGCTCTGGATCACGGAGTTGAAGATGCCAACGCCGATATCCGCGATCTTGCCGGCCTTCACGGGAGAGATGCCGGTGAGGGTCAGATCTTTGAAGGTGTTGATCATGCTCAGACCCACAACGGTGCAGTTGGGGTTCAGATCAAAGATCGTCTTTACCAGCTGCTTGTAGTTGTTGGCAAATCCCACTTCGCTCTGCAGTTCTGCCTGAATGAAGGAGATGATAGCCTGAGGAAGGTATCCGATGGACTCTGCGACACCAAGACCGGTGAGCAGGACCTGCTCGGCACCGCCGCCGTTGTTCATCACTTCGGTGGTGGCATTGGTCACGGTCTCGATCTCTTTCGGATTGGCACCGCCTGCCTGTGCGATCTCTTCGAACAGGAGGTTGAATGCCAGCGTCAGAGGAACGCCCAGGTCGCTCATGCCGAGGCCGATGATGACGAGTTTGGAGTTTTTGATATCCTGCTGGCCTTCCGCACGGAATGCTGCCAGCTCATCCGGAGTCATCTCGGAGTGACCGGTCTGGCCGAGGATGAACTGATCGCTCATGATATCTCCCATCATGGAAGCATCATATTCGGGATCCAGCATACGGATCTCTTCGATGGTACGGAATCCGGCGCGGCAGTGGTTGTAATACCAGCTGTCCTTATTGGTGGAGTTGATGCCCAGATTCTGAGCCACGATTCCGGAATAGCTGTTGGGGACCATGACGTGCATGCCCAGCGGACGTTTCACGTACTCCAGCTGACCGTCAGCGGTGGGAGTCAGTTCTCCGTTTGCCCAGCTTGTATCGGTCTGGATCAGTCCGTAGCCGGTGGAGACGCTGTCACCCATGGTGGTGATACCATGCATGTTCGTCTCCTCTGCGGAAGCGAAGGACATGGGGAGCATCAGTGCCGCCGCCAGTGCAACACACAGTACCAGACTCAAAAGCTTTTTCATGTTTCTCATTGCTTTCTCCTTCTAGTTTACTCTTGCTTTTCTTGTTCCAGAACAAGACAGTTTATCATATTAACTATACACATCCGGGGTCCAAGATTCAATTCCTATCTGTAACTTTTCGCCCTTTTAAACAATAATTTTGTAATAATTTTGAAACAATTTAAGGTTGACAGCCCGCACTTTCGGCAGGATGGACAAAAACATTTACATAATGTCAGAACTGAAAAATTATGGAAAACCAGAATTCACATAAAACGGGAAATAAGTTCGTCTTTTTGCCCTGTATAGGCAGAAAAGGCGGAAATAAACGCACGGAAAAGACGCAATATCCTTTCCGTGCGTTTCTTATATTTTCTTAAAGCAGACGGGCGATCTCCTCCTCGGAGAAGACATCGATCCCATGAGCCAGAAGCAGCTGAGCCGTGACTCCGTTTCCCCGGATCACTGTCCCCGTAAAGGAACCGTCGTAGATCCGGTCCCGGCCGCAGGACGGGCTGCCGGCTTTCAGCAGTGCCTTTCCGATCTTCTGATCCCGGGCGATCCCGAGCACCTTTTCGGCGCCGGCAGCGAATTGCGCCGTCACATCCTGTCCGTCCCGGGTGATGACCTGGTCTCCCCGCCGCTCCGCCGGAGTCCTGGGCGTCGGCAGGCCTCCCAGCTGTTCCGGACACACCGGCACGAGTTCATAGCGCATCCTCAGTTTCCGGAGCATCTCTTCCGGCAGGGCATTGTTTCCTCCGCTGTACTTGCAGTTCTCCCCGGTGAGACACGCGCTGATCAGCAGCTTCTCCTTCATCCTTCGATGGAGGCCAGTGCTTCCTCATAGTATTTCTTCGTTCCCTCGTCAAAGCAGACCATGCGCACTTTCTCGATCTCCGGATGATCCTTCAGATAGTCCGAGATGGTGCGGATGGCGATGACGGATGCCTGTTCCAGCGGGAAATGATAGACACCGGTGGAGATGGACGGAAAGTCCACGGTCCGGCATCCGTTTTCCGAGGCCAGCTCCAGGCAGGACTGATAACAGCTCTTCAGCAGTTCCGGTTCTCCCTTGCTTCCGCCGTGCCAGACCGGACCGGGAGTGTGGATCACGTGCTTTGCCATCAGATCATAGCCCTTGGTGATCTTGGCCTTTCCCGTTTCACAGCCGTGAAGCGTCCGGCATTCCTTCAGCAGATCCGGACCGGCTGCGCGGTGGATCGCGCCGTCCACTCCGCCGCCTCCCAGAAGGGACGTGTTGGCAGCATTGACGATGGCATCCACTTTGGACCGGGTGATATCCCCTTTGATGATTTCAATACGATCGGACATTTGTTGTGCCTCCTATCCTTTTGTCTCGTGATGTTCTATTGGAAACCCGCCCGGAGCACCGGGCGGGAAAGATTCATTTGCAGGTGACGATGACCTTTTCGTCGTCGGCGGACACCGACACGCGGGTGATGGCCTCTCCCCGGCGCTCCACGATCTCGGAAGCGATGGCGTCCTCCACATCCTTCTGGATGGTACGGCGCAGATTGCGGGCACCATACACCTCGGAGTAGCTCTTCTTCACCAGGTAATCCACCAGTTTCTCGTCCCACTCGAAGCTGCGGTCGTGCTCTTCCATGACCGTGCGCACCTCTTCCAGCATCAGCACGGCGATATTGCGGAAGTTCTCTTCCGTCAGACGGTTGAAATACACGATCTCATCCACACGGTTGAGAAATTCGGGACGCAGGAAGTCCTGAAGGGCCTTCATGGTGCGGTCCTTGTCCTTGTCTTCGCTGCTTCCGCCGAATCCCACCGTGCCCACATTGGTGTTGCTGCCGGCATTGGTGGTCATGACGATGATGGTGTTTTCGAAATTCACCGTACGTCCCTGTGCATCGGTGATGCGTCCGTCGTCCAGGATCTGAAGCAGGATGTTCATCACATCGGGATGAGCCTTCTCGATCTCATCGAAGAGGACCACGGAATATGGTTTCCGGCGGATCTTCTCCGTCAGCTGGCCGGCTTCATCGTATCCCACATATCCCGGAGGAGATCCGATGATGCGGGAAACGGAGAACTTCTCCATAAACTCCGACATATCCAGACGGATCAGGGATTCGGGAGAATTGAACATGTCCTCCGCCAGACGTTTGACCAGTTCGGTCTTGCCCACGCCGGTGCTTCCCACGAAGATGAAGCTCACCGGTTTCCGTTTGGAAGCCAGACCGATGCGGTTGCGGCGGATGGCGGAAACGATGGATTCGATGGCCGGATCCTGACCCACAATGTGCTCTCTCAGACGGTCGCCCAGTGCGGCCAGCCGTTCCAGCTCATCGGCCTTGATGGTGGAGGCGGGGATCTTCGTCCACAGCTCGATGATGCGGGCGATGTTGTCCATGGTCAGTTTCGGTCTTCCCTTGGCCTTCAGCTGATCCAGCTCCTCATTGAGGCGGATGGTGTCGCTGCGGATCTCCGCCAGGCGCTCATAGTGCTCCTGCTCGGTATCCTGCATCAGCAGATCCTGTTCCAGAGCCAGATCGGCGATCTCCTTTTCAACCTGTTCCCGGCGGGCAAGTTCCTTGTTTTTCAGATTGACATCCGAACAGGCTTCGTCGATGAGGTCGATGGCCTTGTCCGGCAGGAAGCGGTCCGTGATGTACCGTTCCGACATGATGACCGCCGCGCGGCACATCTCCTTGGGGATCTCCACTTCATGGAAATCCTCGTAGTAATGGGCAATGCCCTCCATGATCTTGATGCTGTCGTCGATGGACGGCTCATTGACCGTAACGGGCTGGAAGCGGCGCTCCAGTGCCGTGTCTTTCTCAATATGTTTCCGGTACTCCGTAAAGGTGGTGGCACCGATGACCTGGATCTCTCCGCGGGAGAGGGCCGGTTTCAGGATGTTGGCGGCATTCATGCTGCCCTCCGCGTCGCCGGCTCCCACCAGATTGTGGACCTCATCGATCATGAGGATGATATTCCCCTGTTTCCGGATCTCCTCGATGAGACCTTTCATACGGCTCTCAAACTGGCCGCGGAACTGTGTTCCCGCCACAAGAGACGTAAGGTCCAGCAGATAGACTTCCTTGTTCTGCAGTTTGAAGGGAACGTTTCCCGAGACGATGCGCTGCGACAGTCCCTCGGCGATGGCGGTCTTGCCGACGCCGGGCTCGCCGATGAGGCAGGGGTTGTTCTTCTGGCGGCGGTTCAGGATCTGGATCACACGCTCCAGTTCCTCCTCACGGCCCACCATACTGTCCAGCTTGCCCTCCCGGGCGCGCTGGTTGAGATTGATGCAGTAGTTGTCCAGGAACTTCCGCTTTCCGCGGCCGTTGCGGGAGGATTCCTTCCGCTCGGAGGCGTCCCCGTTCTCCTGGGAACCGCCCCGGTCGGACTTCTCTTCCCGTCCGCCTCTCTCCCCGAACAGATGGTTCAGAAACGGGAACGTCGCCGTTTTCCCCTCATCGTTGTCGCCGTCGGGATCATCGCCGGCGGACGCGAGATCCGCCAGATTCTCCATGCCGGAGAAGGCGTTCATCATATCCCCCGACAACGCGTCCAGGTCCTCGTCCGTCAGACCCATCTTCTCGATGACGTCATCCACCGGTTTGATATGCATTTTCCGGGCACAGCGCAGGCACAGGCCCTCCTGCTTCTGTACGCCGTTTTCGATTTTCGTAATGAAGATCACAGCAACGTTTTTGCCGCACTGTGTACACATGGTTGGATTCATATAAAGCAATGCTCCTGTCGTCTATGGTTGCCTGCAGATCACTTCTGCGGCGCTTGAGTTCAAATTATAAGAGCCAGTCCGTGAGGAAGGTCAGTTTCAGGAATACCCGGCCCAGATAGGTCTCCGCCAGGGTCTCCTTTCCCAGGAAGCCTCCGAAGAAACTGAGGAACCAGCAGATGAGGGTGGCGATGAGGACCGCCAGCACGATGCCCAGGATGACACCGCCGACTTTCTCCGCCTTTTCCCCGTTGGGAAGATGGAAGCTGAGATTCACGAGATTGACGAATGCCGTGAACAGGATGAGGATGAGGATGGTGGCCAGCGCGGTTCCCAGCACATAGAGAAGTTTCTCCGAGAGCATCTGCACTGCGGCGTTTTCCAGCTTCATGTCCTTGATGTCCACCAGCTGGGCGGCCTCTTCGGCGATCTTATCCGCTCTTCCCTCATGAATGCCCATCTCCATGTAGAGCGCCTTGCAGTACTTCTGTTTCATCTCCGGCTGCTGCTGGATCAGTTCGTTCATGTTCACGACGGAATTGCCGTAGCCGATGTCCGCCAGTGTCTGTTCCTCCACCGTATCCGCAAGGCCGGCCACAAAGGGTTCGAAGGCCGGCATCAGCGTGCCGGAATAGGTGGCGGACAGGATACTGCCGGCAAAGATGGCGAGACACACCGCAAACAGTGAGATGATCACGTTCACCAGTCCGCGTTTATATCCGTTGTACACGCCCCAGATCAGAACCAGGAGCAGGACAATATCGATGGCTATTTTCACGGTTTTCTATCCCCCTCAGAAATTCCGGATCAGCGCCGTATTCTGCGTGATCAGGAACACATCCGAATTATAACGCACCACCAGATCGATGACGCCGGCTTCACTGTCGGCATTGTCTCCCTTGGACAGTGTCTTGGTATATTTATGAACTCCGTCACCGCAGAGCAGTGCCACGGAACCGCGGTAGGCATCCAGTGCCTGAAGTCCGGTGGTAACGGCGACCTGTCCCAGAATGGTGCAGTCCGGTCCCACGCTGATGAGCGTTCCGTTCTTTCCGGAGATATAGTCACAGAGCATAATGGCGGCAAATCCGTCGCCGTAGGAAAAGGCCGTCACGACCTTGTCGCCGAACTCCAGACTGCCCACGGCCCGGCCGTCCCGGCCGATCACGGTGCATTTTTCCCGCTCCAGCAGGAAGATCCGGTTGTTCTCCAGCCAGCGGAGATCCGTGACCACGGTCTCCTCCGCCTCGTACTGGGCCACTTCGTCCGGACTGTCCAGACGCATGATATGCACCGAACCGCCCTTGCTTCCCACACAGAGCGTGGCCAGATAACGGTTGTCCGGAGACACCTGTGCGGTGAGCAGATACGCCTCCCCGGAATACCACCGGTACACTTCCTGTGCCTGCGGATTGTATACGGTCACCTGTCCGTGGTATCCGCTGGATTCCGTACATACGGCCAGATATCCGTCGTTGTTCATCCTCGCGGTGAGGATATTATCCTTCATCTTCAGCACATGGCTGGCGCCTTTCAGATCCCCGATGATCAGATTCGTGTTCCCGATATCGAAGGCGGCGGCGCTGGAAGTGGATGACGTTACTGCCGGTTTCTTCATGGCCACGACTTCCTTCGTGGCAAGCCGTCCGCCGGAATCCAGAAGCTCCATGCCGTTGTTGGAGACGATGGCAAGTCCGTTCCCCACCGCATCCGCCTCGATCTGGGCGGCGCTGGCATAAGTGAAGGGCTTGCGGTTGCTTCCGGCACGGTGTCCGGAGGACAGGGCCACTCCGATGCTGTTTCGGTTCAGAACGATGATCAGAGCCGCAACGATCACGAGAAGCAGGGCAGCCAGAAGAAGCAGCATACGCGGCTTCATACGAACATGATTCGATTGTGCTTCATGCTCACTCATAGGTCTGCTCCCTTCTTTTTCCGTCCCGGGATCCGTTGAGATTCGTAGTTTTATTCTATCACAGGATGCAAGGGATCACCATCGGGTGTCCCGTCCCGCATCATCATCTCTCCCACGATCCCGTCGTACCAGAGGCGGTTCATATACAGCCCCTGGGGCGGCATGGTGGGTCCCGTCAGCCGCCGGTCTCCCAGTTCCAGCAGTTCCGGGATCTCCTCCGGTTCCAGTTTGCCGTAGGACGCGTATACCAGTGTCCCCACGATGGCCCGGCACATGTTGTACAGAAAGCCGTCGGCGCAGATGGCCACGGTGATGAGGTCGTCCTGTTTCGACACATCACACCAGTGCACGGTGCGCACCGTGGTCTTCGTTTCCGTTCCCACGGAACGAACGGCCTTGAAATCATGGGTCCCCACAAAGGCTTCCGCGGCCCGTTTCATCCGCTCCAGATCCAGTCTCTGGGGATAGAAACAGACCCGGTCCTCCAGAAACGGATCCCGGATATTGGCGTTGTGGATCCGATAGATGTATTCCTTTTTGATGCACGATCCGATGGCGTTGAAATCCTCCGGCGCCTCCACGGCATCCAGCACGGCGATATCCATGGGAAGCCGGGAATTGATGGCCAGCGGGATCCGCTCCACGGGGATGGTGCTGTCGGTACGGAAATTGGCACAGTACCGGTTGGCGTGCACGCCGGCATCGGTACGGCCGCAGCCGATCACATGAGCCTTGCCGCAGGTGGCTTCCACCGCCCGCTCCATGGTCTCACACACCGAGATCTCATTTTTCTGTACCTGCCACCCGTGATAACGGGAGCCGTCGTATCGTAGTTTCAGAGCGATGTTTCTCATAGTTTCTTACAGTCCGTAATGACGCAGTACCGCCATGGCCGCCACAAACAGGATGCCCAGGATGTACGCGACAGCATCCCTTGCGGCATACTTCAGCTGTTTCATCCGGGTCCTCCCATCGCCTCCGTGGTAGCAGCGGCTCTCCATGGCGATGGCAAGCTCATCGGCACGGCGGAACGCCGAGACGAACAGAGGCACCAGGATGGGGATCAGCGCCTTGGCGCGCTGCAGGAGATTACCGGTCTCGAAATCCGCTCCCCGGGCCTTCTGCGCCGACATGATCTTGTCCGTCTCCTCCGTCAGTGTCGGAATGAAACGCAGGGCCATGGACATCATCATGGACATCTCATGCACCGGAAAATGAAGCTTTTTCAGCGGTCTCATGGCCTTTTCCAGGCCGTCGGTCAGTGCGATGGGGCTCGTGGTATAGGTCAGAAGGAAGGTTCCGGAGATGAGCATCATGATACGCATGACCAGCAGGAACGCCTTCTTCAGGCCCTCCCAGGTCATGGGAAATCCTTCGATGATCTGCGTGCCCGGGGTATAGAACAGATTCAGTACCGCCGTGAGCACGATGATGATGATCAGAGGCTTTAGACCCTTCATCAGGGTCTTCAGTCTGATGTGGGATACCGCCATGCAGGCGATGGTCACCAGGAACACCACACCGTAGGAGATCCAGTTCTTCGCCATGAACAGTCCGACGATGTAAAGGACCACCAGTGCCAGTTTCGTTCTGGGATCCAGACGGTGGGCAACGGTATCGCCGGGGAAATACTGACCTAAGGTGATATCTCTCAGCATACCGGTCCCCCCTTCCATCGGGTGATGGCCGATACCAGCTGATCCGTCGTATAGATGGCGGACCCCAGATCCACGCCCTGTTCTTTCAGCGCCATGGCAATGGAGGTGGGCTCCGGTACGGACAGTCCCACTTCCGTCAGTTCGTCCGGATGGGAGAACACGTCCTCGGGAGTGCCCTCCATGAGGATGCTGCCCTGGGAAAACACCACCAGACGGTCGGCGATCCGGGCCACGTCATCCATGCTGTGGCTGACCAGGATCACGGTGGAACCGGATTTTTCCCGGTACTCACAGATGTTCTGCAGGATCTGCTGGCATCCTCCGGGATCCAGACCGGCAGTGGGCTCGTCCAGGATCAGGACCGAGGGACGCATGGCGATGACACCGGCGATGGCGACACGCCGCTTCTGTCCGCCGGACAGCTCCAGAGGGGATTTTTCAAACAGTTCCTCGTCTACGCGGACAAAGGCGGCCGCCTCCCGTACCCGTTCATCGATCTCTTCCTCGGAGAGCTTCATGTTGGACGGGCCGAAGGCGATATCCTTGTACACCGTCTCCTCAAACAGCTGGTACTCCGGATACTGGAAGACCAGTCCCACCCGGAACCGGACATCGTGAGTGAACTGCTTGGATTCGTAGATATCTCTGCCGTCCAGAGTGATGGTCCCCGACGTGGGTTTCAGAAGTCCGTTCAGATGCTGGATAAAGGTGGACTTCCCCGATCCGGTATGACCGATGATCCCAACCATCTCCCCTTCGGGGATGGTCAGGTTGATGTCATGGATAGCAGTTTTTTCAAACGGAGTCCCCTCGCTGTAGACATGCGAGAGATTCTCCACTTTGATGATGGACATAATCGAAGATCCTTTATGCGTTAAGATTCGCGGCGATGGCCGCAGCACACTGTTCCACAGTCAGTGCTTCCAGCGGGAACTCGTAGCCCTGCTGGTTGAGGGTGTTGAGCACCTGTGTCGTAGCCGGCACGGTCAGTCCCTCGCTCTCCATGAGAGCCACCTGGGAGAAGACCTTTGCCGGAGTATCGTCGGCAATGATCCGTCCGCCGGACATGACCACCAGACGGTCCGCATCCACACACTCGTTCATGTGATGGGTGATGAGTACCACGGTGATCCCCTTTTCGCGGCACAGCCGGGACACCGTGGAGACGACTTCCTTCCGCCCCTTGGGATCCAGCATCGCCGTGGGTTCGTCCAGAACGATGACTTCCGGCTCCATGGCGATGACACCGGCGATGGCGACCCGCTGTTTCTGTCCGCCGGACAGGAGATGGGGCGCATGCATGCGGTATTCGTACATTCCCACCTGCTTCAGGGCACTGTCCACTCTCCGGCGGATCTCCTCGCTGGGAACGCCCAGATTCTCCGGTGCGAATGCCACATCATCTTCCACCACATTGGCGACGATCTGGTTGTCCGGATTCTGAAACACCATTCCCACCGTCTGACGGATGGCCAGGAGCTTTTCGTCATCGGAGGTATCCATCCCGTTGATCCACACTTTCCCCTCCGTGGGGGTGAGGATGCCGTTGAAATGCTTGGCAAGGGTGGATTTGCCCGATCCGTTGTGTCCGAGGATGGCCACGAAGCTTCCCTTCTCGATGGAAAGGTCCACTCCCTTCAGGGAATCCTCTTCCTCATCCATGTACCGGTGATGCAGATTTTCAGTTTGAATGATCACACTCATAAATCATTGACTCCTTCAGTCGCGGTGCTGCCAGCGGCAGCTGCACCCGCAGGGCAGGACCAGACCGGATTCCGTCACCGGAAGGCCCAGTTCCTGGCTGTCGGAAACACCGGAACCGAATCGTTTCGTAAAGATGCTCTCCGACATATAGGTCAGTACCGACGGGCTGAGGCCCGTGGTATAGGTATTGATCAGAACGAACAGAGGATCGTCCGACAGCACATTGGCCGTCAGGCAAACGAAATCCCACAGATCGTTTTCCAGTTTCCACACTTCTCCTCCCGGCCCGCGGCCGTAGGAAGGCGGATCCATGATAATGGCGTCGTAATGATGCCCGCGGCGGATCTCCCGCTCCACGAACTTGGCACAGTCGTCCACGATCCAGCGCACCGGCCGGTCGATGACGCCGGAGACCTGTGCGTTCTGCTTGGCCCAGGCCACCATGCCCTTGGCGGCATCCACATGACATACGGAGGCGCCGGCTTTCAGGCAGGCGACCGTGGCGGCGCCGGTATAGGCGAACAGGTTCAGCACGGAGATCTCCCGTCCCGCATTCCGGATCTGTTCCATGGCCCAGTCCCAGTTGGTGGCCTGTTCCGGAAACAATCCCATATGCTTGAAGTTCATGGGCTTGACCTGGAAGGTCAGATCCCTGTATCCGATGGTCCAGTCCGAGGGAAGGTTTCCCCGGTCCCATTTTCCGCCGCCGGTACTGGAGCGTTTGTAATGACCGCCCTGCCGATTCCACTCGCTGCGGTTTCTGGGCGTCTGCCAGATGGCCTGGGGATCCGGGCGGACCACGGTATAGCTGCCCCATCGCTCCAGCTTTTCGCCGCCGGAACAGTCGATGAGCTCAAAGTCCTGCCACTGATCGGAAATCCACATAATCGGTCTTGCTCCTTTTCCCGTCATCTATCTAATAAATACTCTGTATTATAAATAAACAGAATCATAGTATTTTACCATTTTACAGAAGTATGGTCAATGAACGCCCCCGCTTTTCCGCTCCCCGGGGCCGGGGATTCGTGTCTTTTTCCAAAAAGGCTCACTCTTTTTCCCCTTCCTTCGTCGCTTTCCCGCTCTCTGTCAGAATTCTTAACAAAAAATATACCTTTTCTCCCTTGCATCCGCGTGCGCTTAAACTTATAATTCACACAAGAGCAGGAAATCATTTCCTCTCATGTTCATATGGGAATCCCAAAGACGGCATTCTGTCGGAGCCTTACGTGATCCGGTGCAGGAACCGTTTTTTTGAATCTTACGAAGGAGTGAAGATCATGAAAAGAAAGCATAAGGGAAGAGCGGATATCTGGATCCGCGTCATTGCTCTCATTGCCACGCTGGCAACCATCGGTGCCGTGGCCTATGTTCAGTTCTCCGGAACCGGAAGCAAGCTGGAAGAAGCGGTCACCAATCTGGAATCCGGCATCACCACTCCGTCGGACAGCGGCACGGAGCCGGCTCCCTCCGACGATGCGGAAGAGGCAAGCAGTTCCTACAGCGGATTCTTCCCCATCATCGATGAATCCAATCCCGTGGACAAGTCCTATTTTGAAGACGCCGTCTTCATCGGCGACTCCCTTCTGAACGGTCTGAAACTCAACACCGAGATCGGCACCGTTGCCGACTGGCTGGTGAACGACGACATGACCGTGGGAAGTGCAGAACGCATCTCCATCTCCACCCCCAGCGGATCCACCACTCTGATGGATGCCCTGGCAGCGAAGAAATATGCCAAGGTCTATGTCATGATGGGCATCAATGACCTCACCGCCCCCGCCAAGGACTGGGCTGCCCAGTACGAGGAGCTGCTGGCGGATATCGCAAAGGCTCAGCCCGACGCCATCATGTACGTCATGGCCGTCATGCCTGCCAGCGAACAGGCTGTCGCACGGAGAGAATCCCTGGGCGTTCAGAACATCGTCGCACACAACCAGGCACTGTTCAAAGTCCTGTGGGCCAACGGGTACTATTACCTGGATACATGGGGACAGTTCGCCGATCTCCACGGCTATCTGGCATCCGAGGACAACACCGACGGCATCCATCTGACGACGGCCAAGTATAAGGAGATGTATGACTACATCTGCGGCCGTACCATCGAAGCCTGAGAATAAGTTTTGGAAAGAAGGACCCATCGAATGAAACACAGCAGCCGACTTCTCAGCCTGACGCTTTCACTGCTCCTGGTATTCCTGCTCTGTGCCTGCGGAAATTCCGGCACGGCAGATTCCGGGGACGCCGTGGACGTTCATCAGCTGGCGGCAGATATCGTAGCCACCGGTGTCTTCACCGATGTGCAGACGGAAAACACCAACGGTCAGGCACTGTCGGTATACGGGCTGGACGAAGATACCGTGTCCGATTACAGCGTCTACTTCTCCTCCATGGCCACTCCCGAGGAAGTTGCCATCTTCCGGATCAGCTCTCCGGAGCAGGCCAGCGCCGTGACGGAAGCCTGCAAGGCACGCCAGTCCTCCCAGGTGCAGAGCTATGAAAGCTATGCACCGGATCAGGTGGAGAAACTCAGCAACGCCATGATCGGCACCTCCGGTGATCTGGTGTATTACATCGTTTCCAAAAACAACGATACGGTCAAGAAAGTACTGCAGGATTACGGTCTGCAGTAAGAACCTGACGCAGTCGGAGACCGGCCATCCGAGCCGGTCTCCGTTTCAGTTAAGAATCTTTCAGAAGGAGCAAAACGTATATGGCGGAGCGCAAATACAATTACTCCATCGATTTCATAAAATTCGTTGCCATCTTCCTCGTGGTGATCAACCACTGCATCAACAGCATGTATCCCATCGGCATGGGAGAGATGGGCGACTGGGGCATGTTCTCCACACTGTTCGGATACACACTGGCCACCATCGGGCGGGCCGGTGTTCCCCTGTTCATCTTCTGTTCCGGTTATCTTCTGCTTCACCGGGACTACAGCACACGGGAACTGCGTGTCCGGTTCTGGAAACATAACCTGCTCACCATCGTTCTGTGCTGGGAGATCTGGATCGTGATTTACAATCTCTTTCTCCTGTTCTATGATCCCGCGGAAGTAAAAGGTGTCGGCGATGTGATCCTTCAGATGCTTTTCCTGCGGCATGTCCCCATGTCTCATTCCTGGTACATGCCCATGATCATCGGGATCTACATCTTCCTTCCCTTTGTGGCGCTGATCGTTCAGAAAGTCTCCGAACGGGAGATGATGTGGATCATGCTGTTCGTCTATGTCATGTGCTGCATCGTTCCCAGCATCAATCAGTTCATCCTGGCCGCCGATCCCGATGCCGAGATCATCTGGAACCAGCTGGTGATGGACTTCTCCGGGACCTACTACGGTCTGTATCTGATCCTCGGACACTATCTGTACAAGGGTCTTCGCTGGAAGGTCTCCAACGGCATCAAGATCACCGTGTTCCTGGCGCTTCTGGTCTTTTCCATCTACGCGCAGGTGGGGATCTGCCACGACACCTTCTATCTGTGGTGTGACTTCTTCACCATGCCTCCCATGTGCGTGATCTTCTTTGATCTGCTGCAGCAGGCGTCGGAGGGAAAATTCAACGCGCTGGTAAAGAAGACGGCTCAGTATTCCTTCGGCATCTTCCTGATCCACAACATCTTTCTGATGCTGTGCGTGCGGTATCTGGATCTGGCCGCCGTACTGAAAAAGCCTCTGGCCGTCCTCATCTACTTTGTCATCGTCATGATCGCAAGCTGGGTCTCCGTGGCCCTCATCAACAAGATCCCCCATGCGGGAAATCTCCTGTTCCGGCTCCCGGATACCGGCAGGACAAAAAAGACCGCCTGACGGCGGCACATCCAAACGAAAAACGGCATTCCGCCGGGACCTTTTTTCGGTCTCAGACGAAATGCCGTATTTTTTATTCTTCGCTGTCGCTGTCCTCGTCGTCGGAGGAAGTATACTCATCCGCTTTCTCCGTCGTGGCAGTGGTGGCCACGGACGGTGCGGGGGTGGGCGTCGGCGCGATATACTGCGCCGATCCGGAGGCGCCGGAGAAGTCCGGGTTTCCGCCGGTGCGGTTGTAGCTCTCCACCGCATAGTGGGTGCATACGATATAATCGCACTGCCCGCTATTGAGCTTGTCAAAGCACTCTCTCGTTCCTCCCGTGATACGGGTGACCCGGGAGAAGGAATTGGCCAGAGCCTCTTTTTCCGCCAGTGCCGCCTTCACTTCTTCCGAAGTATCCGTCACCAGCGAATGACCGCTGACCCGGCGGCTGGAACCGGAGAGTCCGACGATGACCAGACTGTTGGACATGACCGGGCCGTAATGGGAAAACTCCTTGGCGTCCTTGTCCATGGGCATGTTCCACGCCACGTCCACATCACCGGAAGACAGTTCGATGAAGGTGTTGGCGGGCTCGATGGAAAGGAAGGTGGCCTTCCATCCCAGCTTGTCGCACACCGCCTGTGCCAGCTCCACGTTGAATCCGCCGTAGCTGTTTTCCTGCCGGAAGGCCAGCGGATAGGAGTTTTCATCCACGCCGATGATGACGGTACGCTTCTCCAGCCCCTTCAGTTCCTTCTTGGTGAGGGCTTCCGCATTTCCCTCCAGGGACACCGGGTCCGAGCTCAGCCACTTCTGGGCGATGGTGGTAACGGTCCCGTCCGCGATGAGCATACTCAGAGCACCCATCATATAGTAGGCGATCTGGTCGTCGTTGCGGAACCCGATATAGCAGTTGTCCTTGGACAGTGTCTTGACGACCTTGTAGCGGCTGGATCCGGATCCGATGCCGCAGGCGCACAGCGAGATGCTCATGCAGAGCGTCAGGACCACGGCCACTGCGATGGTAAAACCTTTATGCTTTCTCAATATTTCTCACCCTGAAATAAAAAAATCATGATAACGCGCTTCCCATGAAGCGCGTTATCATGATACTGAAAATCGGGTTTGGAATCAAGTTTATTTT
>CAJGCI010000028.1 GCA_904501855.1 Oscillospiraceae bacterium | reverse complement strand
TTCAGTGCGTCGGTCCTGTCGCTGCTGATCCTTCTGGGATCCGTGTGCGGCAAGGCGCTCAGTTCCATCTGTCTGATCATACTGTTTCTCATCCTCGCCACCGTGCCGAGAGTGCTGGTGGAAGGAGGTCTTCGGGGAAACAGCCGCGGTCAGAAGAAGACCGCCGGAAACTATCTCGCCATCGTCATCGGCGCCGTGATCCTTCTGGTGGAAGTGGCCGCCCTGCTGTTCTTCCTGACGGCAAAGGTGGGATTTGAACTGTACCGGCTCTCCACCGTACTGGTATTTCTGGGTGTGACCATCTTCTATCTGTCTCTCCTGCTCCTGGCGTTCATGGTGTTCAGCTGGGCGCTGGGGAAACTGCCGAAAAAGAATGATTACGACTATCTAATCGTCAACGGCGATCATCTGCTCCCCGACGGTTCTCTGTCCGACGGGCAGAAACGGATCCTGAACAAGACCATCGAGGTCTACCGTGCCGATCCCACTCCCCCGGTGGTCATTGCCTCCGGCGGGCGCATGGACGGAGACACGGTGGCGGAGGGAGAAGTCATGAGCATGTACCTGCGGGAGCATGATATCCCGAAGGAGAACATCCGCACCGAGCTTCTCTCCACCAACGACAAGGAGAATGTGGAATACTCCAAACGGATCATCGATGAGGCCGGTGGAGGCAAATACATTGCCTTTATCACCGACTGCTACAGCGTCTACCGCAACGCAAGCTACAGCAGGAAGCTGGGCATGGATGTGGTGGGCATCGGTGCCACAGTACGGAAGGAAGACCGTGCCATCGCGATCCTGCGGGAATTTGCCGCATTCCACTCCGAGCCGAAACGCCTTTCCCTGGCGGTTGCCGGATGGGCCGTGACCGCCGTGGTGGTCCTGCTGGTCCTCCTGTGATTTAAAACAGACAGCAAAAGAGCTTCTGCAGATGTGCAGAAGCTCTTATTATTTTATGCGTTCAGAACAGCATGAAGATGAATCGGAATACAAAGGCCACGATCCACGCGATGATACACTGTCCCACGGCGACACCCACCGCGGCACCGGAACCCAGTTCCCTCTTGATGGAGGCAATGGCGGCCGCGCACGGCGTGTACAGCAGGCAGAAGATCAGAAGACAGCCCGCCGCCAGCGGGGTGATGATGGAAGCCAGCGTCGCTCCCGCGCCCAGCAGGACCGACAGGGTGGATACCACGCTCTCCTTGGCCAGGAATCCCGCCACCAGCGCCGTGACCACTCTCCAGTCGGCAAAACCCAGCGGCTTGAAGATGGGAGCGACCCATCCGGCGATGACGGAAAGGATACTGGTTGCAGAGTCCGTCGCCACGTTCAGGCGGAAATCGAACTTGGTCAGAGCCCAGATCACGATGGTGGCGATGAAGATCACCGTGAAGGCCCGGTACAGGAAATCCTTGGATTTATCCCACAGCAGCCGGAGGACGTTTTTCGCGCCGGGCATGCGGTAGTTGGGAAGTTCCATGACGAAGGGCACCGCATCGCCGCGGAACAGGGTCCTGCGGTACAGGAATGCCATGAGGATCCCGATGATGATATCCAGCACATACAGCCCGATCATGATGAATCCCGCTTTCCCGGGGAAGAATGCATTGGCCAGGAATCCGTAAATGGGGATCTTGGCCGAACAGCTCATGAACGGGATGAGGAGGATCGTGACGATACGGTCCCGTTCCGACGGCAGCGTGCGGCTGGCCATGACGCCGGGCACGGTACATCCGAATCCCACCAGCATGGGAACGATGCTGCGGCCAGACAGGCCGATCTTTCTCAGAAGCTTATCCATGACGAATGCCACACGGGCCATGTATCCGGAGTCTTCCAGCAGTGCCAGGAAGAAGAACAGCGTCACGATGATGGGCACGAAGCTCACCACGGTCCCGACGCCGGCAAAGACGCCGTCGATGATGAGCGAATGGATCACATCATTGACGTTGGCGGCCGCCAGTGCATGATCCACCAATGCTGCCAGCGCGTCGATCCCGGACTGGATCAGATCCTGCAGGAACAGCCCGATGACGTTGAAGGTCAGCCAGAAGATCAGTCCCATGATGAGGATGAACACCGGCAGAGCGGTATACTTTCCCGTGAGGATCTTGTCCACGCGGCGGCTCTTCACCGTTCCCTTGTTCTCCCTGGGTTTTACCACCGTCCTCTGGCAGAGTCCCTGGATGAAGGAGAACCGCATGTCGGCCATGGCGGCGGACCGGTCCATTCCCCGTTCCTTTTCCATCTGGACAATGATATGCTCCAGCATTTCCTTTTCGTTGTCGTCCAGTTCCAGTTTCTCCAGGATCAGCTGATCTCCTTCCACCAGCTTGGACGCGGCAAACCTCGGCGGGATGCCGGCGCGCTGCGCGTGGTCGGAAATGAGATTCATGATGCCGTGAATGCACCGGTGCAGCGCTCCCCCGTGCTCGTCCTCTCCGCAGAAGTCCAGATTCTGCGGGCGCTCCTGGTTCCGCGCCACGTGGACCGCATGGTCCACCAGTTCCTGCACGCCCTCATTTCTGGAGGCGGAGATGGGGACCACCGGAACTCCGAGGATCGCTTCCATGTCATTGACGCGGATGCTGCCTCCGTTGTTCCGCACTTCATCCATCATGTTCAGTGCCACCACCATGGGCACGTCCAGTTCGATGAGCTGAAGGGTCAGATACATGTTCCGCTCGATATTGGTGGCGTCCACGATATTGATGATCCCGCGGGGATGCTCGTCCAGGATAAACTGTCTTGTCACCAGTTCCTCCTTGGAATAGGGAGACATGGAATAGATCCCCGGAAGGTCCGTGATGTTCGTATTGGGGATGCCGCGGATCACACCGTCTTTCCGGTCCACGGTGACGCCGGGGAAATTGCCCACATGCTGATTGGAACCGGTGAGCTGATTGAACAGCGTGGTCTTGCCGCTGTTCTGATTGCCCGCCAGGGCAAAGGTCAGCAGTTCCCCTTCCGGCAGCGGGTCCGCCGCTTCCGCGTCATGATATTTGCCGCCCTCGCCCAGGCCGGGATGCTCGATCTTGTTGTATCCGCCGTAGGCGAATTCATCCTCGACGACCGGCACCTCCGCGTCCTCATGTCGTACATCCCGAGCATCGGGATCCACGAGGATCTTCTCCGCATCCGCCAGACGCAGGGTCAGTTCGTATCCGTGCACGTCCAGCTGCATGGGATCTCCCAGAGGGGCATACTTTTCCAGGGTGACAAGGGATCCGGGAATGAGGCCCATGTCCAGAAAATGCTGGCGAAGGGCTCCCTCTCCTCCGATCTCCGTAAGCACCGCCGACTGTCCGATGGACAGTTCGCTCAGTTTCATAAGGTTCTCCTACCCGTCCGAAGGAACTGCTCCGTTCGGACGATTTTTAATCATTTTATCGTAGTGCTATTATAACCTAACATTGTTAGGAAAGGAATACTTTTTTGGAGGTTTTTCCATGTCCGAAACAAAAAATGCTCCGTTCGGACGGTGCCGGCGCATAAAAAAGAGAGGGACCTGAGATTCAGGTCCCTCCCGGGTGATTCTGTTTGCTGTTCCGGTTATTCGGGGAACTTCAGTACGCGCATCATCCGGACCAGGGTCAGACGGTTGCGGATGGCAGCGGAGATGGGGAGCATCTCGTCCCGCAGTGCGGGATCGATGCCGATATGCTCCGGCAGATACTTGGAGCCGATGGCTTTATACAGGCCTTCCAGTTCCTCCACGGAGGGGATCTGGTTGATGAGGTCCACGATCTCCGGCCAGTGATCCACGATGTTCTGGGGATCGAAGGTTCCGAGAACGTCATCCTCATTCTCCTTCATGATGCCCGGTGCCAGACGGTCGCCGAATTTCTCACGGACCCATTCCTCGGACAGCGGCTCAAAGGGAACGGCTTCCGGAGTCATGGTTGCCAGCTTGTGGTATTCCTGGCAGCACAGGAACGTGCCGACGCCGACACATTCGCCGTGGATGCCTTCTGCGCCTTCAAATCGGGGCGGCTGCATCTCCACGAGGTGGGCCATCAGGTGCTCGGCACCGGAGGCGGCACGGGAATGGTTCAGAAGAGCCATGGTCAGGCCGCTTTCCATCTGTGCCATGGTCATGGCCTCGCAGTCCACTTCACCGGTCTCTGCCATCTTATCGGCAGCGGTGCGCATGATGCCCAGTGCGTGCTCGGCAAGATCTGCCACCATGGGGCAGAAATACTCATCATCCACCAGATTGGCGATGCGCCAGTCGGTGAGGGAGATGTATTTGGAAAGGATGTCGTTGACACCGCTGACGACCAGTCTCTTGGGTGCGCCCTTGATTATATCCAGATCCGCCACCACCAGAGTGGGAGCCTTCATGGGGATGGACTTCTTCTGGCCGTCGATGATGACGGAGCAGATGTTGGCGGTGAAACCGTCGGAGCTTGCCAGAGTGGGGATGGCCACGAAGGGGATGCCCAGTTTGTAGGCGGGATATCTGCCAAAGTCCATGATGGTGCCGGCACCGTAAGCCACGATGACTTCCGGATTGTCCAGATCTTCCATCATCTTCTCGATGATGATGTCTTCGGAACGAAGTCCCTGTGCGGGGAGAACGATCTCCTGATCGGCTTTGACGTGTTTGCCCTGGGTCAGTTCATAAATGTTGGAGTCGTAGACGACGACGCGGCGCTTGTCGGCCAGACCGACATCGGCCATGTACTGTTCGAAGTTTGCAGTGGCGCCATACTCAACGACGACCTTCTCGGTCTCCAGCGTATGGGTTCTGCCACATTTGCACGGTCCAACGTACTTACTGCAATCAAGAATCATACTTTTTGATCTCCATTTCTTTTTTATTTCTTTGCTACACAAACATAGATCTATTAATGGTACTATCATAAACTATTTCCGCTTTAAAGTACAGATGCTCTCCCTAAAAAAACACCGGTCTCCGCTCCGTTTTTCCGTGGACGCCGCCTTCTTCCGGGGCGCAGGGTCGGGGCGAAGGATCTCCAGTTTTTCCCATCGCCGTAAACAATCCGTGAAAGCGCTGTCTCTGGTATTGACGGCGGGCGGGAATCTGTTAGAATAGAGTCTGCTGTTAATTATTAACCTATGTTAACAATTGACGGCGGTATTTGTTTTCCGAAAGGAGACTGTTATGGATCAGTTTGTACTGCAGAAGCAGTTTATGCCCAGCCTTCGGAAGATCCATCGCTGTCTGAGGTCCCGGGATATGGGCGGGGTCCACCACAGCGACATGATCCTGCTGAGCATGTATTACCGCAGCGCCGACGAGAACGCCATGCGCGTCAAGGAACTGGGCCGCTGCAGCAACATCAGTCCCACGGCTCTCTCCCGCTGCCTGCGGCAGCTGGAGAAGGAAGGTCTGATCCGCCGCACGGCGGATCCCAGCGACCGCCGGTCCCTCCGCGTGGAGCTGACTTCCAGCGGCATGGACCGCGCCGCACGGCTGGATGCGTCCAACAATTTCTGTTTTGACCGCATCTTTCAGGCCATGGGCGAAGAGGACGCCCGGGAGCTGGTGCGCCTGACCGGGATCTTTTCCGATCTTCTGGAACGGGAAGACCTGCCGGAATCATCTGTGGAAAGGAGGACGCTGGGACATTGAAACACATTGCACGATTTCTGAAAGGACACTGGTTCTGGATCTTTGTGGTGGTCCTGCTGCTCATCGGCCAGACCTTCTGTGATCTGGGGCTTCCCACCTACACCGGCAATATCCTGAACGTGGGCATCCAGCAGAAGGGCATCCCGGACGGCGTCATGGATACCGTCCGTCAGGATTCTCTGACGGCGCTGGAACTGTTCATGACCGACGAGGAAGCGGCGCTGACGGAGAATTCCTACTCCCCGGCGGACGATGCCGGGATCCGGAAACTGAAAGACGGCGTCGACCACGACGCCCTGAACAACGCGCTGATGACCGCCGAGAGCGTTCTCTACGCCATGCAGAATTATGACAGTGACAGCCCCGGACTGGCCGGCGTCGAGGGGATGAAAACGGATTCCGCCGCGATGATGCCGGAGAACATGCCCTCGCCGGAGGAGATCCGGCAGGGTCTTTCCGACGGGACCATCCCGAGAGAACAGATCACTGCCATGACCGCTCCGGTTGCGGAACAGTTCCGCAGCATGGAGGATACCTATAAAAAACAGATGGCCGTCATGTATGTGGGTCAGGAATACGAGGCACAGGGCCTGGACCTGACGAAGATCCAGCGCTCCTATCTGTGGAGCGTGGGATTCAAGATGCTGGCGCTGAGCGTGCTGATGATGGTGTTCTCCATCCTCATCAGTCTCATCGCCGCCCGGGTCTCTTCCAAAGTGGGACGGGATCTCCGGGCCGAGGCATTCCGGAAGGTCACTTCCTTCTCCAATGCGGAGATGGTAAAGTTCTCCACGGCCTCCCTCATCACCCGCTGCACCAACGACATCACGCAGATCCAGGTACTCATCGTCATGTTCCTGCGGATGGTGCTCTACTCCCCCATCCTGGCCTTCGGCGGCATCGTCATGGTGCTCCACACCGCCACGGGAATGGGCTGGATCATCATCCTGGCCGTGGCGCTGCTCCTCACCTGTGTGGGCATCCTCGGAGCCATCGTCATTCCCAAATTCAAGATCATGCAGACCCTGGTGGACCGTGTCAATCTGGTCTCCCGGGAGATGCTCAGCGGCATCATGCCCATCCGTGCCTTCTCCCGGGAAGAGCACGAGGAGGCCCGTTTCGACAAGGCCAACCATGATCTCTATGCCACGCAGCTGTTCACCAACCGCGTCATGACCATCATGAGCCCCTTCATGATGCTCATCATGAACGGCGTGTCCGTCCTCATCGTCTGGGTGGCGGCACACCGCGTGGATCAGGGCGTGATGCAGGTTGGCGAGATGACCGCGTTCCTCACCTACTCCATGGTCATCGTCATGAGCTTCCTCATGCTGGCCATGATCGCCATCGTGCTCCCCCGTGCCGTGGTCTCCGCCGGACGTGTGGCGGAAGTGCTGGATTCGGATGTCTCCATCCAGGATCCCTCCCGGACGAAGGATGAACAGATGGAACAGGTGGAGGGCGTTCTGACCTTCCATGACGTGTCCTTCCATTATCCGGACGCGGAAGAGGATACCGTCAGCCACATCTCCTTCACGGCCCGTCCCGGCACCACCACCGCCATCATCGGGTCCACCGGATGCGGCAAGAGCACGGTGCTCAATCTGATCCCCCGGTTCTATGATGTCACTGACGGCTCCATCACACTGGACGGCACCGACATCCGCGAGCTCTCCCTCGGAAAGCTCCGCTCCGAACTGGGCTATGTGCCCCAGAAGGGCTTCCTCTTCTCCGGCACCATCGAATCCAACCTGAAATACGGCGGAGAGGGGATCTCCGATGAGGATATGAAGCAGGCCGCCGCCATCGCCCAGGCCGCGGACTTCATCGCGGACAAGGAAAAGGGTTATGAGGACGAGATCGCACAGGGCGGCACCAACGTCTCCGGCGGTCAGAAGCAGCGTCTCTCCATCGCCCGCGCCCTGGCAAAGAAGCCGAAGATCATGCTGTTCGATGACTCCTTCTCCGCACTGGACTACAAGACGGACGTGGCGCTGCGCCGCCAGCTGAAAGAGGAGCTGGGCAACACCACCGTGATCATCGTGGCACAGCGCATCTCCACCATCCTTCATGCCGACCAGATCGTGGTCATGGATGAGGGACGGATGACGGGGCTCGGCACCCACAGCGAGCTGCTGCAGACCTGCGGCACCTACCGGGAGATCGCCGAATCCCAGCTGTCGGAAGAAGAACTGAAAGGAGGTGCTGTCCATGGCTGAAAACAACAGAAGACGCGGCCCTCACGGCCCGGGTCCCGGAGCCATTCCGGACAAGGCGAAGGACTTTAAAGGCACCGTCCGGAAGCTTCTTCGCTATATCGCGCCTTACCGCATCGCCATCATCCTGGTCATGATCTTTGCCGTGGGCTCCACGGTCTTTCATGTCATCGGACCAAAGATCCTGGGCAGCGCCACCACGGAGCTGTTCAAGGGACTCATGGCCAAGCTGCAGGGCACCGGCGGCATCGACTATATGGCGCTGGGCAGGATCCTCAGCATCCTTCTGATGCTGTACGTCATCTCCGCGCTGCTGTCGTTCCTGCAGGGCTGGATCATGACGAACCTGACCCAGAAGATGACCTATCAGATGCGCAAGGAGATCGCGGAAAAGATCAACCGGATGCCTCTGGCCTACTTTGAATCCAACCAGATCGGCGACATCCAGTCCCGCATCACCAACGATGTGGACACTCTGGGCTCTTCCCTGAACCAGTCCATCACCACGTTCATCACATCCTTTGTGACCCTGGTGGGCGTGCTGATCATGATGTTCTCCATCTCCGGTGTCATGACCTGGATCTCCCTGATCATCATTCCCCTGTCTGCCATTCTGGTGCTGATCATCGTCAAGCACTCCCAGAAGTATTTCAAACAGCAGCAGGACTATCTGGGCAAGATCAACGGCCAGATCGAGGAGACCTTCTCCGGACATGATGTCGTCACCGCCTTCCATCAGGAGGAAAACGAGATCCGGTCCTTCGAGAAGACCAACCATACCCTGTATACCGCAGGCTGGAAATCCCAGTTCCTGTCCGGTCTGATGATGCCCATCCTGAACCTGGTGGCCAACATCGGCTATGTGGCCGTGGCCATCTCCGGCTCCATCCTGGCTGCCCGAGGAACCATTCAAGTCGGCGATATCGTTTCCTTCGTTCAGTATGTGAAACGCTTTACCCAGCCCATCACCCAGCTGGCGCAGGTCAGCAACATGATGCAGTCCATGGTGGCTGCCGCGGAACGGATCTTTGAGTTCATGGAGCAGCCCGACGAGGTCCGCTTTGCCGAGGATCCGGCGGACCCCGAATCCATCACCGGTCAGGTCACCTTCGACCACGTCCGGTTCGGATACTCCGAGGACACGCCGGTCATCCACGATTTCAGCTGCGAAGTGCAGCAGGGCCAGATGATCGCCATCGTCGGACCCACCGGTGCCGGCAAGACCACGCTGGTCAAGCTGCTGATGCGGTTCTATGACGTCAACAGCGGCGCCATCCTGCTGGACGGCCATGACGTGCGGTCCTTCGACCGGGACGGTTTGCGCACCGGATTCGGCATGGTCCTTCAGGACACCTGGCTGTTCAACGATACCATTATGGAGAACATACGTTACGGACGTCTGGATGCCACGGATGAGGAAGTAAGGAAAGCCGCCAAGGCGGCCCACGCGGATCACTTCATCCGCACCCTGCCCGGCGGTTACCAGATGAAGATCAATGAGGACGGCACCAACGTCTCCGCCGGTCAGAAGCAGCTCATCACCATCGCCCGGGCCATCCTGGCGGACCGGAAGATCCTGATCCTGGACGAGGCCACCTCCTCCGTGGACACCCGTACCGAGCATCTGATCCAGGCCGCCATGAGCAATCTCATGAAGGGACGCACCTCCTTCGTCATTGCCCACCGCCTGTCCACCATCCGTTCGGCGGACAAGATCCTGGTCCTCAATCACGGGGACATCGTGGAACAGGGCTCTCACGAGGAACTGCTGGCAAAGAACGGTTTCTATGCGGAACTGTACAACAGCCAGTTTGAGGAGACCGCCTGAACATAAAAAAAGCACCGAGGTCATCGACCTCGGTGTTTTTTCATTCGTTCCAGTTGTCTTCGGTAGGCGGATACGCCCACTGGTTGTTATTTTTGATATGCGTGATGTCGTAGGGCGTCGTCTGGTACAGGAAGTAGTTGATCCAGTTGCTGTAGATCAGATGTCCGCAGGATCTCCAGCGCACCACCGGCGTCTGCGTGGGATCGTCATTGGGATAGTAGTTCTTCGGGATCTCGATGGGCTTGCCCTGGGAGGTGTCCCGGTCGTACTCCTTCTTCAGGGTATCCCAGTCGTATTCCGCGTGTCCGAACAGATAGATCTCCCTGCCGTTGTCCGTCTTGATGGCATAGATCCCCGCCTCGTCGGAGGAGGCCATGACCGTCAGTTCCGGCACCGCGTCCACATCTTCCCGCAGGATCGTGGTATGGCGGGAATGGGGGATGAAGAATTCGTCGTCCATGCCCCGGAACAGGATGTAGTTCTGCCGCTCCACATGATGGGGAAAGACCCCGAACAGTTTTTTGTCCAGCTGGACCTTGCGGATTCCGTAATGATGGTACAGTCCCGCCTGTGCGCCCCAGCACACATACAGTGTGGAGTGGACATGGATCTTGCTCCAGTCCATCAGTTCCACCAGTTCGTCCCAGTAGTCCACTTCCTCAAAGTCCATATGCTCCACGGGAGCCCCGGTGATGATCAGGCCGTCAAAGGTCTGGTCCTTCACATCGTCGAAGGTCTTGTAGAAGGAGAGCATATGCTCATGGGAGGTGTTCTTGAACTCCCGGTTGCTGGGCGCGATGAGCTCCAGCTCGATCTGAATGGGAGAGTTGCCCAGCACACGGGCAAACTGCGTCTCGGTCTCGATCTTGGTGGGCATCAGATTCATGATGAGCACGCGCAGCGCACGGATATCCTGCGTCATGGCGCGGGTCTCGGTCATGAAGAATATGTTTTCCCGGTTCAGGATCTCTGCCGCGGGCAGATTGTTGGGTATTTTAATAGGCATGCCAGTCACTCTCCTTAATGAAAAAACAACCATCATCCGGATCTGCGGAGATGGTTGTTGAAAAACTATGTTAGCAACGAGTCGGTCTGCAAATCACGCGTCTGCGCACAGAGATTCCTCCGTGCGGCATCTATTCACGTTTTTTGCAGGCACATTCGCATTGAGTCAACCGTCCTTTTTCGTAGTGGAATCATTGTACTATTGCCGATTCCTTTTGTCAAATACCGAAGAAAAGCAGCGGATCGGTTCCGCTGCTTTTTCATGGATCGGATGGTTCTCCCCTCAGGTGGCGGCAGGTTTCGGTTTCTCCTCCGCTTTTTCCTTGGGTTTGGCCTCGATCTTTTCTTCCTTGTTCCCTCTGGGCTTCTTGATCTCATCCACAATGCCTTCCACTTTCGTCTGCATGTTCTCCATGAAGACCTCCCGGCCGGCCTTGGCCAGCTTTCCGAAGGCGTCGGAAATGACCTTCTGTTTTTTCTTGGAGAGCTTGGTGGAGGCCTTGATGATGGCAGAATAGCATTTCACCGGGTTGCTGTTCATCTCCTCGATGGTCATGGCCCCGGAGGCCGCGATGGTATCAAACAGCGAATCCACGAAGATCTTCCGTTCCTTGATGTCCAGAGTGCCCAGCCACTGGGTCAGCGTGGTATCCAGCAGCGCGCTGCTGGAAGACAGTTCCGGTGCCCGGACGAACTTGTTGCGTTTCACCCGCCAGGACAGAGGATCATGCTGCTTGAATCCGTCCTCCGTGCTTTTGACGAGGATGTGGCTCAGCTGGTTCTCCAGCAGCATGCCCACCACGGAGGACTCGGGGATGATGCTGACGATCTTGTCCTTCGCCGCTTTATAGAAATCGGTGGCCATCACTTCGTCGTGGAATCCCGGTCCGTCATTGGAATAGATCTCCAGGATCTTCTCCTTGACGGCGGGGTCGCAGAACATGCCGGCGTACATGGCGAAGTTTCCGCCCTTGGAATGTCCGCCCAGACGGATGGGCCGGTCATAGTTCATGAAATGCTCGTTCAGATACTCCGCGGCCCGTTTCTGACCCGGTGTATCGAACAGATAGGCCATGTTGAAGTCTTCCTTCCAGCCGATGAGCGTCCCGTCGGTGCCGCGGAATGCCACGTAGGCGGTCCCGTCCTCCAGCTCAAAGGTGATGATGGACAGCTGCTGTTCATTCTTCTGATCGAACTCATCCACGAACCAGCGCAGCTTGATCTTCTTGAACCGGTTCATCTTCATTGCCGATTTCAGGACCAGGGGAGATTTGTTCCAGTTGTCTGCGGTATCTTCCAGGGTATAGTCTTCAAAGAAGGCCTCGCCCACATCCTTCAGCCGGACACTCTCATCGGAACCGGCTTTCGGCATGTATTCGTTAAAGGGAATATACGACAGTTCCGCCAGGATCAGGTTGTCCACTTCATTAAACGGATCTTTTGCCATGGACAGGTCTCCGCGCCAATCCAGATAATCCATCATATTCGCCATGACCGTACCTCCTTTTCGGTACACTTGTTTTCTGACAGTTCCATTTTAGCACAATGTTCGTCCCGGTGACACGGAAAGATGACTTTTTATTGATGGATTTCCGGCCGGGTGTTAGAATGTAATAACACAACGAACAGAA
This sequence comes from Oscillospiraceae bacterium, assembly GCA_904501855.1. GTDB lineage: Bacteria > Bacillota > Clostridia > Oscillospirales > Oscillospiraceae > UBA2922. Next base: position 3,907 of record CAJGCI010000028.1, on the reverse strand, counting down.
CCGCAATGATCGCAGGAGGCGAAAGCATATGGCCGAAATCTTAAAAGAACGTTCCGAGCTGGATCCCGATTTTCAGTGGGACCTCTCCTCTCTCTATGAAAGCGACGAAGCCTGGGAATCCGCACTGAAAACGCTGGATGCCCGCATCGGGGATGCGGCTTCCTTTCAGGGGAAGCTGACGGATGCCCGAGACATCCGGGACTTCATGGACGCGGACACACAGCTGGACCGGCTCCTGTCGGACCTGTTCTGCTATGCCAATCTGCGCCGCAGCGAAGATACCCGGGGCGAGACCGCCCAGAGCATGTATGCCCGGATCTACGGCAAATATGTGTCCGCCGTCTCGCAGACCGCGTTTGCCATCCCGGAGATCCTCTCCCTTCCCGAGGGAACGCTGGAAGAGATCGCCCGGGATGCACTGCTGGCACCCTACCGTTTCCAGATGGATAAACTTATCCGGCGGAAGGCCCATACCCTGTCCGCCGCGGAAGAGCAGCTGCTGGCGCGTTTCGGGGAGGTCTTTGCCGCCCCCGGAGAGATCGCGGACAATCTGCAGGACGCCGACCTTCTCTTTGACCCGGCGCTGGACAGCGAGGGACAGGAACACGAAGTCACCGGCTCCAACTACATCCTGCTGCAGACCTCCACGGACCGCACCCTGCGGAAGAACGCGTTTGAAAGCCTGTATAAGGGATACCGTACCCACATCAACACCTTTGCCGCATCCTATTCCGGCTGCGTGAAGGGAGCGGCCGCCGAAGCGGAGGCCCGTCATTATGAGTCCTCCCGTGCCATGTCCATGGACGGCGAGAACATCCCCGGCGCGGTGTACGACAATCTCATCGCCACGGTACGGCAGTATCTGCCCGCCATGTACCGGTATGAACGTTTGCGGAAACGCCTCATGGGTCTCGAGGAACTGCATTACTACGATCTGTACGCGCCGCTGGCCGAGTCCAGCAGCCGCCGCTACTCCTATGAGGAGGCACAGAAGATCGTTCTCAGCGCCGTAGCCCCGCTGGGAGAAGAGTACGGCGAGGTCGTGCGCAGCGCCTTCCGGGACCGCTGGATCGACGTCTATCCCAACCGCGGCAAATCCGGCGGTGCCTTCTCCTCCGGGACCTATGATTCCAACCCCTATATCCTGCTGAACTATACCGGCACGCTGGACAGCGTTTCCACCATCGCCCACGAGATGGGGCATTCCCTTCACACCTGGCACTCCAACCGGGCGCAGGAGCCGCAGAATGCCGACTATACCCTCTTCGTCGCGGAAGTCGCTTCCACGGTGAACGAGAACCTCATGATCGAGCAGCTGCTGCAGAACGAGTCCGACCCCGCCGAGCGCATGGCACTGCTGGCGCAGTATCTGGAGAACTTCAAGGGAACGGTTTACCGTCAGACCATGTTCGCCGAATTCGAGATGCAGGCCCACCGCATGGCGGAACAGGGAGAGGCTCTCAATCCGGCCGCTCTCAACGCCCTGTATCTCGGTCTCATCCGGGACTATTTCGGCGACGAGCTGGTCATCGACGAGGAAGTGAAATACGAATGGGCGCGGATCCCCCACTTCTACCGTCCCTTCTATGTATACAAATACGCAACGGGATACTCCACCGCCACCGCCCTCTCCGAGGGCATCCGGACCGAGGGGGCACCCGCGGTGAAACGGTATCTGGAGTTTCTGTCCATGGGCGGAAGCCGGTACCCGCTGGAGGAACTGAAGCACGCCGGAGTGGATCTCACCACCCCCGCTCCCGTCGCCGCCGCACTGGAGAAGTTCCAGCGACTTCTGGAGGATGCGGAGGAGACCGCCGCAAAACTGGGAAAATAAGAACAGAAAAAGCTAGGGCGACGATCCCGCGGGATCATCGCCCTAGATGCGTTATTTCATGGTTCAGGCTGCAGCTGCTGCATCCTTTTTCGCTTCACGGTTCCGAAGGAAGAACAGGACACCAAGCGTCAAGGCTACGCCAAGGATGATGGTGACGAACCAGTTCTGGATCAGGCCCGCGAAGATATAGGTGACAAAGCATATCGCACCCACCGTGACGGCATATGGGATCTGCGTCGTGACATGGTTCACGTGCAGGCACATGGCGCCGGCGGAGGACATGATGGAGGTATCGGAAATGGGTGAGCAGTGATCTCCGAAGACAGCACCGGCAAGGCATGCGGAAACGCCGATGATGAACAGAGTGGAGTTCGGCTCAAAGATATAGGTAACGATGGGGATCAGGATACCGAAGGTTCCCCAGGAGGTACCGGTGGAGAAGCTCAGCAGGCAGGCCACCAGGAAAATGATGGCGGGCAGGAAGCTGAAGAGGGATCCTGCTGCTGTGTTCATCACGCCGGCCACGAAGTACTTGCCGCCCAGAAGACCAGTCATGTTCTTCAGGGAAGTGGCAAGGCAGAGGATGGTGATGGGCGGTACCATGTTGACGAATCCCTTGGGGATGCATGCCATGGCATCGCTGAAGCTGATGACCTTGCGGCACAGCAGATAGATGATGGTGAACAGCAGAGCGATCATGGCGCCCCAGGGCAGTCCCACATAGGCATCGGTATCTGCGAATGCATTGATGAAGCTGGCTCCATCCCAGAATCCGCCGACATAGATCAGACCGATGACGGAGAATACGATGAGGACTATAATGGGAAGGACCAGGTCCAGAACGCGGCCCTTCTCGCTGTAGGGCTCCGTTGCCATTTCCTTGTCCACACGGTCGCCGGTGGTATACAGATCGCCATTCTCGATGGCGTTCTTCTCATGCAGTTTCATGGGGCCGTAGTCAAACTTCATCAGCACGATGGCGATGATGAAGACCAGAGTCAGCAGAGAATAGAAGTTATAGGGAATCGCCTTTACGAACAGTTCGATGCCGTTGCCGCCTTCCACCACGCCGGCTACTGCCGCAGCCCAGGAGGAAATGGGGGCGATCATGCAGATGGGAGCTGCCGTGGCATCGATGATGTAGGCAAGCTTTGCTCTGGAGACCTGATGCTCATCGGCAATGGGACGCATGACGCTGCCCACGGTCAGGCAGTTGAAATAGTCGTCGATAAAGATGACGATACCCAGAATAAAGGTGGCAAACATGGCACCGGCACGGGTCTTGATATGGGTCTTGGCCCAGCGTCCGAATGCCGCGGAACCGCCGGAGCGGTTGATCAGTGCCACCATGATCCCGAGGATCACGAGGAACAGGAAGATGCCGGCGTTGTCGGAAATGGATGCGATGAGACCGTCATTGATGGTGGCATCCAGTGCTTTGACCGGTCCCCAGTTGGAATAGAACAGGGATCCCAGAAGCACACCGATAAACAGGGAGGAATATACCTCCTTGGTGATCAGCGCCAGGATGATTGCTACCAGCGGCGGTACCAATGCCCAGAAGGTGAAGGCCATATAGCTGTCACTTTCCAGGACGCCGGTGCCTCCGCACTCTCCGCATTCATCGCCGTTGAATTCACCGGAACCTTCACAGGTGGTACAGGTGATGTGGGTCACTGCGCCCGATCCGCTGTCCCCGTCTGCAAACACGGCTATGGTAAGCACGCTTGCCAGAATGAGAACGAGCATCAGGATCGCAAGCAGTTTCTTGGATGACTTCATGCTTTCTTTCACTCTCCTACTAAAAATAAAAATGTGAACAGAGATGACTGCTCACATTGTAATAGACAATTTGACCGGTGTGACAGCTCTCCGCTTTCGCGACAGTACGGCGGATATTCTCCGCCGTCCCAGGCAACTCGGAGTCAGAAACCTCCCAGTCCCTTCGGCATCGGCCCCTCTTTTCCAAAGTTTCTGCTTTTCTGCGGAAAATAAATGACGGATGCACCTCTATCTCCCTGTTCAGTTGTAGCTAATATTATATAGCGCGAAACCGATTTAATCAATTAAATC
>CAJGCI010000027.1 GCA_904501855.1 Oscillospiraceae bacterium | reverse complement strand
GCAAGCTCCACGGTTGTGGAACATGTGGATAATACCCATGACAAGGTTCTCGATATGACCATCGAGGAACTGGATCTGTCCGTCAGAAGTTTCAACTGTCTGAAACGTGCGAACATTAACACTGTGGCCGACCTGATCTCCAAGACTCAGGACGAGATGATCAAAGTTCGCAACCTCGGCCGCAAATCCCTGGAAGAAGTTGAGCACAAGCTGGCTATGATGGGACTGTCTTTGGCAGACGAAGACAACCCCGGAAACAACCAGTAAGCGCTCTGAATAGGAGGAGAAATCGATATGCCCGGAACAAGAAAGCTTGGCAAGACTACTGCACAGCGTAAGGCCATGCTCCGTCAGCAGGTAACAGATTTTCTGGATAACGGCAGAATGGAGACCACCTTTACCCGTGCCAAGGAAATTGCCCCTATGGCTGAAAAAATGATTACTCTTGGTAAAAAGAAAGATATGGCTGCATACCGTCAGGCACTTTCCTTCATCACTCGTGAAGAGGTTGCTAAAAAGGTATTTGATACAATAGCTCCGAAGTATGCTGACCGCAACGGCGGTTACACCCGCGTCACCCGTACCGGCGTTCGCCGCGGTGATGCTGCAGAGACTGCAGTTATTGAGCTTGTCTGATTAACGAATCAACCAAGATAAAAACGCAGAAACGACTCGTTTCTGCGTTTTTTCAGCGAGAAAGAAAGATACCATGCATGATGAACTGACAAAACAGGATATTCGGAAGATGAAAGAGGAGCTGGAGCACCGAAGAAATGAGCTTCTGCCGGAACAGCTGGAAGAAGTCAAACGGACGCGAGCATTCGGTGATCTCAGTGAGAATTACGAATACAAGACCGCAAAGCAGGAACTGAACCGCAACAAAAGCCGCATTCGCTATCTGGAACAGATGATCAAAACGGCACATGTCATTTCCGATCACTCCTCAGAAGACACGGTCGGACTCTATGACCGCGTAACGGTATATATGGAGGAAGACGAGGAGGAGCAGGTTATACAGGTCGTGACAACGGTCCGCACCGATCCCAGAAAGGGACTGATCAGTAAGGAATCTCCATTTGGAAAGGCTGTGCTGGGTGCCAGAGAAGGGGACCGGGTCACGGTGGCCGTCAGCGACGACTATTCCTATGTCTGTGAGATTCGGCACATCGAAAAGGGGGCCGATGACGGTTCAGCACCCATTCTGCAATACTGAAAAAGGTCACGGGGGTTCCTCCGTGACCTTTTTTCGTGCTACAACTATGGAAAATGGAGAAAAATCCATTTATTTATGGTAAAATGAGGTCAAATAAGGCGAAACGTGCAGGGGAACATCATGGGCAAGATTGAGAATGCCGATAAACGGGGCTATCTGGAGACACCTTTCCGGCTGTTTCATCTGGAGGATGCCCGGGGCGGAGATATTCCATACCACTATCATGAATTTCATAAACTGATTCTGTTTCTGTCCGGTGACGTCCGGTATCTGATCGAAGGACGGAATTATCTGCTAAAGGAAGGGGACATTCTGCTGATCCCCGCCTATGCCATCCATCAGCCGATGATCAGCGGGGAGGAGACTTATTCCCGGTACATCCTCTGGATCCGTTCGGAGAGTCTCGAACGATGGGATCTCACAAACGGCTTTTCGGTGTGCGAAGAACAGAATGCCTATCTGCTCAAACGCAACCGTTATGACCGCATTGAACTTATGGGACTGCTGCAGCGACTGGAAAAAACGGAGAAGGAAAAGGAATATGGATGGGAAGCTCTGAAGGAGGCACTGTTCATCGAGATCGTCACTCAGATCTCCCGTGCGGTTCTACAGACCGGCCCTTCGCTGCGGGAACACGAGGAGCTCTCCGATCCCAGAATCGATGCGATCCTGCAGTATATGAATCAGAATCTGACCGAGGACCTTTCCGTGGAAGCACTCTCCGGGCACTTTTACCTGAGTAAAAGCTGGCTCATGCACCGGTTCAAGGAGATTGCCAACTGTACCATTCATCAGTATGTCCTGCAGAAGAGACTGATCCTCTCGACGCAGAAACTGATGGAGGAGCAGACTTCAGCGGAACAGGCAGCCAGAAAGAGTGGTTTTACGGATTACTCCACCTTCCTCCGCGCGTTCCGACGTTTCTATGGTGTGACCCCCAGAGAATACGTGCGGTATCATACGCAGACGGATCTGAGATCCGCTCCAGAATACAATGAATAAAAAATGCCACGCAGAAACTGCTTTGTTCTGCGTGGCTGTTTAGGTTTTGCAATGATTTCGTTCAATCGCCGAGGAGCATGGCGTCGTTGTCGATTTCGAATTTCTGAAGAAGATCCTGAACGGTCAGACCTTCTTTTTCTTTGCCTTTAATATCAACAACAATTCGACCGGAGTCCATCATGATCAGACGGTTGCCATACTCAATAGCATTTTTCATGTTGTGCGTGACCATGAGAGTGGTCAGGTTGTCTTCCTGTACGATCTCATTGGTCAGCTGTAGCACTTTTTCTGCCGTTTTCGGGTCCAGTGCTGCGGTGTGTTCGTCAAGAAGGAGAAGATCCGGTTTCTGCAGTGAAGCCATCAGCAGAGTGATCGCCTGACGCTGTCCTCCGGACAGAAGACCGATCTTTGTGCTGAGACGGGTTTCCAGTCCCAAATCAAAAGCGGCAAGCTTTTCCTTGAAGAACTCACGTTCCTGATGAGAAATACCGGCGCGAAGTCCGCGGGACATGCCGCGTCGATTTGCAAGAGCAAGGTTCTCCTCGATTCCCATGGTCGCGGCAGTACCCATCATGGGATCCTGAAAGACCCTTCCCAGATATTTGGCACGCTTATGTTCCGGAAGATTGGTGATGTTATGGTCGTTGAGCATGATGGTGCCGGAGTCCGGCACAAAGACGCCTGCGATAAGGTTCAGCATCGTGCTCTTGCCGGAACCGTTACTTCCGATAACTGTGACGAAATCTCCGTCTTCCAGTGTCAGACTGAGGTTTTCGATGGCAAGCTTTTCATTCACTGTTCCCGCATTAAATGTTTTATACAGATTTTTCAGTTCAAGCATTGTTGTCATCTCCTTCCTCGTTTGTCACAGGGACGGGTTTCGGTTTTGCCTTGAAGAAGGTCTTCTGGAGATACGGAAGTCCAAGGAAGATCGCAACGATAACAGCGGACAGAAGCTTCAGATCATTACTGTTCAGACCCAGGGTCAGAACGATCTGGATCACGATATAATAGATCACTGCACCCAGGGAAACGGATAACAGCTTCAGTGCGAAGTTGCGGAAGATCTTGGAAAAGATCACGTCGCCGATGATAACGGCGGCAAGACCGATGACGATGGCACCACGGCCGGCATTGATGTCTGCAAAGCCCTGATACTGGCTGTACAGGCCGCTGGCAATCGCAACGATACCATTGGAGATCATCAGCCCGATGATAATATTCCGATTTACATTGATGCCCTGTGCGCGGCTCATGTTGGGATTGCATCCGGTGGCACGGATCGAGCAGCCAAGCTCAGTACCAAAGAACCAGTACAGAACAGCGATAATAGCTACAGTAAAGATTCCAGTGACAAGGATCGGATTGGCCAGACCAACAGCCTTCACATTGCGAAGGGAAACCAAAAGATTGTAGCTGCTGGGATTGATGGCAACGTTCGCCTTGCCGCCCATGATCCGCAGGTTAATGGAATACAGGGAGAGCTGGGTCAGAATACCGGCGAGAATGGCAGGGATGCCGAGCTTTGTGTGAAGAAGTCCGGTTACACAGCCGGCAACGAGTCCGGCAAGAAAAGCAACCAGCAATGCGACCCAGACATTCATACCGGCCTGCGTCATCAGCATGATCACGATCGCACCGCCGGTACACATCGTTCCATCAACGGTCATATCTGCAAAATCCAGAACTTTGAATGTCAGAAAGACGCCGATAGCCATGATGCCCCAGATCAGTCCCTGCGCGATCGCGCCGGGAAGAGCATTCATCAAACTAGGTAAAAAACTCACGAAAATACCTCCAAGGGACAGGTTACAAAAACAGGAAAAAAGAAGCGGAAAAGAAGTTTTCCGCTCCTTTTTTTATAGTTCATTTAGAAATCAATCAGTCATCCATATCGATGGCTTCGTAATCGTCAGGAACTTCTACACCCAGTTCTTTGCAGTTGTCCGGGTTGTATTTTTTCGTGACACTGGGAGCAAATTCGACTTCCATCTCAGCGGGATCAGCACCGTTGACAAGGACCTCAAATGCCATCTCAGCAGTCTGTTCGCCGAGCTCATAATAGTCGATGGAAAGGGTGACTGCGCCGCAGCCTTTTGCCAGTCCTTCTTCACCGCAGACAGCAGGAACGCCGGCCGGGATCAGAACGTTAGCAATAGCTTCCGTGCAGGAAGCAGCGGTGTTATCGGTGGGGATGTAAACTACATCGCACTCATCAGCAGCTTTCGTTGTAACGGAAGCAACGTCATTGGAGTCCGTGAAGCTGAAGCGCTCGCACTCGTATCCGAGACCTTCGAACAGAGGCTCAATCGCTTCTACCTGATATACGGAGTTGGGCTCTGCGGTGCAGAACAGCAGGCCGACTTTCTTAGCATCAGGGAAGATCTCCTTCAGCATGAGAGCCTGATCTTCCAGAGGAGCCAGGTCACTGGTTCCGGAGATGTTGGAGCCGGTGGTTCCTTTCCAGTCCTTGATATCCAGAGCAGTTGCGTAGTCGGTTACGGAAGTGCCGAGGACGGGGATGTCAGCAGTACCGGCCTGTGCAGCCTGAAGAGCCGGAGTTGCGTTGGCCATGATCAGGTCGACGCTGTTGGAGACAAATCCGTTAACGATGGTGGCGCAAGTGGCGGAATCGCCGGAAGCGTTCTGTACATCGAACTCTACGGAGCCGCCTGCATCTTCGACAAGCTCGGTCAGCTTATCCTGGAAGCCTTTGGTGGCAGCGTCCAGAGCAACGTGCTGTACCAGCTGTACAACACCGACGTGATATGCACCAGCTTCGCCGCTGGCTGCTTCAGAAGCTTCTTCCGGAGCCTCTGTGGTTGTGGTGGCAGTTCCGCAGGCTACGAGAACAAAGATCATAGCCAGTGCAAGAAGTACCGCAAGCAGTTTCTTTTTCATTGCAAATTTACCCTCTTTTTAATTTTTATCTGCTGATTATACATTAATATAACAGCTTCCTTAGTTTAGCACTTTAAATGGACGGAGTCAACACAAAAAGGAACTCAAAAACGGCGAATACCAAGGAAGATTCCTGGTATCGGGAACTTGTTTTCCTTCTCTATTTCATGTATGATGATACGGCTATCAATTTCTGTTCTGATGAAGGACAGAAAGGTGGAGTGATTATGGAAGCAATCATCAAAATAGTTGGAACACAAAACTATAATCTGGATTCCGCAGATGCCATAGAGCTCGTGACCGACGGAGTCTACGAATATTCCGACGGTGAGGCGGAGATCTACTATTCCGAAAGCGAGCTTACCGGACTGGAGGGAACCAGCACCGCATTGTACATCACGCCGGAAGAAGTCCGGATGGAACGATGGGGCACGCTGACCAGCACTATGGTCTTCCGGGAGGGATTGCGCAATACTTTTCTGTATGAGACAGCTTTTGGGAAGACCCTTATGGGGCTGGACACCAGAAAGATTTTTGCGCATTTTGATGAAGATGGCGGCAATATGATCATTGATTATGTTCTGGATATGGATCATGCACTGTCCGGACGCAATCAGTTTCAGATTAATGTACGGAAACGGGAGAAAGCAGAATGAATTTGATCGAACAGGCAAAAGAAAGAATAACAACTCTTCTGACGGATGCCGCATCAGTAGCAATCCGGGCGGGAGAACTTCCGGAAGGGGAACTGCACGGAAGCGTGGAAATTCCCAAGGATAATGCCAACGGAGATTTTGCCGCCAACCATGCCATGGCCGGAGCAAAGGCATTTCGCATGGCCCCGAGAAAAATTGCGGAAACACTGGTATCGCATCTGTCTCTGGAGGGAACCTGGTTTTCCGAAGTGGATGTTGCCGGTCCCGGATTCATTAATTTCCGGCTGGCTCAGGAGTGGTACGGTGATGTGCTGCAGGAGATCCACCGCCAGGGGGATTCCTACGGTGATGTGGATGTCGGGCACGGGCAGAAACTGATGGTGGAGTTCGTTTCTGCCAATCCCACCGGGCCCATGCACATGGGAAATGCCCGCGGGGGCGTGTTGGGAGATGCACTGGCATCTGTCATGGAGAAAGCCGGCTACAATGTGTGGCGGGAGTTCTACGTCAACGACGCCGGAAACCAGATCGAAAAATTTGCAACATCCATTCAGGCCCGTTACATCCAGCTGATCCGCGGCGAGGATGCTATTCCGTTTCCGGAAGACGGATACCAGGGTGATGATATCCGGGAGCTTGCAAAGGAATTCCGGAATGCCTGCGGGGATGAATACCTGGATAAGGACGATCGGGAAGCCCGGGACACCATGGCACGGTTCGGACTGGAACGGAACATTCCGAAAATGAAGTCAGATCTGGAACGCTACGGCATCCATTACGACAAGTGGTTTATGGAGTCCGATCTGCACAAATCCGGTTATGTTGCGGAAACGGTCGCCAGATTGACGGAAAAGGGATTTACGTATGAAAAAGACGGCGCACTGTGGCTGAAGACTGCGGAGATCCTTGCGGAAGGGTATCGGAAACAGGGAAAATCCGAGGAAGCCATCGAAAAGCTGGAACTGAAAGATGATGTTCTTCGCAGAGCCAACGGATTTTATACCTACTTCGCTGCGGACATCGCCTATCATCGCAACAAGCTGGAAGAACGGGGATTTGACAAAGCCGTCAATATCTGGGGAGCCGATCACCACGGACATGTGGCGCGGTTGAAAGGTGCTCTGGATGCCCTGGGACTGAACGGACAGGAACGGCTGGAGATCGTTTTGATGCAGCTGGTAAAGCTTACCCGCGGCGGGGAAGTGGTCCGAATGTCCAAACGAACCGGAAAGGCCATCTCTTTGACGGATCTGTTGGATGAAGTTCCGGTAGATGCTGCCCGCTATTTCTTCAATTCAAGACCGGAGTCTCCGGTGGAATTCGATCTGGAGCTGGCAGTAAGGAATGACAGCGAGAACCCGGTGTATTATGTTCAGTATGCACATGCCAGAATCTGCACCATGATTGAAAATCTGAAGGCGGACGGACACGCTGTACCGAAGGCGGACGAGGTTCATGGTGAGCTGCTGACAACAGAAGAAGAGAAAGCACTTATCCGTCAGCTGGCGGAACTTCCCAACGAAATTGCCGCTGCCGCGCGGGAATATGACCCCAGCCGCATCAATCGGTACGTGACGGTACTGGCAACGAAGTTCCATAAATTCTATACGGAATGCCGGATCAAGGGAGAGGAGGAGAATCTCCTTCAGGCGCGGTTGTATCTGGCAGATATCACCCGAAAAGTACTGGCGCTGTCACTTGGAATCATCGGAGTCAGTGCGCCCAAGAAAATGTAATTGCAAATAACGAGAGCCCGGTCTGCTACACAGCAGACCGGGCTTCATTTTTCAGAGAAATGGAAGATCAGCGGACACGGATGGCCTTCCGGTTGTTCACATGAAAACAGAAAGGATAATCCGTTTTCAGTGCTTTATATGCAGCATTGGCCTGTTCCGCATTATCGAAAATCCCGAACACGGCGGAACCGGAGCCCGTCATCATGGATCCCAGCGCGCCGAAGTCGGTGAGGACTTGGCGGATCTGACGTATGGTCACAAACTGCTCCAGAGGTGTTTCTTCAAAAACATTGTACATATTCTTGCAGATAAGAGGAAGGTCACCTTTATCCAGGCCGTCCAGAAGCGCCTGTGTGTCCGGATGATGCAGGATCTCTGTGTCATCAATCCGCCGATACAATTCAGGCGTGGAGATGGAGAAAGAAGGCTTGCATATGACGATCGAACAGTCCGGAATGGGAGGCAGATCAGAGAGCACTTCTCCGCGCCCTTTTGCCAGCTGGGTTCCGCCTGCAATACAGAAGGGAACATCAGAACCTACGGTAGCACCGAGCTTTTCCAGCGCTTTGCGATCCAGAGGATAACCGAACATCTGATTGAGCCCGCGCAGAACCGCAGCGGCATCGGCAGAACCTCCGCCCATTCCCGAACCCACGGGAATATTTTTCTTGATGTTGATGGAGACACCTGCCCGGATCCCCGTATGTTCAAAAAAGGCAGTTGCTGCCTTCACCGCCAGATTGCGGCTGTCATTGGGGATATAGCGCAGATTGCTTCGGGAGCGGATCCCGTCCGCTTCCGTAAGCCGCTCCAGTGCAACGTTGTCATAGAGGGTGGTCGTCTGCATTACCATGATCAGCTCATGATACCCGTCCGGGCGCAGACCGGTAATATCCAGAGACAGATTCAGTTTTGCGTATGCCTTTGTATAAAGTCGTCTCATAACAAAGAGCTCACTTTCAAAGAAATGTCTGCGGAACCGTCATCAGTAGTCGTAGATGCCGCCGCCGATAAATTCCCGGATCAGAGCATCCTCCGCCACATATTTTTCGTCAATCACGCCGAACAGCTGAAGCGCGGGAAGTACCTGCTTCAGTTCGTCGTAGCGCTCGATTCCCTCCGGGACCTGCTGAAACAGTTTGGTCGCAGTCTCATTCATCACGGCGATCTCATAGGGAAGGGAGGAGTCGAACTGGTAATTTGCCTTGCCCTTAAACGGAGAGATATTGGCCTTTTCACCGCGTCGAACATTTGCCCACATCGACATGGTCTCCTCCGGCGCGGAGTTTCGGAACTTGTAGTCCCGGACCATTCGGCGGACAAGACGGAACCAGGTGTTCTTAAATGCGATCTGTCCGCGGTACATGACATGGCTCCGGGCAGAAATATACAGCTTAAAGGCGTCCGGGTGATTATCCGTGATCATATCGTTGAGAGCGTGAATCCCTTCAAAGATCACGATCTCATCCTTGCTGAGCTTGATGGATTTTGACGGCTCCGTGATGCGCATTCTCCGGGAGAACTCATATTTTGGAACATAGATACGGCTTCCCCGGGCGAGAGCATCAAAATGTTCGTTGAGAAGGTCCATGTCCAGGCAGAGAGGAGATTCCAGATCGATTTCACCTTCTTTGGTGCGGGGAGCCGTTTCGGGATCCACGGTCTTGAAATAGTCGTCCATACCAACATAATGCGTTCCAACACCTTTGCGCTTGAGCGCTTCCGAGATCTTGATGGAAGTGGTTGTCTTGCCGCTTCCAGAAGGACCGGAAAGCAGGACGATGGGACTGGCTTCCATATTGGCAATGATCAGATCGGCTGCCCGATCTACTTTTCTCATGTATGCGGCATCCGACTCTTCCACGAATCCTTTTGGATCCGAGACGGTCTTCAAATTAATCTCTTCCAGTTGGTAAGACATAATAAAACTCCTTTATCTTCTCCTTGTCGGTACATACTTTATCGATATGACTGATGTATTCGTAGGAATACTTCGGCGCCATCAGACGAATGTTTTTTCCATTACCCGGACACACCAGTTTGGTGGAACCGCCGCCGCCCATGGCGACGATACTGCACAGTTCCTCCATAATACAGATGTTATACAGGTTCTCATACCCTTCCAGCGTCCATCCGACATTTTCAAATCCGCCTGACATGTTCTTCTGTCGGTACAGATAATAGGGGAGGTAATCACGCTCTCTCAGTTTCGCCATGGCATAGTCCAGCATGACAGATACCTCTTCCGGACCTGGGATCTTTTTCTGTTCCTTTGTAACGCGGGAACCCTTCTTCCGGGAGAGGGTATGGACCGTGATGTTTTCCGGTCTCAATTCCAGAACGGTATCCAGCGTCGACTGAAAGCCTGTGGCAGAGTCTCCAGTGAGACCGGCGATGAGATCCATGTTGATGGAGAATCCTCCGGCCCTGCGTACGAGAGAAAGCGCGGACAGAACATCCGCCGCCGTATGTTTCCGGCCGATCTCCTCCAGCACCGCATCCGACATGGTCTGAGGATTGACGCTGATACGGGAGACCTTATGCGCTTTCAGCACAGCCAGCTTCTCCTCTGTGATGGTATCCGGCCGGCCGGCCTCTACGGTGAATTCCCGGAGCTGTGACAGATCAAACTGCTGCTCCAGTGTTCGAATCAGTGTATCCAGCTGCCGGGCGGAAAGTGTTGTCGGCGTACCGCCGCCGAAATAAACGGAGATGACGCGAAGCCCCAGAGAGCGTACCGCCTCCGCGGTGGCAGCAATCTCCTTGTCCAGCGCCTCCAGAAACGGCGGGATCAGTTCCATGCTCTTTTCCACGGACTGGCTGACAAAGCTGCAGTAATCACAGCGGGTTGGGCAAAAGGGAATTCCCACATACAGACAGATATCCTGCTCCGTCAGCAGGCCGGAGACCTGTTCCGTGTACCGGGACGTATCCAGACAGAGCCGGGCCCGTTCCGGGGAGACATCATAAATCTCCTGAAACTCCAGCTGCGCTTTCCGGGGATCACCGGATGCATGCAGCAGTTCCATCATCAGTTTTCCGGGACGAACACCGGTGAGTGCTCCCCAGACCGGTTTTTCGTGCCCTGCCCGAAGGGCCGCCCGGTAAAAAGCCATCTTGACCATGCGCTGAAGATGACGGTCTTCCATGACAGCGTCGGTCATCTGATCGTTGGAGATGCCGGCGCGGCCATAGCCTTCCTTTCCTCTTACCCGCACACGGCAGGTCACCGTGGTAAAGCGGGCGCCCTTTGACTGAGAAAACCGGATGCAGTCCTCTTTTTTTGTCGGAGCATCGACGTATTCCGGACGCTCTCCGGGATAGAGGGTAAACAGCATCTGCTCTACCGCATATTTATGTTGAACTCCGTTGAGAAATAATTTCACATTGGCTCCTTTGCTTCGCCGGAATAGGCAAAACTATTCTGATAGAGTGAATTATACCACAACGCGGACCGGTTTGCTCTTTTTCCGAAATAATCCTGAAAAATAAGGGCAAATTACCCTGTGAAGGGGCGAAAAGGACCTAATTTGGATTTGAAAATTCGCGATTTATGAGTTAAAATAATATCGTAGTATGATTTGCGGAAAATGGAGAGATTTATGTATGAGATAGGACAACATGTCATATATGGAGAAAACGGTGTATGCACGGTTGATGCAATCGGCCCGCTGTCTATGCGCGGTTCGGATAAGGATCGAATCTATTATACGCTGTCTCCGTATGTGGGAACGGGAACCTTCTATGCCCCGGTGGATACCAAGGTTTTTATGCGTCCGGTGATCTCAAAGGATACCGCAGAAGCATTTCTGGATTCTCTGGGAGACATCAAACCCGCAATCTGTCAGGACATCCGCTTTACTCATGTGGATGCATTTTATAAAGAACTGTTCCAGGAACACACCTGCGAAGCGCTTGCAGCACTTCTGAAAGGAATCTTCTCTCAGGAGAGGACCAATCGTTCCAACCGCATCGATATGGTGATGCGCCGGGCAAAAGAGATCCTCAGCAGTGAGCTGGCGGTAGCGATGGATGTCCCGTACGGGGAAATGGAAGAGACCGTCATTCAAAAACTGAAAGAAGCGTAAACGTAAACCAGATTGGAAAACACATGTCTTCTCGGACCACGAACGTCCAGAGAAGACGTGTGATTTTTTTGCCCCGAACGGGGACAACATACAGGAAACAGCGGTGCTCGTTGCATCGCCTGCGCACCCTGTATATAATAAAGAATCATAATACCAAACAGATAGGAACACTTTTCTATGAGGACAGTAGCAGTAATAGGCGGCGGAGCCGCCGGTATGATGGCAGCCATCACCGCCGCTGGAGAAAAGGATCAGCATGTGATCCTTCTGGAACGGCAGCAGCGAGTGGGCAGGAAGCTGCTCAGCACCGGGAACGGGAGATGCAACCTTACCAATCTTCATGCCTCGGCAGACAATTATCACGGGGAGGATCCTGCGTTTGTCCTTCCTGCTATGGAACAGTGCTCCGTAGAGGAAACCCTGCGGCTGTTCTCCGGGATGGGACTGATCACAAAGGCCGAAGAGGGAGGCAGGGTCTATCCGCTTTCCAATTCCGCCAATTCCGTGGTGGATGTTCTCCGGTTTGCACTGGAAGGAGCAGGCGCGGAGATCCGCACATCCAGTCCGGTGGCGGAAGTGCGCCGCAACGGAAACGGGTTTCAGATCCGTCTGGAAGAGGAGACTCTCCGGGCGGAGAAGGTGATCGTTGCCTGCGGAGGCTGTGCAGGAGCAAAACTGGGCGGCGTGCAGGACGGATACCGGATCCTACAGTCTCTTGGACATACGAGAACGAAGCTGTTTCCCTCGCTGGTACAGCTCACGACCCGGGATAACCGTTATCCGCGGGCGATGAAAGGGGTCAAAGCCCAGGCGAAACTGACTTTGTCCGGTGATACGGACGGCTCCGGCCGGGGAGAGATCCTGTTTACGGAAAAGGGCGTTTCCGGTCCCGCAGTCTTCGATCTGTCCCGCTGCGTATCCGTTGTGCCGGAAGGAAAGATCGATCTCACGATGGATTTCATGGAGGATCATTCCGAAGAAGAGATCGTGGAGCTGCTGAAAAGGCGGTGTGAATCGCTGCCGGAAAAAACGGCAGGTGAGCTTCTGGTGGGTATGGTACATAACCGGCTCGGCAAGATGCTGGTGAAATATGCCGGGATCGATGGATCCATCATGCTTCGGGAACTGTCGGAAGAAGAACTGTTACTGGTTGCCCGTGCCATGAAGGGATTCCGTCTTGCAGTTAAAGGAACGGAAGGCTTTGAGCAGGCACAGGTCACCGCTGGCGGGATCCGCACGTCCGAATTTGATCCTGCCACCATGCAGAGCCGGTTAGTTCCCGGACTGTATGCCTGTGGCGAAGTGCTGGATATCGATGGCGACTGCGGAGGCTTCAACCTCCAGTGGGCATGGTCCAGCGGGCGGCTTGCCGGGAGACTTCTGACATGATCCTTGTAAGAAATATCCGAATGGAGCTGAACGATCCGCCGGAGCGTCTGGCGCAGAGAGCTGCCCGGAGGCTGGGAATCCGGGAAGGAGAGATCCTTTCGGCAGAACTGATCCGGCGGTCTCTGGATGCCCGGCGAAAGAAAGATCTTCATTATATCTGCTCTGCGGCAGTATCGCTGAGCCGCGGGGAAGAGGATCTGATACGGAAGAACAAGGCACAGCACTATGAAAAAAAGGAATACGTCATTCCTTCCGTTGTCTGTGAAAACCGGCCGGTCATCATTGGGTTCGGACCGGCGGGGATCTTTTCCGCCCTGGTGCTTTCCCGGGCGGGGCTGAAACCCATCATCATCGAACAGGGGTCGGACGCCGAGACCCGTGCACGAAAAAGAGAAGAATTCCTCAACGGCGGTGCGCTGGATCCCAGCTGCAATGTGCAATTCGGAGAAGGCGGCGCCGGGACTTTTTCCGACGGAAAGCTCAATACCGGGATCCATGATCCGCGGCTCGAGTTTGTGCTGGATGAGATGGTGAAGCACGGGGCACAGGAAAGCATCCGCTATGATGCAAAACCCCATATCGGGACGGATGTGCTGATCCGTGTGGTAACGGAATTGCGCAAGGAGATCCTCGACCGAGGAGGAGAGGTCCGATTTCAGACAAAGATGACGGATCTCATTACGGAAAACGGGGAAGTGTCCGGCGTGCGCATCCGGCAGGGAGACCGGGAAGAGGTCCTTTCCTGCCGGCATGTGATCCTTGCCATCGGACATTCGTCAAGGGATATGTTCGAAACACTGCACGGCAGAGGGATCCCCATGGAGCCCAAGGCTTTTTCCATGGGTGTACGGATCGAGCACCTTCAAAAGGACATAAATGAGGCACAGTACGGACCTCAGGACGTCAGACTGCCGGCGGCGGACTATTCCCTGAACGTCCACCTGCCGGACGGCACCAGTGCCTATACCTTCTGCATGTGTCCCGGCGGGTACGTAGTGGCAGCAGCTTCGGAGGAGAGAGGCGTCGTTACGAACGGGATGAGTTATTCCGGGCGAAGCGGAGAGAACGCCAACGCGGCACTGCTGGTAACACTTCGGCCGGAAGATTTTCCCGACAGTTCCGTTCTGGGAGGTATGTACTGGCAGCGGGAGATCGAACAGACGGCCTTCCGAGCGGGAGGCGAAAACTATCATGCCCCGGCACAGACTGTAGGAGATTTTCTGAAGAGAACGCCCAGCGCAGGTCCGGGAAACGTTCTTCCGACATACCGGCCGGGCGTCTGCTGGACCGACCTGCACGAAGTTCTGCCGGAGCGTATCACCTCGGTACTGGAAAAGGCCATTCCGGAACTGGGACACAAAATGAGAGGATTCGATAATCCGGATGCGGTGCTGACTGCTCCCGAGACGAGATCCTCCTCCCCGGTTCGGATTCTTCGGGGGGAAGACCGGATGAGTCTGGGCCTGCGGGGATTGTACCCCTGCGGGGAGGGAGCCGGCTATGCCGGAGGCATCAGTTCCGCCGCTGTAGACGGGATGCGGTGCGCCGAATCGCTAATCGAAAATCTTCAGAATCTTTAAAACATAACATCTTGTAATGAAACGTCCTTTCTTTTTGAGCAAAAAGCCGAAAAGGAGGGCGTTTTTTCAGGCCAAAAAGGGCCTCTGTCACTATATCTTGTGTTCTGTTACGAAATTTTAATCAATATATAGTGCTTTGTTGCTTGACTTCAGAAGAAAGGAAGTCTATATTGTAGAAGGCGGAAAAATCCGCCGAAATTTGTCTGTAGGAAAAACGAATGAGAATATCCGGGCTGCAAAAGTTAACACTATTGGACTATCCGGGGAAGGTCGCATGTACGATCTTTACTGGCGGGTGCAACTTCCGGTGCCCTTTCTGCCACAACGCAGGACTGGTGCTTCCGGAGGAGCTGCCGGAGGATATGACAGAGGAAGAGGTCCTTCGCTTTCTGAAGACCCGTCAGGGCGTTCTGGACGGTGTGGCCATCACCGGGGGAGAACCGCTCCTCTATGATGGAACGCTGGAACTTCTGCGAAAGATCCGGGAACTGGGATTCTCCATCAAACTGGACAGCAACGGGTCCTTTCCGGAGCGGCTGCGCAGGGTTGTGGAGGAAAAACTGGCGGACCGCATCGCCATGGACATCAAAAATGATCCGGCGCGGTACGGGGAAACTGCAGGTGTACCCGGGCTGGATCTGGGTCCCATCACTGAATCCAAGGAATTCCTGATGGAATGCGGTATCGAGTATGAGTTCCGCACGACGGTCGTGAAAGGGATCCATACGGAAGAGAGCATCCGGAAAGCGGCTCAGTGGATCAAGGGAGCCCGGGAATATTATCTGCAGCAGTATGTGGATTCCGGAAATGTACTGGCCCCCCAGGGTCTGGCATCGTTTTCTGCAGAAGAAATGAATACATTGCGCGACTGTGCGAAAGAGTTTGTTCCCAACGTACAGCTTCGAGGAGTTTAATTGTTTTGGAGGAAGTAAGAAATGTATCAGGTAGTTAAAAGAGACGGAAAAGTAGTAGATTTCGATCTGAGCAAGATCTCGGCGGCCATCCAGAAGGCATTTGATGCCACGGAGAGCCAGTATACGCCGGATATCATAGATTTCATTGCCCTGAAGGTAACTGCAGATTTTCAGGATAAGATCAAGGATAACAAAGTCGCAGTGGAAGATGTACAGGACAGCGTGGAAAAGGTTCTGTCCCGCGCCGGTTATGAGACAGTGGCCAAGTCCTACATCCTCTACCGTAAAAACCGCGAGAAACTGCGCAATGCAAAATCCTCTTATCTGGATTATGCGGATACCGTTAACAGCTATCTGAGTGAGCTGGACTGGCGCGTGAAGGAGAATTCCACCGTTACGTATTCCGTCGGCGGTCTGATCCTCTCCAACTCCGGTGCCATCACGGCAAACTACTGGCTGAGCGAAGTATATGATGAAGAGATTGCAAAAGCACACCGCAACTGCGATATCCACATCCACGATCTGTCCATGCTCACCGGTTACTGCGCCGGATGGAGCCTGAAACAGCTCATCAAGGAGGGCCTTGGCGGCGTTCCCGGAAAGATCACCTCCAGCCCGGCAGGACATCTGTCCACTCTGTGCAACCAGATGGTCAACTTCCTCGGCATCATGCAGAATGAATGGGCCGGCGCACAGGCATTCTCTTCCTTCGATACCTATCTGGCACCCTTTGTCCGCGTGGACAACCTCTCTCAGAAGGAAGTAGAGCAGTGCATCCAGTCCTTCATC
>CAJGCI010000026.1 GCA_904501855.1 Oscillospiraceae bacterium | reverse complement strand
TTCTCTTTGAGTATCTCGTTGTTCTCACGTCCTGGGAGAAGAGTTCCTCCGGCCATCAGAAAACAGGAGCGCGCATCCAGTCTGACCTCACAGGGAAGACTTCTTGAAAAAGGCGCATTTTTTATCTCGAAAAAGGAGTTCTTTTTTCGGCTGTAGGTATAGACGGCCGCATCTCCGCTCACGACACCGGCTGCAAATAGGGCGGCATCCGTTCCGCCGGAGATATCGATGGCGCAGTCCGGATGGGTCTCCAGTATGTTCTGAAGCTGCTTTTCGATCTTGTCGGCATCAAGAAGACTGGCAGAAACGATGTTGAGTTTCACTTTGCACCCTCGGTAGCTGAAATACTTTTCCAGCGTTTCCTTAAGCGCATGCACGGATACTTCGGGAGGACAAAGTATGATGGTCTCCTCCGGCCGGAAGACTTCGGTTCCCAGAACATTCTCAATGGGCCTTTCATCATATAGTTCAATGAGCGTTTTCATAGGATCCCCTTTTCATAAATTGATAATATCAGTATAACACAATAAGACAACGAGACCGGATACAATACAGAAAAGCATTTGCTGGATCTGCTGAAACTGTTTTTTTAAAAAAAAGATGATTACGAGGGATCGCATTAGCTTTAATAGACAGAAAGTTCTAGATAGCATCTAATATGGCGCAATAAGCACAATATTTCCCCGGGAAAAGTTCAAAAACGAGATGCCATTCAAGCGGTCGGCGGATCGATCCCGCTTATCTCCACCAAAAAACATAATCGTACATGTGCAAGTTATCCGTGGTATTATTAATTTGGAAGTGCATACATGGAAAAGGAGGTCAAAGCCGTGAAGGATCATGATAAATATGGCAAGAGTCTGGTGCAGTTGAGCAGGATCCTGATGGGGGTCGGTATCATCATATCGGCAGTGCTTATTATTGTGTCAGTCCGTGATGCCCATGAAAACTTGTTGTATGCTTCGGTCATCACCATGGTCGGGAGCATCATTCTTTGCAAGCTTCTGGAAGCAGCGGGACACGGAATCATTCTGATGCATGAACAGAACGAGAATTCAAAAAGAATGATCGATATGCTGGAAAAACAGGGCCAGACAAAGCTGATGAATCAGATGACACCGATCTCGGCAGCCGAGTCTGTCCCAATGGAAGCAGAGCCGGTAATCGGGGATGAGGAAGACCAGATTGGGATCGACATATTCATCGCAGAACTGCAGAAGACCTTTCGAAACGAAAGCACGGAAGATACCAGCTATTCCATCGTGAAAGACTGTACGGAAGAAAAACGGGTCGTCATCACGAAAGAAGTAGAGCGGCTGGCTTCCAAGATTAACTATATCGGCGAGAACTACATGGACAGCTGGCAGAAATACAAGAAGATACAGCAGGATCTCGCCCGTTCTGTTTCCGGCCAGCTGGAGAGTTGTGGACTGAATGACTGGAACGTGCTGTTCCAGGTCACGGACAGTGCCATCGGTCAGCAGATGCTGTCCATCTATCAGAATGAGATCATATACGATTTTTTAAATGAATGAAAAATATCGAACAGAAAGGGAGAAACGGGGAAGTCCGCTAATTGATATGAAAAAGATCTGCTGTGTGGGAGATTCCAACACCTACGGATATGATCCGCGGGTACCGCTGGAATTCCGTTATTCGGAAGAGGTCCGCTGGACCTGCCGCATTCAGAATCCAGAACGGGATATCTATAACATGGGAATGAACGGTCTGATGATCCCGAGGGCTCCGTCCTATTACAACATTCCGGAATGGATCCGACAGAGCGGTCCCATGGATGAGATCGTCGTGATGCTGGGAACCAATGACCTTCTGGAGCGGAGCACGGCGGAAGAGACCGCCGCCCGGATGAAGACCTTTCTTCGGAAACTTATGGAAGACAATGAACCTTCCTCGATCCTTCTCCTGGCGCCTCCGGTATTCCGTTCCGGAGAGTGGGTAGAAGGGGAAGCGATGATCGAAGAGTCCCGCAGACTGGGACCATTGTATGAAAAACTGGCGGAAGAACTGAAGATCCGTTTTGCCGATACCGGCCGGTGGGGGATCGAAGTGCTCTATGACGGCATTCATTTCTCTCCGGAAGGACACCGCGTCTTTGCACAGCATCTGGATTCGCTGCTTTGATACGAATACCAACAACGAACTCCTCCGCGCTTCTTGCGGGGGAGTTCATACATATCGAACACTCTCTCATTTTTATTCCCAGAAAAAGCAAAGAGGATTCGCTTGACCTGGCTTGCAGCGGGAGGCCTAAAATCCTATCGATGGAATCGGGGAGAGGAAGGGATGACATGGCGAAAAATAGACTTAATTTTTGTATGAAAAGCTTATTTATGATATAACTAATCATATCGATTGATACAATAACCCCATATTAATATCAGAAAAAAGAGGTTTCGGAGATGAGAGTCAAAAATCCTATTCTGACGGGTTTCAATGCGGATCCCTGCATTTGTCGAAAGGGAGAAGATTATTATATTGCCGTTTCGAGTTTTGAATGGTTTCCGGGAATACCGGTGTACCATTCCAGGGATATGAAGCGATGGGAATTGTACACACATGTTCTTACGGATCCGACCACATGCAATCTGACCGGAATGCCCTCCGCTGCAGGTATCTGGGCACCTTGTCTTACCTATTGTCAGGAGGAAGACCTGTTTTATGTGGTATACGGCATCATGAACTCAATGAATGCCCGTTATTTTGATATTGACAACTATGTGATCACTGCCTCGGATATCCGAGGCCCGTGGAGCGAGCCCGTTTATCTGCATTCCTCCGGTTTTGATGCGTCCATGTTTCACGATGATGATGGGCGTAAATGGGTCGTATCACTTGACTGGGAGACACGTGATGGATACAGCAAACCGGGTGAGATCTGTCTGGTGGAATATGATCCGAAGAAAAAGACTATCCTCGGGCTGCCCCGGCGAATCTGGGCAGGAGGAACAAACCGAGGGTGCCTGGAGGCGCCACACCTTACGAAACACGATGGCCGTTACTATCTCATGTGTGCCGAGGGAGGTACGGGATATTACCACTGTGTCACCATGGCCCGAGCGGACAGTGTCTGGGGACCATATGAAGGGGACCCAACGAATCCGATCCTGACGTCGGTCCCGGATAATTATCAGGAACGTGCGGATATCGACCACCTTAAGGCGAGATATTTTAACAGCAGTGTTTACCTGCAGAAGGCAGGGCATGGAAGTTATGTGGAGACAACACTGGGAGAGACCTATATGGTCTATCACTGCGGCCGACCATTTATCCCGGAACTGCGTTGTACGCTGGGACGGGAGACCTGCATGCAGAAGATGAGATGGACAGAGGATGGATGGCTTCGATCCGAGAATGAGGACAATATTGCCACAACTTATACGGAAGGGAGCAAACTGGAGGATTGGCACCCGGAACCATTGATGGATCACGATAACTTTGACTGCAAAACTCTGGGTATTCAGTACTATACTCCCCGAATCGATGCCAAAACTTTTACGGATCTGGAGAGCCAGCCCGGATGTCTCAGAATCCGTGGGCAGGAGGCCATCAGTTCACAGAATAAGGTGAGCATGATAGCACGCAAACTTACCAGCGTCAATGCGGACGTTATCACACGGATGGATTTTACTCCTGAGATCTATCAGCACAGTGCAGGGCTCGTCCTGTATTACGACAATATGAATTATGCATACTTATGCAAATACTACAGTGAGACGCTGCGCAGTCCGGCTCTCTCCCTTGTACGTGTGCGGAATGGAAATAAAACAGATTTTCGGGATGCCAGGCGGGGACTGAATGAAGGACCAATCTGGCTCAAGCTGGAGATCCGCGGCAGAGAGTCCCAGTTTTTCTGGTCCGACAATGCAGAGGAATGGACCAAAATCGGCCCTGCCTTCGATACCAGTACATTTTCCGATGAGTACTCCCAGTACGGGGAATTTACCGGGACATTTGTTGGCCTTGCCTGCGAGGACCGCGCCATGCATCGGAAGACCGCGGCATTTGACTGCTTTATCTATGAGGATCGGGAACCGGATCTTCTCCGAAAGCAGCGCATTGACCAGAAAGAAGATATCACCAAGATCCGGAAGAAATACCGGGATATTCGTTTTGAACTGGGTGAAACGGATACACATCATAATCCCTACAGTCAGGAAAAGAGAGAACAGGAATGTATCCGGAAGGGAGATCTGGACGGATTATATAAGGCAATCAGTGAAGATAAAGAAGGAAGTATCGGAACACTGGCGCGAGATCCCGTTCGTCAGGAACGCTATCTGACCATTGTGCTTATCACCCTTGCAAGCCGCTCGGCAGTGGAGGGGGGACTTCGCTCAGAACTTGCCTATTCCATGGCGGACTCCTTTACTCAACGGGCGGATCGGCTTCAGGATGTACAGGCCCTGCGGCAATTGGGGCGTCATGCGGAGATCGAATTTTGTATGGCGGTATCAGAATCCAAGGAACGGTATTCGGATAATCCGCTGGTGAACCGTTGCCAGGATCTCATTGAGAAACAGATCAATCGACGCATCAAGGTGGGAGATCTGGCGCAGGCACTTCATGTCAGCCCGGATTATCTCTCACATCTGTTTCGCAATGAGAAGGGAATGCCGTTGTCGGACTATATCGCGCGGGAAAAAGTGATGGCAGCGTCCCACCGACTGATTTTTTCAGATGACACCTATGCGGAGATCGCAGCGGCGTTCAGCTTCAGTTCTCAGAGCCATTTCGGTCAGGTTTTCAACAAATGGATGGGGATGACCCCGAAACGGTATCGGGAGATGTATGGGGAAGAATATCGGAAGTAAGGACGAACCATAGAGGCATGCCGCGTCTAAACATTTCTAATAATATGTAGCATTAAAACGTTTTCGTGATAAAGACCTTGGATTTTTGGTATAATCCAAGGTCTTTTTTACGATATTATTTTAACAAGGTTAATGAAAATGCGGGTTTCCCGCGAATAAAAAGGAAAGGAGAGAGTCCGTGTTTATCAAAGGAGTCAACCTCGGAAACTGGCTGGTGTTAGAGAAATGGATGAGTCCTGCGTTATTTGACGGAACCATGGCAGAGGATGAATACTATCTGCCGACGCAGCTGTCCAGAGATGCTTATGAAGCCCGAATCAAGATTCACCGCAGCGAATATATCTCGGAACGTGATTTCGCTACCATCGCGCGGATCGGCTTCAACACAGTCCGTATTCCGATTCCATATTTCATTTATGGCGACCGTCCGCCATTTATCGGATGCCTGGAAGAACTGGACAAGGCGTTCAGCTGGGCAGAGAAGTACGGTTTGAAGATCCTGGTCGACCTGCATACCGCGCCGCTGAGCCAGAATGGTTTTGACAATGGCGGTATCTGCGGTGTCTGCAAATGGTCACAGACACCGGAGGAAGTGGATTTCGTCGTGGAACTGCTTGGAAAGCTGGCAAAGCGCTACGGTCATCGGGAAGGTCTCTGGGGGATCCAGCCCATCAATGAGCCGATTACCGATCCCATGTGGTCGGAAATGGATGTGCCGGGGCGCTACCCCCCCGTCGATCCCGAACTGGCTGCCGGCAGCGCACCAAATACAATGGAATTTCTGAGAGAATTCTATAACCGTGCCTATGACGTCATCAAGCCGGAACTCGGAGAAGGAAAATACGTGGTGTTTCATGACGGATTCCGTCTGAAAGACTGGAAGGAGTTTCTGACTCAGGAGAAGTTTGCCGGAAATGTCGTTCTTGATACGCATCAGTATCTCATGATAGCCGAGGCCTACGGCTGTGAACAGACGCTGGAAGGTTATGTGGAATATATTCGGGAGCATTATGCGAAGGATATTGCCGAAATACAGGAATATGTTCCCGTAGTATGCGGAGAATGGTGTATCTTTAACTCCCTGGCGGTGGGTATGGACACCAAGGGAGGACAGTCTTCTCTGAACGGTGTGGATTTCAAAGATGCGGCGACCGTTTCGGAGGAAGACAAGAAGGCGATCTATAACAAGATCTCGGAAGAACAGCTGAAAGCATGGGAAAAAGGATCCGGATATTTCTACTGGACTTATAAGATGCTGCTGGATCCGACGAATGAAGCAAACTGGCGCGGATGGGACTGCTGGGACGTGGCAAAAAGCATCGATCTCGGATGGTTCCCGCCAACCGTATAAGGATTTGATATTGGAGGGAAAAAATGAGTAAAAGAGAGCTGAATTTGGCACCGGATGCCAAGCTCAATATGCTGGAACGTATTGCATATGGTTTTGGCGATTTCGGTGGCAACCTGATCTACACCGCAATCTCCTCTTTCCTGCTGGTCTATTACGTCAGCGTCGTGGGTATTTCCGCGGCAACAGCAGGCAGCATCCTGGCAATCTCCAGAATCTTCGATGGTGTCTCGGACCTGATCATGGGACGTATCGTTGATAGATCAAACAGCAAACGTGGCAAGGCACTGCCTTGGCTGATCCGAATGTCCATCCCCATGGGCATCTGCGCGGTTCTGATGTTCACCATTCCGGGCGGAATGAGCATGACGGCAAAAGTGGTCTATGCATTCATCACCTACAACCTTGTATCCACCGTATTCTATACCGGATATAACGTTCCCTATGCAACGCTGCAGGGTCTGATGACACTGGATTCCTATGAAAGAGGACTCCTTGGCAACTTCCGTATGATGCTTGCAACTGCCGGCACGCTGCTGGTAAACAATGTCTTCACTCTGATTGCACAGACCGTTAACGGCGGCGGAGAAGAGATGCTGTATGCGGCTCAGAAGGGCTGGACGGTTGCGGCAGTGGTCATGGCCATTGGCTTTGTTCTGGTCAGCTTCATTCCCTTTACCCTGTGCAAAGAACGTGTCAAACAGGATAACGGCGGAGAAGACGGAAATCAGGGACCGAGCCTTGGAGAGAGCCTGAAGAGTCTGATAAGCAACAAATACTGGGTCCTGGTGGTTATTTTCCTGTTCGTGCTCTACTTTATGATGAGCACCATGTTCGGATCCCAGTTCTACTACGTACAGTACCGTGTGGGTAACGCCGGTGCCTTCGGCAGCATCTCCAGTATCGTTCAGATCTTCCAGATCGGACTGATGCTGTTGGTCGCGCCGATACTGATGAAGAAGATCGGTAAGAGAAATACCGGCCTGATCGGCATGATCGTCGCCGGGATCGCATATGTACTGACCGCAGCGGCTGGTACCAACATCCCGTTCCTTCTGGTTGCAAATGCCCTGAAGGGCGCCGGTTTCGGTCTCGGTGCTGCCACCATGTGGGGCCTTCTTCAGGACGCCATCACTTACGGACAGTGGAAGACCAACGTCCAGGCCATCGGCATGGGCAACGCGGCTTCCTCCTTTACTATGAAGATCGGTTCCGGTATCGGTACCGCTGCACTGGGCTGGATTCTGGCTGCCGGTGCATTTGATGTGGATCCCACCACTGCTGCAGCTGCTTCCGCACTCAGCTGGTCCTACATCTGGGTTCCCCTGATCACTACCGTGCTGGGCTGCATCTGCCTGATTCTGTTCGATCTGGACAAGAAGTACGATATCATTGTCAAGGATCTGGACGAAGGCAAGTGGAAGGGAACCAGCGATCATCCGGAACTGTAAGTGCAGGATGTGATGCCGATTCCTGTCGGCAGTAAGCAAGAATAATAACAGGAGTATATGGGCTGTCTTTTCGGGCAGCCCATTTTCTCAGAAAGCGTATTGCAAAAATGATGAAAAGGTTTATTTTTGGTGCAGATTATTACATCGAATACCTTCCTGCAGACCGTTTGGAGACAGATCTCACTCTTATGGAAGATGCAGGGATCAATACGATCCGTATCGCTGAGTCCACATGGTCTGTCGAGGAGCCGAGGGAAGGGGAATTCGATTTTACCAGCGTGATTCGCGTGATCGAGGCCGCGGCGGTACATGGCATCGATGTGATCGTGGGGACCCCTACCTACGCGATCCCGGCGTGGCTTGCCCGCAAGGATCCATCCATGATGGGGGAGAACCGCTTCGGGTCGCGTCAGGATATGGATATCACCAACCCCACATACCGGTTTCATGCCGAGCGGATCATCCGCGAACTGGTATCCCGTACGGCAGGGTATGCCAATGTCATCGGGTTTCAGATCGACAACGAGACCAAGCATTACTTCATGCACAACGAACGGGTTGTGGAAGGTTTTCGCAACTGGCTGCGGGAACGGTTTGATACCATTGAGGATCTCAATGAAGCTTATGGGCTTCATCACTGGAGTAATTCCGTCGCCTCCTTCGAGGAACTGCCGGATCCTACCGGCACGGTCAATGGGAGCTATGGATGCGCCTACGAGGAGTACCGGCGGCATCTGGCTGCGGAATTTCTGCTATGGCAGTCGGATATCGTCAGGGAATATAAACGGGATGACCAATTCATCACTCACAATTTTGATTTTGACTGGATCGTTCTTGGAACAGAAAAACAGCAATTGGGAAGGTCCTGGGGCATGCAGCCGGATCTCAATGATTATGAGGCGTCCAAAGCGGTGACGCTGGCCGGAACGGACATCTATTTCCCCGTGGCCCATCAGCTGACAGGTATCGAGATCGCCTTTGGCGGGGACCTGATCCGCTCCTTAAAGAAGGCGCCCTATGTAGTGCTGGAATCTCAGGCGCAATGCTTCACGGGATGGCTGCCTTATCCGGGACAGCTCCGTCAGATGGCGTTCAGTCATATGGCTTCCGGTGCCAGAGGAATGATGTACTGGCCCTGGCACTCCATTCATAACGGGATCGAGGCATACTGGAAAGGGGTACTCAGTCATGACGGCCAGCCGGATGAGACTTATGAGGAAGTCCGGGCCCTGGGAGCAGAGATCGCCCGGATCGCCCCGACGGTATACCGCAAAATATCCGGCAGCGGAAAGACTAATCGGATCGCACTGGTGGTCAGCAATGAGTCGCTGACGGCATGGAAGTGGTTTCCTGCCAATAAGGAGCTCGGGTACAATGATATCGTCATGGAATACTACCGGGCACTGTACGAGGAGAACCTGGAATGTGACGTGATCTATGATCGGGAGCTGGAAGACTCCGAGGAGGCCTGGAGCCGGTATGAGATGCTGGTATTTCCATCCCTGTATACTGCCGGTGACGAACTAATCGCGAAAACGAAAGTCTTCGTCGAGAACGGAGGGACCGCAGTAGCCGGATTCCGCAGCTTTTTCGCGGACAAGAACATAAAGATCCGTTCCGGGGCACAGCCGTACGGACTGACGGATGTGTTCGGAGTGTCCTACTCCCGCTGGACCCGGACCGGGGATACCTGCTGGGCAGAGCTCCTCCGACCGGATAAGGCCGAGACACTTCATCCGATGACGGATCGGCATTGGGGAGAACATGCTGCGGTGACTTGCAATGACTACGGCAAAGGCAAGGCCTGGTACATCGGCTATCATGCAACGGTCGATGAATTGAAAGAATATATCCGGAAAGCAGCAGAGGGCGCCGGACAGAAGGTCCCGGACTGCTCCTGGCCGCTGATCCGGAGACGTTTGGGAGATCTGGAGTTCTATTTTAATTACTCCGATGAAACGATCTCGTTCCGTCCGGAGCGGGAAGCAGAGGAAACCGTGCGGAAGGATCTGCTGAAGGGAACTAACATCGAAGCCGAAACCGCAATCGAACTGCCAGCCTGGGGCGTTGTGCTGCTTCAGGCCGGAGAGGACTAAAAGAAGGTGATCGTATCAGACTGTATATAGGGATCGATCTTGGCACGTCTGCCGCAAAGCTTTTGCTGGTAGACGGACAGGGAAATATACTGAACACAGTAACAAGAGAGTATCCACTGATCCTGCCCCGGCCTGGCTGGAGCGAACAGGATCCGGCGGAATGGTGGGGAGCCTGTATCTCCGGGATCGTGGAACTGCTTGCCGGACACGATGCATCCCAGGTGGCCGGCATCGGTTGCGCCGGACAGATGCACGGTCTGGTGGCACTGGATGAAAACAATCAAGTGCTCCGTCCGGCGATCCTCTGGAACGATGGCAGAACAGCAGAGGAAACCCGCTGGCTCAATGAAGAGATCGGGAGAAAGAATCTGACTAGATACACCGCCAACATTGCATTTGCCGGATTTACAGCACCGAAACTGCTGTGGATGAAGAAACACGAACCCCAGTCGTTCTCGCGCATTGCAAAGATCATGCTCCCGAAAGATTATATCAACTATAAGCTTACCGGCGTTCATACCTGTGATTACTCGGATGCCGCCGGAATGCTGCTTCTGGATGTGGAACACAAATGCTGGTCAAAGGAGATGCTGGCTCTTTGTGATCTGAATGACTCGCAGATGCCGGCTCTTCATGAGAGCTATGATGTCATCGGAACGGTGATGCCGGAAGTGGCCAAGACACTGGGGATCCCGGAGCACGTCAAAGTCGTCGCCGGCGCGGGAGACAATGCCGCGGCGGCGGTAGGGACCGGCACGGTGCGGGACGGGTCCTGCAACATCTCTCTGGGAACTTCGGGAACCATTTTTATCTCGTCCGACCGTTTCGGTGTAGATCCCGTGAACGGACTTCACTCCTTTGCACATGCCAATGGGAAGTATCATCTCATGGGATGCATGCTTTCCGCGGCCAGTTGTAATAAATGGTTTTGTGACGAGATCCTGAAGACCCGGGATTATGCCGCGGAACAGGTTCCGATTACAGAAGATAAACTGGGACACAATCATGTGTTTTTCCTTCCGTATCTCATGGGCGAGCGAAGCCCCATCAACGATACGGACGCCAGAGGGACCTTTATTGGAATGACCATGGATACCGCACGGGAGGATATGATCCAGGCGGTTCTGGAAGGGGTCGCATTTGCCATACGGGATTCTTTCGAGATTGCGCGATCCCTGGGGATCGAGATCCGCAGCTCCTGTATTTGCGGCGGCGGCGCCAGATCCCCGTTATGGAGGAAGATTCTGGCCAATACACTGAATATCCGGCTGGAGATCCCGAAAACAGAGGAAGGGCCCGGCTATGGCGGAGCCATGCTGGCCATGGTGGGATGCGCAGAGTACAGGTCGGTGGAGGAGTGTGCAGATGCTCTGCTGAGTGTGACAGATACATGCGATCCGGATCCCGAACTGGCGGCACGCTATGAAGTGCAGTATCAGAAATACCGGAAGATTTATCCCGCCCTAAAAGGGATCTTCCCGGATCTTGCGTAAGGAGGAGGACACATGAAGATTTTTTCCGTTTACGACGATGATTTTCGCCCTTACGGCAAGATTCTGGACGGAGTTGCTGCCGGGGAACTGGCAGTGGCCATGATGGCCATATCACTGCCGGAGACCGGGACCGCTTACCGCCCGACCATCGCGTCGCTGGAAGACTGCGGGGTGTTCCAGCAGTTCCAGAACAGCATCTATGGGGGCATGCCGATCCAGATCGGCATGTGCTGGGGAAGAAACACGAAGCTTGATTGTCTCGAGTATCACCGGGACAGTGAGGTCAATATTGGAACCGATGATTTTATTCTGCTGCTGGCGCTGGAGAGCGAGATAGAGGACGGGAGCCTGGATACCCGAAAGGTGAAAGCATTCCGCGTCCCGGCTGGCGTAGCCGTGGAGGTCTACGCCACCACGCTGCACTATGCGCCCTGCCACACCAATGAAGAAACAGGTTTCCGCGTGGCAGTGGTGCTGCCCAAGGGAACCAATACGGAAAAACCGCAGATCGACACCGTCAGCAAAGAAGACCGTCTTTTATGGGCAAGAAACAAGTGGCTGCTCGCCCACCCGGAATCCCCGGAGGCCGAATCCGGCGCCTGGGTCGGACTGGTCGGAGATAATATCGATCTGAACAAACAGATGGATCACGGTTAATAAATAATATGTTCAACGAGGAGGAACGGATCATGAATAATATTCCTGTTGTAAAACTGGGGATGATCGCGGTCAGCCGCGACTGTTTTGTGCTGTCACTGTCGGAGCGCCGAAGAGCGGCCATCAAAGAAGCCTATTCAGGAGACATTTATGAATGCCCGGTCACGGTGGAAAATGAGAAAGATATGCTCAAAGCCGTAGCCGATGTACAGAAAGCGGGATGCAATGCTTTGGTAGTCTTTCTGGGGAATTTCGGGCCAGAGACGCCGGAAACCCTGATCGCAGAGCGGTTTGACGGCCCCTGCATGTTTGTAGCGGCGGCAGAAGGTGACGGAGATCTGATCAACGGCAGAGGAGACGCTTACTGCGGAATGCTCAACTGCTCGTATAATCTGGGCATGCGGCACCTGAAGGGTTATATTCCGGAGTATCCGGTGGGTACAGCGGAGGATATCGCGGACATGATCGCCGATTTTGTCCCCATTGCCAGAGCCATCATCGGCGTCAGTCACCTGAAGATCATTACCTTTGGACCTCGTCCGCAGGACTTTTTTGCATGCAATGCTCCCATTAAGGGTTTGTATGAGATCGGTGTGGAGATCGAGGAGAACTCCGAACTGGATCTTCTGGTCAGCTACAAGGAACACGCCAATGATCCCCGTATCGCCGATGTCTGCAAGGATATGGCAGAGGAAATGGGAGAAGGTAAGTATTATCCGGAACTGCTGGAGCGGATGGCGCAGTTTGAACTGACACTTCTGGACTGGGCAGAACAGCACAAAGGTGCCAGGGACTATGTCGCCTTTGCGGATAAATGCTGGCCCGCATTCCCCAGTGAGTTCGGATTCGAACCCTGCTTTGTCAACTCCAGACTGGCAAGCCGCGGGATCCCCGTATCCTGCGAAGTGGATATTTACGGGGCACTGTCGGAGTATATTGGCGCCTGCGTGTCCGGGGATGCCATTACGCTGCTGGATATCAACAACTCCGTTCCAAAGAGCATGTGGGAAGAGAACATCAAAGGGAAATTTGATTATGAACTGACAGATACCTTTATGGGCTTCCATTGCGGCAACACCCCCTCCTGCAAAATGTGTGATGACAGAGCTATCAAGTATCAGCTGATCCAGCACCGTCTCCTGGAGCCGGAAGGGAGCGATCCCGATTTCACCAGAGGTACGCTGGAAGGAGATATCGCGCCGGGAGAGATCACGTTCTACCGACTGCAGTGTGACAGCGATGGAAATCTGCGCTCCTATATCGCAGAGGGCGAAGTGCTTCCGGTGGCCACAAAATCCTTTGGAGGTATTGGAATCTTTGCGATCCATGAGATGGGAAGATTCTACCGTCATGTGCTGATTCAGAAACGGTATCCGCATCACGGCGCAGTAGCATTCGGGCATCATGGAAAGGCTTTGTTTGAAGTATTCAAATTCCTCGGTGTTCAGGACATTGCCTATAACCAGCCCAAATCCCTCCCTTATCCTACAGAAAACCCGTTTCATTAACAGGAGAACAGTATGAACTGGAACAATACGGTACTGGGGCTCGAACTCGGATCTACGCGAATCAAGGCGGTTCTGATCGATGAGAATCATATTCCTGTGGCGTCCGGAAGCTTCGAGTGGGAAAACCAGATGGAAAACAAGATTTGGACATATTCCCTGGATACTGTAAAGGTTGGGATCCGAACCTGTTTTGCGGAACTGAAGAAAGAAGCAGAAGCACGATTCGGCAGCCCCTTCAATACGGTAGCCGGCATCGGCATTTCCGGAATGATGCACGGATATCTGCCCTTCGGAAAATCCGGAGAACAGCTTGCGGCCTTTCGGACCTGGCGCAACACCATGACGGAGGAGGAGGCCGCAGAACTGACATCGCTGTTCAATTTCAATATTCCACAGCGTTGGAGCATCGCGCATCTGTATCATTCGATCCGGAATCAGGAACCTCATGTCAAAGAGATCGATTACCTGACGACCCTGGCCGGATATGTTCACTGGATGCTGACGGGAAACCGGGTAATGGGGATCGGAGAGGCATCCGGGATGTTTCCCATCGACAGTGTCACAAAAGACTATGACACCGGCATGATGGAGAAATACGACCGGTTGATCGAATCCTTTGGATACGAATGGAAGCTTCGGGATATTCTGCCGGAGGTTCTGACCGCAGGAGAATCCGGCGGGTATCTTACCGCCGAGGGAGCAGAGTTTCTCGATCCTACCGGAACTTTACAGCCCGGGATTCCCGTGGCTCCCTGCGAAGGAGATGCGGGGACCGGCATGGCAGCTACCAACTCCGTCCGCGCCGGCACCGGAAACGTATCGGCAGGAACCAGTGATTTTGCAATGATCGTCACGGATCATCCGCTGGGTGTCCATCGGGAGATCGATATGGTCACGACCCCCACCGGGCTTCCCGTGGCAATGGTCCACTGCAACAACTGCACCTCGGATATCAATGCGTGGGTCGGGCTGTTTGCTGAACTGGCAGATACCCTCGGTGCGCCCGTTGAAAAGGGAGAACTGTTCCAGCTGCTCTTTCGGAAAGCGATGGAAGGAGACCCCGACTGTGGCGGCCTGATCAGCTTCAACTATCTCTCGGGAGAAAGTATTACGGGCTTTGCCGAGGGCAGGCCGTTGTTTGTCCGGATGGAGAACTCCCGTTTCAATCTCGCAAACTTCATGAGGACCCATCTTCTGTCATCTCTGGCAACATTGAAGATCGGAATGGATATCCTGACTCAGACGGAGAAGGTCTCCATCGAGAAACTATATGGACACGGAGGCTTTTTCAAAACACCGGAAGTTGGCCAGAGGATGCTCTCTGCTGCGGTTGACACACCGGTTTCTGTGATGAAGACCGCGGGAGAGGGAGGACCTTACGGCATGGCGCTTCTCACGGCGTATATGATCCGAAAAGAAACGGGCGAGAGCCTGGAAGACTATCTTGAAAACAAGGTTTTCGCCGGTCTGGAATCCCATACGGTAACGGCATCTGCCGACGAGGTTGCCGGTTTTGAGTCTTTTCTGGACCGTTATCTCCGTGGGCTGCCCGTGGAACGGGCAGCGATAGAGTCGTTGTAAAGGTGGAAAAAGAATATGCTGGAAGAACTGAAACAACAGGTATTGGAAGCGAATCTGCTTCTGCCCCATTACGGACTGGTCACATTTACCTGGGGGAACGTATCTGGAATCGACCGGGAAAAGGGACTGATCGTGATCAAACCCTCCGGTGTCCCCTACGAGACCATGAGCGTGGACGACATGGTCGTTGTGGATCTGCAGGGACAAACCGTAGAAGGAAAACGGAAACCCTCCAGCGACACTCCGACACATGTTGTTCTGTATCGGGCATTTCCGAATTGCGGAGGCATTGTACATACCCATTCCCGGTGGGCGACGACTTTTGCACAGGCAGGAATGAAGATCCCCGCTATGGGTACGACACACGCAGACTACTTTTATGGAGATATTCCCTGTACGAGACCCATGACTGAAAAAGAGATCCGCGGAGCCTATGAAGCGGAGACGGGAAATGTGATCGTGGAGACCTTCCGCGATTCCCATATCGACCCCGATGCGGTGCCCGGTGTCCTGGTTTGTTCCCACGGCCCGTTTTCGTGGGGGAGTGATGCGATGGAGGCAGTGCATAACGCCGTCGTTATGGAAGAAGTGGCATTCATGGACTGGCATGCCATGGTACTAAATCCCAAGGCAGGGACCATGCCGCAGGCGCTGCAGGATAAGCATTATTTTCGGAAACACGGGAAAGACGCCTATTACGGACAGAATTAACATCCCGCATGTCTCGATAAGATCAAAAATAACGGACGCCTCCGCGATTTCGCGGAGGCGTCCGACATTCATGTAATTGTCTTATTTCTGTTTCCGTTTAGCTTTTACAGTAAACAGGGTCAGGATGGCACAGTATACCGCAGCAAGACCAAGCGTCACAAAGCACATGGCCGTGGATTTCGGTGCCAGACCCACAAGGATCAGGACCGGGGCACCGAGGACGATGCCGTAGCTGCTGCCGATGACCAGATTGTTGGCGGCGGGAGTGGAATAATCCGGATCGATCTCTCGAAGGAGCAGGATGCCGGAACCGATGGTGCCGGTGAGCATGCCGTACATGGAGATCAGACCTTCATCGTAGTAATCCGGGAATGCTTTCCTGCAGACATACTTCAGATAGAACCAGGTGACGAAACCGCCGGCAATGACCATCAGGACGAAGGGGAGCCACAGGCCGCGCAGATCCTGAATGTTGATGGAGGCGATGCCCGCCACGATCATGATGTCAAAGAAGAAGCCGGACAGACGGTTGAGAAGATAGTTGTTCTGATACTGCCGCTCCAGAACTTTCATCTTCATAGCCTTGTCGAGGCACACCCGCACCAGCATGGCCAGGGCGGAACCGAAGATGAAGTTAAAGCCCCAGAACAGCGGATTGAGCGTATTGGCCAGGCCCTCGGAAATGGAGGAGAACAGGCCGGTCAGACCGCGGAGCAGAAGGAAGGTGGCGAGGTAGGTGAGGAGCACCATGGCCAGCTGTACGGACAGCTTGTCGATGGAGTCGGACACCGGGATCTCGTTGTGATCCTGGAAAAATCCCACGGACAGTTCTTCCGAGGACTGCTTCTTGGGCTGACGGTTTGGATTCTTCTTTGCCAGGATGTTTACCATGATGACACCCACGGTACAGGCACAGATATAGCCGGTGGCGGCAATGGCAAGGCCGAAGCTGCGTCCGCCGGCAAAGCCCATTCCCTGATAGGTGGTGCCCACGTTGTTGGCCTGACCGGGTCCCTG
>CAJGCI010000025.1 GCA_904501855.1 Oscillospiraceae bacterium | reverse complement strand
GCACATGCACCACATTCCAGGCACTTCTCAGCGTCGATCTCAAAGTGAAGATCGCCCATGGAAATAGCTTCAGCAGGGCACTGTGCTGCGCATGCGCCGCAGGACAGGCACTCGTCAGTAATTACATAAGCCATAATATAATCCTCCCTTAAATATTGGCCTCAAGCCAAGGTTATTGTAGCATACTATTGCAAAAAATCAACGAATAAATTGTGAATAAGCCGTATATAAAAAAGAAGCCGTTTCTCGTACGAGAACGGCTTCCTGCTTAAGCGATGATTTCTTATTCAATGGAGATCATGTAGTAGTAGATCGGCTGCCCGCCGTTCACTACGGATACTTCCGCTTTGGGGAAATAGGAAGCGAAGGACTCGCTTGTGCTCTCCGCGGCGTCTTCCGTCACATCGGCTCCATAGTAGACGGTGATCAGTTCCGGATCGAGATCCAGTTTCTCCACTGCGGGAACGAAGGAGGAGAGAGATTTGTCGAAATCACGGTAACTGCCGACCAGAGAACCGTCCAGCAGTGCCAGATATTCGCCTTCCTTGATATCATGTCCGTCAAAAACAGAATCTCTGGCGGCGTAGGTGATCTGAGCGGTATGGACCTGCTTGATCGATTCCTTCATCGTCTCAACGATCTCTTCTTCCGAGCAGGACGGATCAAAATTCAGCATGGCGGAGATGCCCTGGGGAACCGTCTTTGTGGGGATCACGATGACTTTCTTGTCCGTCAGAGGATCACACTGCTCGGCAGCCATGATGATGTTCTTGTTGTTGGGAAGAACAAATACCGTGTTGGCGTTCGTCTTGTTGATCTCTTTCAGGATATCGTCCGTGGAGGGGTTCATGGTCTGACCGCCGGTGACGATGGTGTCGACACCGAGTTCACGGAACAGTTCTGCAAGACCTTCACCGGCACATACTGCGACGGAACCGAATTCCTTCGGAGGCTCTTCGGGAGCGGCAGGTGCCGCACCGCCGTCCACCAGCTCGTCGTGCTGGGTACGCATGTTCTCGATCTTACAGGTCTCCAGCGTACCGTATTTCTGTGCTTCGTTCAGCGCGTTGCCGGGGATGTTGGTATGGACGTGAACCTTGAAGCATTCGTCGTCCTCGCCGATCACAAGGCTGTCGCCGATGCTGTCGAGATATGCACGAAGCAGATCCAGGTCCTTCTGGACGGTCTTGCGGACGATAAACACGGTATCGTAGGCAAACTTGATCTCTTCCGTATCAAACTTTTCGAAAACGGACTGTTCATCCGAAGAAGAAGCGGGATCCTCGGCTGGCGCCTGTTCCTCGCCGCGAAGGCAGCGAAGCATGGCTTCATAGATGGTGATATAACCCTTGCCGCCGGCATCGATCACTCCGGCCTTCAGAAGGACCGGGTTCTGATTCATGGTATCGGCAAGCGCCGCACGGCCGGCTTCCAGAGAGGCATCCAGCATCTCTTCCAGATCGGCTCCGCCGTTGTCTGTGTACTGCAGTGCAGCTTCCGCTGCCAGTCTGGAAACGGTGAGGATCGTGCCTTCCGCCGGTTTCATCACGGCTTTGTATGCGGCGTCAACGCCGGCTTTCATTGCCTTGGAAAACTGAGGCGCCGTAACGGTCTCAAGACCCTTCATGTTCTTGGAGAGACCGCGGAACAGCAGGGAAGTGATAACACCGGAATTGCCGCGGGCTCCGCGAAGCATACCGGATGCTGCCGTGCTGGCGACATCGGCGACGTTCATAAAGTCTTTCTTGCGCAGCTCCAGCGCTGCGTTGTTCACGGTGAGACTCATATTGGTGCCTGTGTCACCATCGGGAACAGGGAAGACATTCAATTCATTAATGACCTGCATGTTGGCATGCAGGGCTGCATCTGCACAAAGAATCATGTCCTTTAATTCGGATGCATTGATAAAATCTTTCAAATCGACAACCTCCATTGACGACGGCATGAACAGCCATCGTGCATTTAATAGGCTTATGGGATCATGACAGCGTCATGTTTATTTTTCCTTTTTTTCCTTATCCACAATGACCGTATCTACATAGACGTCCACATTCTTGACTTTCATGCTGGTCCATTTTTCAACTTTGTAGCTGACTTCGTTCATGATGCTTCGGCAGACGGCAACGATGTTGACGTCATAGTCCACGCCGATATGAAGATCAAGGGAAAGACTGTCGTCGTCATTGATGACAACATCCACGCCTTTGGACATGGATTCGCGGCGGAGCAGCTGAAGCGGGCCGCCGTCCTTGCTGCGTCCGGCCATGCCCTTCACACCAAAGCACTTGGTGGCGGCGTCGCCGGCAAGATTGCGGAATACATCCATCGTTATGCTGATCGAACCTTTGTCGTTGTTAATGGATATCATAAGTACGCTCCTTTCATGTAATAAATGAGCTACAACATTATAATACGTAGTGAAAAAAGAAACAAGTCATGAAAGAACACAATATCCTGTGTCCGTGAGGTTTGTTAATTATGATTTCTATCAAAATGAATGCTGTTTTTCCCTTTTTTTCCGGTGCGGAAATGACCGTGTGGAAAGGAACAAACTTTACTCGTCAGAATCGTTTTGATACAATGGCCTAAACAGGAATAGCTTCATAGGGAGGGAGTTTCTTGGACAGAAAAATCAAGACTATGGATGGAAATGCCGCAGCGGCTTACGTCTCGTATGCCTATACCGAAGTGGCGGCGATCTATCCCATCACTCCGTCCAGTCCCATGGCGGATAC
Organism: Oscillospiraceae bacterium; assembly: GCA_904501855.1. Lineage (GTDB taxonomy): Bacteria > Bacillota > Clostridia > Oscillospirales > Oscillospiraceae > UBA2922. The sequence continues at coordinate 14,122 of CAJGCI010000025.1, read as the reverse complement.
CGTGGATAAGATGGCGACGGCGGGGGAAAAGAATATATTCGGCAATACCGTCCGGATCCAGGAGATGCAGGCGGAGTCCGGTGCGGCGGGTGCCGTGCACGGATCCCTGAATGCCGGTGCGCTGACAACGACGTATACCGCATCTCAGGGCCTTCTTCTGATGATCCCCAACATGTATAAGATCGCAGGGGAGCTGCTTCCGGGCGTCTTTCACGTGACGGCCCGTGCGCTGGCATCCCACGCACTTTCCATTTTCGGTGATCAGTCCGATGTCATGGCGTGCCGGCAGACCGGATTTGCCATGCTCTGCGAGAGCAACGTGCAGGAGATCATGGATCTGTCGCCCATCGCCCATGTGGCCGCATTAAAGGGAAGAGTCCCGTTTTTGAACTTCTTTGACGGTTTCCGTACTTCTCATGAGATCCAGAAGATCTCCGTATGGGACTATGAGGATCTTGCGGAATTCATGGATTTTGACGCGCTGGAACAGTTCCGCTCCCGCGCACTGAACTCCAATCATCCCACCATGCGCGGCAGTCACGAGAACGGGGATATCTTTTTCCAGAACCGGGAAGCGTCCAACCGGTGCTACGATGAGCTGCCGGAGATCGTGGAAGAATACATGGACCGGATCAACCGGAAGCTGGGAACGGACTATGCGCTGTTCAACTATTACGGTGCCGGAGACGCTGACCGTGTCATCATTGCCATGGGTTCGGTTTGCGATGCCACGGAGGAAGTGGTGGATTATCTCAACGCGCAGGGAGAGAAGGTCGGACTGGTGAAAGTCCGTCTGTACCGGCCGTTCCGGGCAGACCGTCTGCTGAGCGTCATTCCCTCCACCGTGAAGTCCGTTGCCGTACTGGACCGGACCAAGGAGCCCGGAAGCCAGGGAGAGCCGCTGTACCAGGATGTGGTGACGGCTCTGGCAAACGGAGGCCGCAATGATATCACGGTCATCGGAGGCCGTTACGGACTGGGTTCCAAGGACACCGCTCCAAACAGCATCTTTGCCGTGTACCGGGAACTTGCTTCCAATCAGCCGAAACGGATCTTTACCGTCGGAATCGACGATGATGTGACCGGTCTGTCCCTGCAGCTGGAGAAGGCACCCACGACCACGCCGGAAGGAACCGTCAGTGCAAAATTCTGGGGCCTCGGCGGAGACGGTACGGTGGGGGCAAACAAGAACTCCATCAAGATCATCGGCGATCATACGGATAAATACGTACAGGCATATTTCCAGTACGATTCCAAAAAGACCGGCGGCGTGACCCTGTCGCATCTGCGATTCGGTGACAAGCCGATCAAGAGCTCCTACTATGTGACGGCGGCGGATTTCGTCGCATGCCACAATCCCAGCTATATCTCACAGGGATTCAAGATGGTGCAGGACGTGAAGCCGGGAGGGATCTTCCTGGTGAACAGCCAGTGGGATGATGAGGAGCTGGGCAACCATATGCCCGCGGACGCCAAACGCTATATTGCGGAACATGGGATCCGCCTGGTTTCCATCAATGCCATCGACCTTGCCCGGCAGATCGGTATGGGCAAGCGCACCAATACCATCCTTCAGTCCGCGTTTTTCGCTCTGACGGGAGTCGTTCCGGTGGAGGATTCCATCCGGTATATGAAAGAGGCCGCGGAAAAGACCTACATGAAGAAAGGCCCGGAGATCGTGGAACTCAATCACAAAGCCATCGACGAAGGTGCCAAGGCGTTTCATGAAGTGGAAGTTCCGGCTTCCTGGAAGGATGCCGAGGATCCGGCGGCTGACAGAGAACTGAAGGGTCCGGAAAAACGGGTGCGCATGATCCGGGATATCACCATTCCGGTGAATCATATGAACGGGGATTCCATTCCGGTGTCGAAATTCCTTCCCCATGCGGACGGAACATTTGAACTGGGAGCATCGGCCTATGAGAAACGCGGCGTTGCCGTCATGGTGCCAAAGTGGGATCCGGACAAATGCGTACAGTGCAACAACTGTGCGTTCGTGTGTCCTCACGGATGCCTGCGCCCCTTCATGGTCACACCGGAAGAAGCCGATCAGGCGCCGGAAGGCTCCAATATCGTTCGAGTCAAGACCGGCAAGGGAAAGGGCAAGTACAAATTCACGATGCAGGTATCGCCTCTGGACTGCATGGGCTGCGGGATCTGCTCCGGGCAGTGTCCCACGCATGCACTGGACATGAAGCCGCTTGAGAGCATGCTTCCCCAGCAGAAGGTCTATGACTATCTGGTAGAGCTTCCGGAGAAGGAGGATATGTACGATCCCACCACCCGGTTCAGTCAGTACCGGGCGCCGTTCCTGGAGTATTCCGGTGCGTGTGCCGGATGTGCCGAGACCAGTTATGCCAAAGTGCTCACACAGCTGTTCGGCGATCACATGATGATCTCCAATGCAACGGGCTGTTCCTCCATCTGGGGCGGTCCGGCAGCGGTGTCTCCCTATACGGTAAATCAGGAAGGGAAGGGACCGGCCTGGGCAAATTCCCTGTTTGAGGACAATGCGGAGCATGGCCTGGGAATGTATCTCGGACAGAAAAAGATCCGTGATGATCTGAAAGAAAAGATCCTGGTCCTCCGCGAAGATCTGGACAGTGAACAGCAGGAAATCGTGGATGAGTGGATCGAGACCTACGGCGACGGCAGGAGCAACCAGAGCGCGACCAAAGCCCTGATCGAAATGCTGGAAGGGCTGTCCGCAGAACAGGCAGGGGACATCCTTCTGAAAAAGGATTACCTCAACAAGAAATCCATCTGGATCCTCGGCGGTGACGGATGGGCCTATGACATCGGATTCGGCGGACTGGATCATATCCTCGCCAGCGGGGAAGATGTCAATGTTCTCGTTTTCAATACCGAGGTCTACTCCAATACCGGAGGCCAGGCATCCAAAGCGTCCAACATCGGTCAGGTGGCACAGTTTGCCTCTGCCGGCAAGGAGATTCGTTCCAAACCCCTGGCGGAGATGGCCATGACCTACGGTTACGTTTACGTAGCGCAGGTGGCGATGGGTGCTGACAAGGGTCAGACGCTCAAGGCCATGGTGGAAGCGGAAGCGCACCCGGGACCCTCTATCGTGATCGGATATGCTCCCTGCGAGATGCATTCCATCAAGGGCGGCATGAAAGGATGCCAGCGTGAGATGGACCGCGCCGTCAAGAGCGGTTACTGGGAGATGTTCCGTTTCAATCCCGATCTGGAGGAGAACAAGCTTTCCATCGACAGCAGGGAGCCTTCCAAGGATTATCGGGAATTCCTCACCGGTGAGGCGAGATTTGCTTCGCTTCAGCTGTCGGATCCGGAGCGGTTCGAGGCACTGGCGGAGCGTTCGGAGGAAAACGCGAGAGACCGGTATGAACACCTTCTGAAACTTCAGGAGATGTACGAAGACTGACATCTTCATTTTTTCGGGACAACTGCCTGTGATCTTTCGGAAAAATGCAATCCATTCTTGATTTTAGGAATGAATACGCATAAAATGATTGCTATATGAGAGGAAGAATACAGGGAAGAGAGTTTTCCCGATCAACAATTCTAGGATTATCATAAAAGGAGAAGATTATGAGCAAGAAATTAGTAGCATTTTTCTCCAGCTCTGGAGAAACCAAAGAGGTCGCAGAATGGATCGTGGAAGCAACCGGTGCTGACTGCTTTGAGATCAAACCGGCAGAGGCCTATACCGAAGCCGACTTAAACTACACCGATCCGGACTGCCGCGCAACTGCGGAGATGAATGATCCGGACTGCCGTCCCGAACTGGCTGCAAAAGTGGAAGATGCTTCTGCTTACGATACCGTTCTGCTCGGATTCCCCATCTGGTTCTATGCTGCTCCCCGCGTCGTGAATTCTTTCATCGAGCAGACTGATCTGGCCGGAAAGAAGATCATCCCCTTTGCCACCTCCGGCATGGGCGGCCTGAAAGAGGCTGTGGAGAAGCTGAAAGCTCAGTATCCCGAGCTTGCTCTTGAAGAAGGAAAGTGCTTTGAGATCACCGCTCCCGAAGGTGAGATCAAAGAGTGGGCAATCACCCTCTGATCCTTTTAAAAAACAGAAATGGTTTGCGTCCTGTGGGCGCAAACCATTTTTTTCTCTGTTGTGTTCATTCAGCTGACAGTAACGGATCATTTCCTTCGCCAGATGCTCTTTTTGGAAGGGGAGGGGCTGCCTTCATCGAAACCGATCTGAATGTGCTGTGCGTTTTCAATATGACGCAGTGTCTCCAGAAGCTGATCGGCGGCGTCATTGTCTTCGGTACGGTTCATGAAACCCTCGCCGAACATGATCTCCGCGATCCGTCCTTCCGCTCCTTCCATGACGATCCGGTAATGCTCATAGGCGGGACTGTCATCCACGGGGATGATCTGAACCTGCTTATAGATGCGGCAGATCTCCGAATAGGGGATAAAATACCGGCGGAACATCTGCTTGTAATACAGACCGTGCGTTCCCGCCCGGATCATTTTGAATACGGCGGCACCGTCGAAGTCTTCGGTGTGCAGCTCGTCACAGACGACCCGCCCGGAGTGTGTTCTGAACTTGATATTCCGTCCGCTCTGACTCATTTTGATACCGGCCTTTCCTTCGTTTTCTGTATCATAGCAAACAGGGGATCGGAACGTCAATGACATAAAGGAAAAATGCTTGACAATGGCTTTGGAAAGAGTATAATAAATAAGCCTGTCAAAAGGCGAATTATTCCTTGCTCTCGAATTACAGTCGGGGGCCACAAGACCAGAAGGAGGTGCTCATATGGCAAAAACCAGCGAAAAGTATGAAGTGATGTACATCATCAGCGGAAAACTCACCGAGGAAGAGACTGCTCCCATCGTGGAGAAGTTCAAGACTCTCATTGAGGAAAACGGTACCATCGATGAGATGGAGGAGATGGGTAAGCGGAAACTCGCTTATGAGATCAACTACATTCCCGATGGATATTACGTGCTCGTGAAATTCACCAGCGCTCCGGATTTCCCCGCAGAGCTTGACTGTATTCTTGGTATTACTGATGGTGTTATTCGTTCTCTCATTACCCTGCGTGAAGAGTAAGAAGGAGTCTGAGCTATGTTAAATCGTATAACGATCATGGGACGCCTCACCGGCGATCCGGTTATGAGATATACCCAGAGTCAGACCCCGGTCGCTTCTTTTTCTCTTGCGGTGGAACGTGATTTCGGAAACCGCGATACCGGAGATCGTGAAGTCGACTTTATCAATTGCGTTGCATGGCGCAATACGGCAGATTTCGTTACGAAGTATTTCAAAAAAGGATCCATGGCCGTCGTTTCCGGACGTCTGCAGATCCGCAACTGGAAAGACAAGGATGGCAACAGCCGTCAGAGTGCTGAAGTTGTAGTAGATAATATTTACTTCGGCGAGAGCAAACGCCGCGACGATGACAACGTCAGAAACGAGCAGGGTGATTCTTCTTATGCCGCAGCCGCTCCGGCTCAGGCATTTGAGACTCCCTCAACCGATTTGGGGGCATCATTCCAGGAACTCTCCGATGATGGTGACCTTCCATTCTAAGTAGGAGGATAGAACATAATGGATAATAAAAGCGCGAATCCCAAAATGCGTAAACGCAGAAAAGTATGTCAGTTTTGCGTAGATAAAGCTACTTATATCGATTATAAGGATACCGCAAAGCTTCGCAGATACATGTCTGACCGCAGCAAGATCCTGCCCCGCCGTACTACCGGTGTGTGCGCACCTCATCAGCGTCAGCTGACCGAGGCCATCAAGCGTGCCCGTCAGATCGCTCTGCTTCCGTACGTCACGGATTAATCAGCTGAAAAGAAACACCGCTGTATTGTGTTACACAGTACAGCGGTGTTTTTTTGTCGATTACAGGAGATACTTGATGACCAGAAGGAGTATCACGCCTGGGATCCCGAGGGTGCCCGCCACAATGGCATTGATCAGGCTCAGATCCAGTTGGATCCCGATGATCCCGCCGATAATATTCACCAGAAACAGCACAATGAATCCCGATATGGCATGGATCAGCAGCTTTAGGATCCATTTCATGGATTTTCCGATTAGTTTGAAAAAGAGCAGGAAAAACAGCAATGCTAAAATCGCGATAACGACAACGGCTTCATTGGCCATGATACTTCGCCTCCCGGTGCAGATCGTTTGTCAACAAGGACAATCTTTCGATGGTGTTTTTGTTGATTATTTTGCGTTATGAAAAAGGGTTTTTATATTAGAATACTCTTTTAATATGTTATAATTATTAAAATAATAACATGAATGCGTGTGATAATTCAATCCGCACGGCCCGCCCGGCAGGTTTTTGCCCTTTGTCCGAGGACGGTGCCGGTATTGTTCAGACCATTTCATCATTTTTAAAATGATTTTCTGTATGGAGGAACTTATATGGCTATATTCTTGTTTCTCTTCGCGTTCTGGCTGATGTTCAACGGCAGGATCACCTGGGATGTGATCGCTTTCGGACTCGTTATCAGCGGGCTCGTGACCTGGTTTGCCGTAGCCATCTGCGGCTGGACGAAACACAACACGAAGATGATCCTCTCTCTGAGCGGTCAGCTCATCGTCTATGTCTGCTGCCTGGTCGTGGAGATCATCAAAGCCAATATTGCCACCATCAAGGTGATCCTGTTCCCACGGAAATATGAGGTCAGACCTCGTCTGTTCACTTTCGACTCCAAACTTCAGCAGGAAGAACTCCAGACGATCATGGCCAATTCCATCACGATCACGCCGGGCACCTATACGGTAGTTATTTATGACAACAATCTCATGGTTCACGCTCTGAACAGTGAGTTTCAGGAAGGCACACCGGACAGCTTGCTGAACCGGAGACTGATTCGGATGCAGGAGACCATGGACAGAATTATGGACAGAAAAACGGAAGGGGGAGAGAATCCATGAATCCGTTTATGCAGAGATTCCTGATCTATCCCATTGCGGTCCTCAGCGCGCTCATTCTTGTGTCACTGCTGTACGCCGTGCTGGGAAAGCGGTACAGCGATAAGATCGTGGCGACAAACGTCATCGGTTCCCTGTGCATCAATATCATCGTGCTGCTGGCCTATTTCATGGATGCCGACTATATCCTGGATGTAGCCATCGTTTTTGCGATCCTCAGTTTCCTGTCCGTCATTGTACTTTGCCGGATCGTGCAGAACCATGTGAACGGCAGAAAAAGCGAAATGGAGCTCGGTTCCGATACGGAACACCCGGAGAACGGAGGTGGCGTATGATCCTGAATATAATAGCCGCCGTTCTGATCAGTATCGGGACACTGTGCTGCGTGGTATCCCTCATCGGGATCTATAAGTTCGATTACGTTCTGACCCGGATCCATGCCGCTGCCATTATCGATACGCTGGGAACGCTCTGTATTTTTCTCGGCGTCATCCTGCTCAAGGGATTCGGGTGGGGAAGCGTCAAGATCCTTCTGATCCTGGCCTTCCAGTGGATCACCAGCCCCGTCTCCACTCATCGGATCAGCCGTGTGGAAGTCATTACGAATCCATACTTTGATGAACACTGTGAGGTGAAATGATGGTTGCGATAGAATATCTTCTGCTGATCGGCCTGATCGTCTGTGCCATCGCAGTCAATGTAACTAAACATCTTCTTCCCACCGTGATCATCTCCGTGACCTTCGGGACTATGCTCAGCGTGGTCTGGCTTCTCCTGAAGGCGCCGGATCTCGCGATTACGGAGGCTGCCGTCGGTGTTGGCATCGAGACGATCCTGTACCTGATGACCATCCGTAAAGTGCATCATTTTGAAGGGATAGGAGATGAGAGGGAATGAAAGTGCCGAAATGGTATCTTAAGCTGGAACAGTGGGTCGAGGGCGATGCCCGGGATCTGAAGGAGCCGAAGGCCCACGACGACAGCATTAACGGTTCGCCGGCCAAGGTCGAAAGCCGCAGCGGTCCGTCTCTGATCCGTGCCTCGGGCAATGAACTGATCGCGGCTGTGAGCCGCATCAGTGCCGTTCTCTGCTGCGTCATCCTTCTGGTGGTGATGATGTTCACCGTTGCCTTCATGCCGACGACCAGCACAGAAGCAAACGTCACGATGAACGAGACCGCGAAGCGCTATATCGAACAGGGCATGGATGAAGTTGGCGCGACGAACCTTGTGGCGAATATCATCCTTGTATACCGTGGGTTCGATACCTACGGTGAGAGCTGCGTCCTGTTCCTCGGTGCTACGGCGGTGATCATGCTTCTGGCCAATGACCGGAAGAACGAGAACGAAAAGGATCGCGCCGCACAGCGGCTCAGTGATAAGCTGGACGCGAAGATCCCGAACCAGGTTCTGGTGGATGTTACCAAGGTCCTGATGCCGGTTCTGGTGCTTTACGGTGCCTATATCCTGTGCAACGGACATCTCTCTCCCGGCGGAGGATTCGCCGGAGGAAGTCTTATCGGCGGCGCCATGATCCTGTGTGAGAATGCCTATGGCGTGAATAAGGTGCGCACCTTCTTCGGACATACGGTCTATCATGCGGTCAAGGTCGGAGCCCTGGTCTTTTACGCCGCTCTGATCATGTATACGATCTTTGTGGGATCCAACGGTCTGGAAAACATCTTTCCGAAGGGAACTCCGGGCAGCCTCCTTTCTGCCGGGATCATCCTTCCCATCAATATAGCGGTCGGCCTGGAAGTCGCCTGCACGATGTATGCCTTCTATACGTATTTCGTCAGAGGAGAATTGTAAATGAGTTTTCTGCAACTGCTACACAATCTGGATATCAACCGATATGAAGCGGCCTCGGTATGCCTTTTTGTCATTGGGCTGTGCGGACTCATGTTCAATCGGAACCTGTTCAAGAAGATCATCTCCATGGAATTCATGGATGCGGCGATCTTCCTGTTCCTGACGTGCAACGGCGGTGTGATCGGTCATCTTGCGCCGATCATCACCGATCCTTCGGCCGCACCCAGTATCGAGGTATACACCAACCCGCTACCCGCCGGACTTGTCCTGACGGGCATCGTGGTCTCCGTGTCCTTCACGGCCTTCGGCCTTGCCCTTACACTGAGACTGTATAAAAAGTATCATACCCTGAATATCGACGAGATCATCAGGAAGATGAAACAGAGCGAGGAATACTGATATGCATCTGTATTATGAGAATTTTCTTTTCCTCTCCATCTTCCTGTCGCTGCTTTGCGGTATCCTGACCACACTGCTGGAGGATGGAAGAAAAAGCAGAAGAGTGACGCTCGTCATGCTCGCTGTCTGCGCGGTGATGAACGGGATCGTATTTGTCAATACCTCCATCCGCGGGGAATACTTTACCTATGCGATGGGACAGTTTCCCGCGCCCTGGGGCAACGAAGTGCGTTCGGGTCCCATCGAGTCGCTGCTGGCCACGGTGTTCTGCATCGTGATCGGACTGTCGCTGCTTGGCGGCGGCAGGGATCTGGAGGAGGACATCCTTCCGGAGAAGGTCAATCTGTATTACATCATGATGGATCTTCTCACTGCGGCGACATTTGCGTTGTGTTACACCAACGACATGTTTACCGGATATGTCTTCATCGAGATCATGACGATCGCTGCCTGCAGCATCGTAATGGCGAAGGACAACGGACAGACTATCGTTGCCACCATCATCTATCTGATCATGAGCATGGTAGGCAGCGGTGTATTCCTGTTCGGCGTGGCGATTCTGTACTCCATCAGCGGACATCTGCTGATGCCGAACATCATGGCGTCCGTGACACAGATGTTCAGCTCCGGAAACTTCCATTATCCGATGGCGGTCGTTGCCGGGATGGTCCTTGTGGGACTGGCGATCAAGAGCGCACTGTTTCCGTTTCATACCTGGCTTCCCACAGCTCACGGAAGCGCGACCACATCTTCCTCCGCCATCCTTTCCGGTGTGGTGCTGAAGGGATATGTGATCCTGCTCATCAAGGTCATGTGCCGCGTGTTCACGATGGAACAGATCCGTCAGCTGAATGTGAACGAAGTCCTCTTTGTTCTGGGCATCTGTGCCATGATCTACGGTTCCGTGCGCGCCGTACGGGAGAACCATTCCAAGAAGATGATCGCGTTTTCATCCGTCGCTCAGGTCGGCTATATCTATGTGGGACTCGGGCTGTGCAGCACCGCCGGAATGGCGGCTGCCGTGTATCAGATCCTGGCTCACGCCGTAACCAAGTCACTGCTCTTTATTTCCACCGGCGGACTGATCCAGACCGCGGGGCATAAGAAGAGCCTTCATGATCTCTGCGGCACCGCACGGAAACGTCCTCTTGCCGGAATCGGCTTTACGGTCGGCGCACTGTCCATGGTGGGCCTTCCGCTTCTGGCAGGCTTTATCACCAAAGTGACTCTGGGTCAGGCATCACTGGAGATCGAAATCCCTCGCTGGGAAATGATCACAAGCCTGACTGCCATTGCGATCTCCAGCCTGCTGAATGCATGGTATTTCATTCAGGCGACGATTCAGATATGGAAATCGGAGGAGGAAGACGGGCAGGACGGAAGCGATCCGGTTATGGTCCATTCATTTACTCCGGACCGTTCCTTCGGATTTGCCGTTGTTGCGCTGTGCGTTATGAATATTGTCCTCGGATGCTTTGCGGAGCCGCTGGTACGGCTGCTCCAGCATAGCGTGGCACTGTTGTAAGGGGGGAGGATTTGATGGCTTTTATTTTGTTCATCCCGATTCTGTTCCCCTTTGCGGCCGCACTGATCGCCCGGAGAAATGCCAGCAGAGCATGGGTCATTCCCGCGCTTGTTCTTGAACTGATCCTGGTGATCCTCTGTGCGTTCACCCGGGAATCTGTCGTGATCCCGTGCATTTACGGGACACAGATCGTTCTCGTCAATGACGGACTTGGGATCCTGTTCTCCGTGCTGTTTACGGCCATGTTCCTTCTCGCGGGGATCTTCGGTTTCGAATATCTGCACGAAAAGATCAACACCTATCACGTGTTTTATCTGAGCACCCTGGGTGCCATGGTGGGCCTCTGCTTTGCAGGGAACCTTCTGACATATTATATGTTCTATGAGACGATGACTCTCTGCAGCTTTCCGCTGATCCTCCACGAAGGGACGGAACGCTCCCGCCGTGCCGCGATGAAATATCTGGGATACTCGCTCTTCGGCGCGGCTCTGGCACTGTTCGGATTCTTTGTCGTCTATCCGCAGACGGGCGGCGCAGCCTTCGTACCCGGCGGACATTCCGTCGGCAGTGCATCCGGACTCATGCTGGCGGCTGCATTGTGCATGATCATCGGATTCGGCGGAAAAGCCGGTATGATTCCGCTGCAGGACTGGCTGCCGACGGCGCACCCGGAAGCACCGGCTCCCGCTTCGGCGGTCCTTTCCGGTGTTATTACGAAAAGCGGCGTGCTCGGGATCATCCGAGTCGTGTACTATCTTTACGGCGTGAACAGCCTTGCCGGCACCTATGTGCAGAAGACGGTCCTGATCCTCGCACTCACGACGATCTTCTGCGGCAGTATGCTGGCCTATAAGGAGAAGGTCCTCAAGAAACGGCTGGCGTACTCCACGGTTTCCCAGGTCAGCTATGTGATCTTCGGTCTGATGCTGTTCAATGCTCTGGGGTTTTCCGGCGCACTGATGCAGGCGGTGTTTCATGCCGTGAGCAAGGTCTGTCTCTTCCTTGCCGCGGGCGCGATCATCTGCAAGACCGGAAAGACAAGAGTGGATCAGATGGTCGGCATCGGCAAGATCATGCCGTTGACCCTGTTCTGCTTTGCCTGTGCCGGTCTGTCCCTGGTGGGGATCCCGCCGTTCTCCGGATTCGTGTCCAAATGGTATCTGGCGGAGGGAAGCCTTTCCGCATTCCCGGCCATTGGCTGGATCGGCGCTGCAGTCCTTCTGGTATCGGCGCTGCTTACGGCCGGATATCTTCTCGGACCTGTCAGCAAGGGATTCTTCCATGAACCAGACCCGGAGACGGAATCGGTACGGTGCGGCTGGTATATCAAGCTTCCGCTGATGATTCTGGCCTTTGCCACACTGCTGTTCGGTGTGTTCCCGGGACAGATCCATCATCTCGTAACCGGCGTCTTTGCCGGACTGATGTAAGGGAAGGGGGCTTTTGAAATGGTTTGGATGCTATTATCACTGATCCTTGTCCCACTGGTCTACGGGATTTCGATGTTTATAAAGCCGCCTTCGGATATGAAAAGCCGCAACACCGGCGTGATGGTTATCTGTTCCGTCGTTTCCGTACTGGTGATACTGCTTCTGATCATGGTATGGCGGCATGGACTGAACGGCTATTATAAACTGTTCAATATCTTCGGAGAGAATTTCTCTCTTGCATTTCGCGTGGACGGCCTTTCCATGGTTTTCGCTGCGATCGTGGCGATCCTGTGGCCGATCACGAATCTGTACGCTTTCGAATACATGCAGCATGAGGAAGGACAGAACCGTTTCTTCGCGTTCTTTACGATGACCTACGGAGTCGTCCTGGGGATCTCGTTTGCGGCGAATCTGTTCACCATGTATCTGTTCTATGAGCTGCTCACACTGTGCACGCTGCCTCTGGTGATGCATCACATGGACCGGATCGCGAAATACGCCGGACTGAAGTACCTGCTTTATTCCATGGGCGGCGCTGCGATGGCGTTCGTCAGCATGATCATTCTTTCCAAGCACGGTACGCTGGCGTTTACGGCAGGCGGAAGTCTGTTTCCGTCGGATGTGACTGCGTCCCGTCCGCTGCTGCTCGTGGGATTCCTTCTGGGATTCTTCGGCTTCGGCGTGAAAGCGGCGATATTTCCGCTGCATGACTGGCTTCCCACGGCAGGTGTCGCACCCACTCCGGTCACGGCGCTGCTGCATGCGGTGGCCGTGGTCAACGCCGGTGTGTTCGCCGTTCTGCGTCTTCTGTATTACGGGTACGGTGCATCCTTTGTCGCCGGTACCGTGGCACAGAATGTGATGCTGGCAATCACGGCATTCACCATCGTTTTTGCCTCCACAATGGCACTGCGTCTTCAGCATCTGAAACGCAGACTGGCGTATTCCACCGTATCGAACCTCAGCTATATCCTGCTGGGAGCATCCCTGTGCTCCGGAGCCGGCTTTGCCGCCGGGATCCTGCATATGATCGCGCACAGTGCCCTGAAGATCGCGCTGTTCTTCTGCGCCGGCGCTCTGCTGTGCCGGACGGAGGAGACCAGTCTCGGTGTTCAGGAATATGTCTATCAGTATACCGGCTATGCGAAAAAGACACCGGTGATCTTTGCTGTGTTCACCATTGCCTCCGTCGGTCTGATCGGAATTCCACCGCTGTGCGGCTTCTCATCCAAATGGGCCATCGCGCAGGCGGCGGTCGCACAGGGTACGCCTCTTGCCATTACAGGATGCATTGCCCTTGCAATCTCCGCATTCCTGACGGGGCTGTATCTGCTGAGCGTGGTGATGGAGGGATACTTCCCGCCGGAAGGTTTTGATGAGTCGAAGCTGGAGGAGATCACGGATCCAGGAATGAGGATGAAAGCATCGCTCTGGCTCGTGACCGCCCTCGGACTCGGACTGATCTTCTTCATGCCGCTGCTGCAGCGGATCCTGATGTCCTTCGGGGCAACCCTGATGTGAAAGGAGGAAGACAGGCTTGTGACTATTGCTGCTGATAATTTCATCGTGCTTCCGATCCTTGTTCTTCTTCCGATCCTCGGCGGACTCGTATGCTGGACTCTTGGCAGGAGAGGAGACATTCGGGGACAGGCCTTGCTTTGCCGGACCCGTTCCGCAGTCTGTATCCTGACCGCTCTGGCAGTCTGGCTGATGACCGTCCTTCTGATCTCTTTCCGGACATCCGGTATTCAGTTTATGTTTCCGGAACTGTTCGGGCTGGGAATCGGATTTGAACTGGACGGGCTCCGGTGGATCCTGTGCCTGATCACCACGACCGTCTGGCTTGCGGTTGCGGTCTACGGACTGGACCTTCATCAGTCGGATACGAAAAAGAACCGGTTCGATCTGTATTTTTTGATCTGTGAGGGAGCCACCATCGGAGTGTTCCTCGCTTCGGATCTTTATACGATGCTCATCTTCTTTGAGATGATGAGCATGTCCTCCTGGGTGCTGGTGGCTCATGAGGAGACCAGCGATTCCTGGTATGCCGCCGACAG
>CAJGCI010000024.1 GCA_904501855.1 Oscillospiraceae bacterium | reverse complement strand
CGCACTGGTCGATGGCAAAGTTAAGTTTGAGCCGAAAGACAAGAACCGCAAGCAGGTTTCTGTCTACGAGATCGCTCAGTAATCAAAACTTGAAAGGGACGGGATATTTGCCCGTCCCTTTATCTTTAGCGAAAGGATTCCACTCATGGCAACTTCTTTTGTAGATAAAGCGAAGATCTTCATCCGGGCCGGCAACGGCGGCAACGGTGCAGTAGCATTTCATCGCGAAAAGTATGTGGCGGCCGGCGGTCCCGATGGCGGTGACGGCGGCAGAGGCGGCGACATCATTTTTCAGGTGGATGACAATATGTCCACACTGATGGATTTCCGTTATAAAAGAAAATATGTGGCCGGAAACGGCGGCAACGGTGCCGGAAAACGCTGCTCGGGCAAGGACGGAGAAACTCTGTACATCAAGGTTCCCCGCGGCACCCTGATCCGGGATGCGGAGACCAATGCCATCATGCATGACATGTCCACCGGTGAAGACTATCTTGCCTGCCGCGGCGGCAGAGGCGGTTGGGGCAACAAGCATTTTGCCACACCGACCCGTCAGGTCCCGAACTTTGCCAAGCCCGGTCTTCCCGGGGAAAGCCACGAAGTGTTTCTTGAACTGAAGCTTCTGGCCGATGTCGGACTGATCGGATTTCCCAATGTGGGCAAATCCACACTTCTGTCCGTGGTCAGCAAGGCACATCCCAAGATCGCCAATTATCACTTCACCACCCTCTTCCCCAACCTGGGCGTCGTATGGGTGGACGACGGAGTATCCTTTGTAATGGCAGATATCCCGGGAATCATCGAAGGCGCATCGGAAGGTGCGGGCCTCGGCCATGATTTCCTCCGGCATATCGACCGCTGCCGACTTCTGGTTCATCTTGTGGATGTTTCCGGCAGTGAAGGCCGGGATCCCGTGGAAGACTTTGATACCATCAACAATGAGCTTCAGCAGTACAGTCCCGAACTGGCATCCCGCGCGCAGATCGTCGTGGGCAACAAAACGGATCTGCTGGGAGATGACCGTTCCAACATCGACCGTCTGAAGGAATATGTGGAGAGCAAGGGCTTCACCTTCCTTGAAATGTCTGCCGCGACCCACAACGGCACCAGAGAGCTGATCCGGACCATTGCGGATCTGCTTCAGAAGGTCCCCGTTGTGGAAGCCTTTGAAGCGGACTACGTTCCTCCGGAACCCGTCATCGACACATCGGAAGATCTTATCATCGAACACGAGGATGATTTCTGGAGTCTCGACGGTCCCTGGCTTCAGAATCTGGTGGCTTCCGTTAATTTCAACGATCACGAATCCCTCATGTGGTTCGACCGGATCCTCCGGGATGCCGGTGTGTTTGACCGGCTGGAATCCATGGGGATCCAGGACGGTGATACGGTCAGCATCTATGACATCACATTTGAATATCAGAGCTGAGAAAGATATAAAAAAAGATCCGGATGATCATCCGGATCTTTTTTTTGGAGCTGGTAGGGTGACTCGAACACCTGACCTGCTGATTACGAATCAGCTGCTCTACCGACTGAGCTATACCAGCACATCTTCTATTACGCGCTTGCATATAATAGCACACTCAACTGAAAAAAGTCAACCGTCTTCCCTTCCAACATCGATTACTGTCTGTAATTGAAAAAGGTAACGAGATGTTACTGTTTATTCCGGCTTTACATAAAAAATGGATAATTCAATTATTTCCCTCTTTTTTTCCGCATTTACTCATTTTTCAGGCGTTTTTATTGGTGAAAAATCGTTCACATAATTTTTAGCTATAAAATTTATTCAAATAGTTATCAACATTATGCACAGGGTTTTCAACAGATATTTTTCGTCAAACACGGAAAATCAAGGGTCTTTTTCCTGTCAATCCACTTTGGTTCATATACTTGTTACAAATAAGAAACAGTCAGTGATTGACATAAAATCCAGTTGCAATAATAATGAATACCCTTTTCTCCGGAGCTGTAGAAATCCGAAAGAAAAGGGCATGTTTTTTTGTGTATTTTATATATCCTTGGTCGCAAATGCATTCAGATCCGAGCTTCCGCGCGTCCCTGCCAAATACTCATAGTATCCCTGACTGCCGATCATGGCGGCATTGTCTCCGCACAGCTTCAGAGGAGGAATAAACAGCTCACAGCCGTTCTGCTCTGCCGCCTCGGTAAAGTCTCTGCGGATCCTGCTGTTGGCAGCCACACCGCCTGCAACGGCGATCCTGCGGTAGCCAAGCTCTTCTGCGGCCATCATCGTACGGGGCACCAGCGAATCGCTCACAGCCTTCGTAAAAGACGCGGCGAGATCGAACTTGTTGATCGTTTCTCCCGTCTGTTCGGCATGATGTGCAATATTGATAACTGCCGTCTTCAGACCGGAAAAACTGAAATCATAGGGAGAACCGCTGACATGGGCAACGGGAAACGTATATGCGGTGTCATTTCCCCCCTGCGACAGTTCATCGATGGGCTTGCCGCCGGGATAAGGAAGTCCCAGGACTCTCGCCGTCTTGTCAAAACACTCTCCGGCCGCATCGTCTCTCGTCGCTCCGATGATACTCATGTCCGTATAGTCTCTGACATCCACCAGAAGGGTGTTCCCTCCGGAGATGGACAGACAGAGAAACGGCGGCTCAAGTTCCGGGTAGGCAATATAGTTTGCCGCAATGTGTCCCCGGATATGATGGACAGGGATCAGCGGCACATCCAGTGCCAGCGCAGCAGCCTTTGCGAAGTTCACTCCCACCAGAACGGCGCCGATGAGTCCGGGTGCATAAGTCACCGCCACGGCGTCGATATCTTCTCTCGTCAGTCCGGCATCTGCCAGTGCCCGCTCCGTCAGAATGGAGATCACCTCCACATGACTTCTTGCAGCGATCTCGGGAACCACTCCGCCGTAGATGGCGTGCAGATCGGCCTGGGAAAAGATCTGATCGGTTAATACTGTTCTGCCGTCCTCCACGATGGCGACCGCAGTCTCATCACAGGAGGATTCGAATGCTAGTATCTTCATCCAATTTCCTCGGTTTCTTCAAAAAATAATGTCATCAGTATAGCATCTTCCCTGGGTTTTTCATAGTATCCGGGACGCCGTCCCACTTCCGCAAAACCATGCTTTTCATACAGCGCGATGGCGGGCTCATTGGACGCACGCACCTCCAGGGTGAGGAATGACAGTTCCCTTTCCCTGCCTCTCCGGACACTCTCAGAAACAAGCGCAGATCCGATCCCGGCATGCCGGGCGTCCTCACGGACAGCCACATTATTGATGTATCCCTCATCCAGCACGCTCATGAAACTGATATATCCGAGAACGTGCCCCTCCTCATCCAGTGCAACATAGAAATCATGCTTATCGTCCGGAAGACAGGCGGAGAGTGAATGCTCCGACCAGGGATCGGAAAAAGTATCTTTCTCGATGGCAGCGATCTGCGGGATCAGTTCAGGATCTGCCTGTCGAATCACGTAGTTCATCATATCAGTGGGCTTCATGCCAGGTATGGCCGGTCTTGACTTCCACACTCAGAGGAACGGAAAGATGGATCACGTTTTCCATTTCCTCCGCGAGCAGTTTCGCCACGGTATCCGCTTCTTTTTCCGGGCACTCCACGATCAGTTCATCGTGCACCTGAAGGATCAGCTTGCCCTCCAGGTTTTCCTTTTTCAGACGGTTCGCGACATTGACCATGGCCAGTTTGATGATATCCGCCGCGGTTCCCTGGATCGGCATATTCAGCGCCACCCGCTCTCCGAAAGATCTGGTGTTGAAATTTGCGGATTTCAGCTCCGGAAGATAGCGTCGGCGCTGATAGAGGGTCACCACATATCCGTCTTCTCTCGCCTTTTCCTTGATGTCCTCCATGTACTGATGGACACCGGGATATTTCTCATAATAGGCATCCATATATTCTTTCGCTTCCGAGGTGGAGACCCCGATATCTCCAGCGAGAGACCATGCTGAGATGCCGTATACGATTCCGAAGTTCACGGCCTTGGCATTGCTTCTCTGCCGTGCAGTCACCTCTTCCACCGGTGTATTGAACACCTGTGCGGCTGTGGCGGTATGGAAATCCACTCCGCTGAGAAACGCATCTCTCATCGCGGTATCCTTGGAGATATGTGCCAGCAGCCGAAGCTCGATCTGACTGTAGTCGGCATCCACCAGGACATTGCCGGGTGCCGCAACGAACATCTTCCGGATCTCGCTGCCGAATTCCTTACGGATTGGAATGTTCTGGAGATTCGGCTCCGTGGAAGACAAACGTCCCGTCGCAGTCACGGTCATCTGGAAATTGGTGTGGATCCGGCCGTCCGTATCAATGACCTTCAGAAGGCCGTCCGCATAGGTGGACTTCAGTTTTGTCAGGGTCCGGTAATCCAGTATGTCCTGGATGATGGGGTGCTTGTTTCTGAGCTTTTCCAGCACATCCGCACTGGTGCTCCATCCGGTCTTGGTCTTCTTCCCCTGCGGAAGATACAGTTCGTCAAACAGAACTTCTCCCAGCTGTTTGGGGGAATTGATGTTGAACTCGTGGCCGGCATAGTTCCAGATCTGCTGCTGCAGCTGGTCGATGGTCCCGATCATGCTCTCGCCGTACTCATAAAGAGCCGTGCGGTCCACCAGGAAGCCTTCCCGTTCCATTTCCGCAAGCACTTCGCACAGCGGCAGTTCGATATCATAATACAGCTTTCTCATGCCCTGTTCCCGCATGAGAGAATCCATGACCGGTTTCAGGGAATAGATCCCTTCCACCCCGGAGATCTCACCGTCACAGTACCGCATGGTAAGCCGTTCCACGGAATAGTCCGATTCCGAGGACTGCAGCAGATAGCCGGCCAGCTCCGTATCGAAGACGAACCCGTCGTAGGTGATCTTCTCCTCCATGAGGCGGCGCATCAGTTCCTTCAGACCGTGAACGGTTTTCTTCACTTCTCCGGAGAACACATATTTCAGAAACTCGTTATAGGATTCGCCGCAGTCGTTCCATCGTACGGAATACACGGCCTTCCCGTCACACAGGAAGATCTGATCCAGCTCCTCCCCCACGGTGACCGCAACATATTCCTCACCGGACACTGTTTTTTTCAGCCACTCCAGATCCGGTTCCGTTATTTCCCGGACCTCCAGCGACTCCCTCTTCCCGGTTTCCGTTGTCTCTTCTCCCGGCTCCAGGCCCCAGCGTTCGATGAACTTCTGGAACCCGAGACGGTGAAACAGTGCGTACAGTTCGCCGGAAGAAGTCAGCTTCCATATGTTCTCTTTCGGATCGAAATCGATGGGTACATCCCTCCGGATGGTCGCCAGATCATAGCTCATTTCAGCGCTCTCTTTTCCGGCTTCCAGTTTCTTTTTAATCCCATCCTTCACATCCAGAGAATCCAGCTGACTGTAGATGCTGGATATGGTGGAGTAGTTCTGGATCAGCGCCGTAGCCGTCTTCTCGCCTACTCCCGGAACACCTGGGATATTATCCGAGGAGTCGCCCATCAGCGCCTTCAGATCGATGATATGGATGGGTGCGAAACCGTATTCCTCCTGAAACACTTCCGGAGTATATTCCATGGTCGTGGTCTGCCCCTTGCTGGACTTCACATGAAACACATGCGTCTTGTCCGTCACCAGCTGGAAGGAATCCTTGTCTCCCGTTACGATGAGACAGTCCCAGTTTTCCTCCTCGCATCTTCTGCCGACGGTCCCAAGGATATCATCGGCTTCCCATCCTGCACATTCATAGCAGGAGATCCCCATGGTCTGAAGCACTTCCTTGAGAAGAGGCATCTGAACGACCAGATCCTCCGGCATGGGTTTTCTTTTTCCCTTGTACTCCGCGTACTGCTTGTGACGGAACGTGGGTGCATGGACATCAAATGCCACACAGACCGCATCCGGTTCCTGATCGGCAAGCAGCTTCTGCAGTATGGAAAGAAAACCAAATACACCGTTTGTCGGAGTTCCGTCCGGAGCAGTCAGAAGACGCACGCCGTAA
The DNA here is from genome assembly GCA_904501855.1 of Oscillospiraceae bacterium. Classification (GTDB taxonomy): domain Bacteria; phylum Bacillota; class Clostridia; order Oscillospirales; family Oscillospiraceae; genus UBA2922. The sequence continues at coordinate 11,080 of CAJGCI010000024.1, read as the reverse complement.
TAGGCGCGGTTCACGATGCTGTTTCCGTCCAGTATCATCAGTTTCATAACAGTAATTCCTTCCTTATCCGGCGGTACCGCCGTTCTATTTCTCCGAATTCTCCCCACGGAGAAGAATGATCTGATCACGCAGCTGTGCAGCGATTTCGAACTCCAGCATCTTTGATGCTTCCCGCATCTGTTTTTCCAGCCGTTCGATCTCCCGTTTGCGTTCGAACTTCGTCAACTTAACGCCGCCTTCTTTTCTTGCCGAAGAGGACAGATCCGTGGAGATCTCCAGAAGATCCCGCACATCCTTGATGATCGTCTTCGGTACGATGCCGTTGGCTTTGTTGTAGTCATCCTGTTTTTTTCGGCGCCGTTCGGTTTCTGTAATGGCCGCATTCATGGACGGAGTGACGGTATCGGCATACATGATGACGGTTCCCTCGGCATTTCTTGCGGCACGTCCGATGGTCTGAATGAGGCTGGTCTCACTGCGGAGGAATCCTTCCTTATCCGCATCGAGGATCGCCACCAGACTGACTTCCGGAATATCCAGTCCCTCACGGAGGAGATTGATGCCTACCAGCACATCGAAATCTCCCAGTCGGAGATTTCGGATGATCTCCATCCTCTCAATGGCACCGATATCATGGTGCATGTAGCGGCAGCGGATTCCCACATTGGTAAAGTATTCGGAAAGATCCTCCGCCATCTTCTTTGTCAGTGTGGTGACCAGAGTGCGCTGTCCTTTTTCGATCCTGGCCTGGATCTCTCCGATAAGATCATCGATCTGTCCTTCCACCGGCCGTACGACCACTTTCGGATCCAGAAGTCCGGTGGGGCGGATCACCTGTTCGGCGATATTGCCGGAGCGGGACCGTTCATACTCCCCGGGGGTTGCCGAGACATAGATCACCTGATTGAGGCGTTCCTGAAATTCCTCAAACTTCAGCGGGCGGTTATCGAATGCCGACGGAAGACGGAACCCGAATTCCACAAGGTTCTCTTTCCTCGCCCGGTCCCCGCGGTACATGGCGCGTACCTGCGGCAGCGTAACATGGCTTTCATCGATGAACATGAGATAATCCTCAGGGAGATAATCAAGGAGCGTCATAGGCGCACTTCCCGGCGCCCTGCCGGAAATGATCCTGGAATAGTTTTCGATCCCGGAACAGAATCCGAGCTCCTGCATCATCTCGATATCATAGTCGGTACGCTGACGGATCCTCTGTGCTTCCAGCAGTTTATTGTTTTCTTCAAAGAACTTTACACGCTCATCACATTCCCGGCGGATCTCCTCAATGGCCCGTTGCATCTTTTCCTGGGTCGTGACGTAATGACTGGCAGGATAGATCGCCACATGATTGAGATAGCGCTGTGTTTTCCCCGTTACCACGTTGATCTCCGAGATCCGGTCCACTTCATCCCCGAAGAATTCCACACGGATCGCAGAATCCGTGGCATAGGCGGGAAAGATATCCAGAACATCTCCGCGGACACGGAACATATTACGTTCAAATGCAATATCATTGCGTTCGTAACGGATCTCCAGAAGTTTTCTCATGATCTCTTCCATACCGCGGCTCTGGCCGGGACGAAGAGAGATCACCATATTGGCGTAATCGATGGGATCTCCCAGACCGTAGATACAGCTGACGGAGGCCACGACGATGACGTCCCGTCTTTCAAACAGACTGGACGTGGCTGAGTGCCTCAGACGGTCGATCTCATCATTGATGGAGCTGTCTTTCTCGATATAGGTATCCGTATGAGGAATATATGCTTCCGGCTGGTAATAGTCGTAATAGGAAACAAAGTATTCCACCGCGTTTTCCGGGAAGAATTCCTTGAATTCGCTGCAGAGCTGTGCTGCCAGCGTCTTATTGTGAGCCAGAACGATAGTCGGTTTCTTTACTTTTTCAATGATCTTCGCCATGGTGTATGTCTTACCGGAGCCGGTGACACCCAGCATGGTCTGCTCCTCCAGTCCCAGTTCCACGCCCTGGGCCAGCGATTCGATCGCTTCCGGCTGATCTCCGGAGGGAACATATTCACTGATTACTTTAAATTCACCCATAACACACCTGAAATAACACAAATTGATTACTCTTGATTATACCATAACTGCATACTCAGTGAAACATCATTGCCCTTCAAAAAAACACAGACTCTTTGTCCGGAACAGCATTCCGTAACAGAGAGTCTGCAGTATGATTATTCGTTTTCCGCCAGTTTCCGGCCCATCAGGGTCCCCATGGCAGAAGCCATCATCAGGCCCCGGGTCCATCCGGAGGAGTCTCCCAGACAGTGAAGGCCCTTGACGTTCGTGTTGAAATCCGTATCCATCTTGACCCGGTTGGAATAGAATTTCAGTTCCGGAGAATACAGAAGCGTTTCATAGGAAGCAAATCCGGGCACTACCTGATCCACGGCCTGAATGAAATTGATGATGTTGATCATGGCACGGTAAGGCATCGCCGCCGTGATGTCCCCGGCTACCGCATCGGGCAGCGTCGGCCGGACATTGGATCGTGCCAGTTCTTTCGCCCAGGTCCGCTTGCCATCCAGGATATCGCCGAAGCGCTGCACCAGGATATGTCCGTCACCCAGCATGTTCGTCAGTTCCCCCACCTTCTGTGCATACGCAATGGGCTGATTGAACGGGATGGAGAAATTGTGTGAGCAGAGGATCGCCAGATTGGTGTTCTCCGACTTCTTATCCTTGAAGGAATGTCCGTTTACGACGGCAAGATCGTTGTCATAGTTTTCCTGCGCCACATAACCGCCGGGGTTCTGGCAGAAGGTACGGACCTTGTTCTTGAACGGTGCGGGATACCCGATGAGCTTGGATTCATACAGGACCTCATTGACCTCCTCCATGATCTCATTGCGGACCTCCACGCGGACGCCGATATCCACCGTACTGGCCACGTGCTCCACGTGATGTTCCGTGCAGATCGATTCCAGCCAGTCGGCACCTCTGCGGCCTGTAGCAACCACAGTATCCTCGGCATAGACCTCTTTCGATATACCGTTATCGGACAGGATCACGCCCTTGCAGACACCGTTTTCGATGATCAGGTTGTTGCATTCCACACCGAAAAGGATCTCCACGCCGTGATCCAGCAGATATTTCTGGATCGCGCCATAGATATCATGGGCTTTTTCCGTGCCCATATGGCGAATGGGACAGTCCACCAGTTTCAGACCGGCCTTGATGGCATTCTTGCGGATGACCTTCGTCTTTTCCGGATCTCCGATGCCTTCCACGTGGGTATCTGCACCAAACTCCAGATAGATCTTGTCACAGTAATCGATGGTTTCCTGTGCTTTCTCTTCCCCGATGAGTGTGGGAAGGTCTCCGCCGACCTCATAGCTCAGGGACAGCTTCCCATCGGAAAACGCGCCTGCGCCGGAAAACCCGGTGGTGATATGGCAATAGGGTTTGCAGCTCATGCATTTGCCGGTAACGGATTTCGGGCAGTGACGGTTTTCGATCGCCTTGCCCTTCTCAACCATAATGATCTTTTTTCTGCTGTTCTTCTTGATCATTTCCAGCGCGGTAAAGATACCGGCAGGACCTGCACCTATGATAATGACATCGGTCTTCATGTGAGCACCTCTTATCACATAATAAAAGACCCGCCAAAAACAGCAGGTCTTATTTGGAGCGGGCAACGAGGCTCGAACTCGCTACCTCCACCTTGGCAAGGTGGCGCTCTACCAGATGAGCTATGCCCGCGCAACGGATGTTATTGTAGCATATTCCAATAAAAAGTCAAGAGCACACCCGGTAAAAAAAGTGTGCTCTTTCCATCAGCTGTTTACTACGTCCTGATAGGTCAGCGGTCCGGAACATCTGGAGTATGCAGAGGTATCCCAGCGGTACTCATTCCACATCTCCTCATCGCTTCGAAGGAAACCGGATTCCGTACCCTGCAGGATGCACCGTGAAAGATCGATATGATAATAATCATTGCCGATCTGAACGATATTCCAGTAATGTTCCTTCTGATTATAGAAACCGTTCACCGTTTCGCATGGGATATCCATGGCATTGCAGACGCTCTTCAGAGTCAGTGCAAGACCCTGACTGTTTGCCTCTTTCGTCACGAGGCAGGAATAAACGGAGTTTCCGATATACTCATCCCGGTACCGGCACTGTGACGTGATCATGTTGACCGCTTTGAGCAGGGTCTTTTCCGTAAAATCGTCCGAAGACTGTTCGGTGATATCCCCGATCTTCTCCGCCATTTCCTTCTTCTTATTCTGAAGGTCCTGGATATCGTCCCCGTAAGAGAACTCCACCTCCACCAGGCGCTGCAGCCCGGAGCCGGAATACATCTTAACCTGCGTCATGGGGGCCGCAATTGCGATCACGGGATTGTCTTCATAGGCAGAGGCGACCAGTTCCCGGATCCCGTCTTCATCCAGAGAACAGTTCTTGATGAGAACGACCAGGCGATCCACGAAGGAATCAATGGCCTGTTCCACATAATCGGTCAGTTCGGTGGAAAAGGAGATGGTCCTGATATGTTCCATCTCCTCCGAACTTCTGGAATAGGAAATGGAGAGATCCGCACCTTCATGGGATACGATATGGTTCATCTCATACTGGATCCCGCTGACGCAGTACACGCAGAATGCGTCCCGGGTACGAAGTCCCCAGCAGACGTTCTTCAGATCGGAACTGATGTCCCCTTCATAGTTTTCAAAGACGATGGAGCCCTGTTCCTGCCGCTGGTGTACCAGATTCAGAATCGCCGCTTCCATCTCATAATAATTATGAACGGTGCTGGAATCCCTGTCCGAATCATTGACGGCGACGGGGTACTGCTCCACCACCGAATATTCCTTGTCGTAAAGACCGCATCCGGAAAGGAGCGAGAATACCAGAACCAGAGAAAGCAGGGCTGTCACCCGGCGTACGAACTGTGTCGGCATCTCCATTCCTCCTCTCCAAATAATCAGTGTATCAGTCCAGCAGAGACATCTGTTCCTCTCCCCGATCCTCTTCCTTGATCAGAGCACCCATCGCCGGGATCGTGCGGGAACGGTAACGGGAAACATTCTTGATGTCCGTATCTGCCAGCAGTGCAGCATCCGTGACCATGTGTTTGCCGCGGCCGAATTTCATGCAGAACACGCCCTGTGTCGACCGGCTGGTCTTGGCGGGGATCACGGAAGTGTGAACCACCAGTGCCCTGCCGTGATCGGAAAACAGCGTGATATCCGTTTCATCGGAGAATGCCAGCACTTTGATCAGCGGTGACTTGTCCGAATAGGCATTGATCAGCCGTTTGCGGTTGGTCTTCGTTTCATAGACATCCATCTTGAAACGGGCCGCTTTTCCGTTTTCAAATACCAGGATCAGGTTTTCGCGGTACTTTTTGGCGGGAAGGACTGCAAATACATGTTCGTCTTCGTCCATCCCCACCTGTGCGGGAATATACGTACCGAGGGTCGATGCTTTGGTATCGTTGAAATCCGCTAGTTTGGCCTTATAGAGATTCTGCTTGTCGGTGAAGATCAGGATCTCTTCCGTATTATCGCAGTCGAACTGAGTCTGAAGGCTGTCGCCTTCCTTGTATTTGTGTTCTCCGGACATGCGCAGAGACAGGTCCGTGATCTTCTTGATGTATCCTTCCTTGGATACGAACACATTGACATGATAGCTGGGAACGGACTCCTCTTCCGAGAATTCTTCGATCTCATCGGCATAGACGATTCCGGTCTTCCGCGGCATCTCATATTTCTTGTTGATCTCTTTCAGTTCATTGACGATGATCCGGTTGATCTTCGCCTTCGATTTTACGGTATCTTCCAGCTCCGCGATATCTTTCTCCAGCTGTTCCGTCTCGGAAGTCTTCTTGAGAATATACTCGCGGTTGATATTGCGCAGCTTGATCTCCGCTACAAACTCGGCCTGGATCTCGTCGATTCCGAATCCCATCATCAAGTTGGGAACGACATCCGCTTCCTTTTCGGTCTTGCGGATGATCTCGATGGCTTTATCGATATCGAGAAGGATCTTCTGCAGGCCCTTGAGCAGGTGCAGTTTGTCCTTCTTCTGGTTCAGCTCATGATACACACGACGCCGGACACAGTCCACACGCCACGCCGTCCACTCATCCAGGATCTCGTACACGCCCATGACCTTGGGGTTGCCGGCGATCAGGATATTGAAATTGCACGGGAAGGAATCCTGAAGCGGTGTCATCTTGAAGAGCTTCTGCATCAGTTTCTCCGGATCCGTTCCGCGCTTGAGATCCATGGCCAGTTTCAGACCGCCCAGATCGGTCTCATCACGCATATCGTTGATCTCACGGACCTTGCCCGCCTTGATCAGTTCCGCCACCTTATCCATGATGGCTTCGGTGGTGGTGGTATACGGGATCTCATAGATCTCGACGATGTTTTCCTTTTTCAGATATCTCCAGCGGGCCCGCACCTTAAAGCTGCCGTGACCGGTACGGTAGATGTTTTCCATCTCCGTGTAATCATAGATGATCTCCGCGCCGCTTGGAAAATCCGGAGCAGGCATCACAGACAGAACATCAAAGTCCGGATCCTTGATCCGGCCGATGGCCGCTTCACAGACTTCGTTGAGATTGAAACCGCAGATCTGGCTGGCCATACCGACGGCAATACCAAGATTGGCAGAAACGAGAACGTTGGGAAATGTCGTTGGCAGCAGGACCGGCTCTTTCATACTGCCGTCATAGTTATCCACGAATTCCACGGTATCGCTGTCGATATCCCGGAACAGTTCTGCGCTGATCGCAGACAGCTTCGCCTCCGTGTATCGGGGCGCGGCATAGGACATGTCCCGGGAATACATCTTGCCGAAGTTGCCCTTGGAATCCACGAATGGCGTCAGCAGTGCTTCGTATCCCTTGGACAGACGCACCCTGGTATCGTAGATGGCCTGATCACCGTGGGGATTGAGCTTCATGGTCTGTCCCACGATGTTGGCAGACTTGGTTCTGTCACCGCGCAGCAGTCCCATTTTATACATGGTATACAGAAGTTTCCGGTGGGACGGCTTGAATCCGTCGATCTCTGGAATGGCACGGGAAACGATGACCGACATGGCATAGGGCATGTAATTGGTCTCCAGTGTTTCCGTGATGGGCTGTTCCACCGTCTCCGCCCGCAGTCCCAGGACATTGGGGTCGACTTCCGGTTTTTTTACAGTTTCTTTTTTCTTTCTGGGCATGGAAAAATTACCTTCCGATTAAGATTATCTGTTTCTTTTGACTTTTTTGCCCGTCGCAAAACTTCTGCGGCAGTGCGGGCAGCTGGTGGCCTTCGACACACCGAAAAAGATCTGTTTTCCGCAGTAAGGACATCTGCAGTAACGGAATATGTAATAGAGCGCTACGATCACCAGAAGCATGGCAAGACCGGTGGTGACCGCACGGATCGTTGCCAGGTCGGCACCGCCCATGGTCAGCCCCAGCACGCAGAGCACCAGCGCGATGAGCAGAAGCGTTCTTGCTGTGGATACCGCTTTCTGAAATTTCATTGTTATACTCCTTCTTACGAGATGTCCGCCAGTTCCAGATACTGGTATCCGTCTTCCGCGATATGCTGCTTCCGGCCTTCCAGATTATCTCCGAGGAGGAGATTGAAGACCTCATTCATGCGGTCCACATCCTCCGGCATGACACGGATCAGACGTCTCGTCTCGGGATTCATGGTGGTGAGCCACATCATCTCCGGATCGTTTTCACCGAGACCTTTGGAGCGGTTGATGGAGCATTTCTTTCCGTCCAGTTCCGCTACGATATCGTTCTTTTCCCGATCGGTATACGCAAACCAGGTCTTATCCTTCGTAGTGATCTCATACAGAGGAGATTCCGCGATATATACATATCCTTCCCGGATCAGAGTAGGCACCAGCCGGTAAAGCATCGTCAGGATCAGGGTGCGGATCTGGTAGCCGTCCACATCGGCATCCGTACAGATGATGACTTTGTTCCAGCGCAGGTTGTTGATGTCGAAATCGGTAAGATCCTTGGCGGTCTTCCCTTTCACCTCCACGCCGCATCCCAGAACTTTCAGCAGATCCGTGATGATATCGCTTTTGAAGATCCGCACGTAGTCTGCCTTCAGACAGTTCAGGATCTTTCCCCGGACCGGCATCAGTCCCTGGAAATCGGCATTGCGGGACTGTTTGCAGGCGCCCAGTGCGGAGTCGCCCTCCACGATATAGATCTCACGTTCGTTGGGATCCTTGCTCCGGCAGTCCACGAATTTCTGAACACGGTTTGCAATGTCGATGGATCCGGTGAGTTTCTTCTTCATGCCGAGACGGGTCTTCTCCGCCGTCTCTCTGGACCGCTTGTTAATCAGCACCTGTTCGGCGATGCGGTCCGCTTCCGGTTTGTTCTCTATGAAATAGACTTCCAGCTGTTCCTTGAAGAAGTCGGTCATCGCTTCCTGAATGAACTTGTTGGTGATGGCCTTCTTTGTCTGGTTCTCATAGGATGTCTGGGTGGAGAAACAGTTCGTCACCAGCACCAGGCAGTCTGAGACATCCTGGAATGTGATCTTGGATTCGTTCTTCTGATATTTGCCGATCTTTTTCAGATAGGCATCGATGGCATAAACGAACCCGTTTCTGGTGGCTTTCTCCGGACTTCCACCATGCTCCAGCCAGGAGGAGTTATGATAATACTCCGTTACGCTGACTTTATTGGAGAAACAGAATGCGGCGGAGATCTTCACCTTATAGTCATCACGGTCCTGACGGTCGCGGCCTTTCCGCTCGCATTCGATGAAGGTCGGAGCGGAGAGCGTCTGTTCCCCGGCGATCTCCTTGACGTAATCCAGGATCCCTTCCTCATAGAGGAAATCCTTGGTCTCAAACTTGCCGTTGACCTGATTGCGGAAACGGAACGTCACGCCCTTGTTCACCACCGCCTGACGGCGCATGATATCCTCGAAATACTCGGGAGGGATATTGATATCCGTGAAGACATCCAGGTCCGGACGCCAGCGGATGGTGGTGCCGGTCTTTTTGCGGTCCGCCGGTTCCACCGTCAGCTCCTTGCCCTTTTTCCCGCAGACCTTGCCCTTCTTGAAATGAAGTTCATACTTGTTCCCGTCACGCCATACCGTAACGTCCATGTATTCCGAAGCATACTGCGTGGCACAGGAACCGAGTCCGTTGAGACCGAGAGAGTATTCGTAGTTCTCGCCCTCATTGTTGCGGTATTTGCCGCCGGCATACAGTTCACAGAACACCAGTTCCCAGTTGAACCGTTTCTCATTCTCGTTCCAGTCCATGGGACATCCGCGCCCGAAATCTTCGCACTCGATGGAAAGATCCTCGTAGCGTGTCAGCGTGATCAGATTGCCGTGACCCTCTCTGGCTTCATCGATGGAGTTGGAGAGAATCTCGAACACGGAATGCTGACATCCGTCCAGTCCGTCCGAACCGAAAATGACGCCCGGTCTCTTGCGGACACGGTCGGCGCCTTTCAGCTGGGATATGCTGTTATTATCATATTTCGGCGATTTTGCTGCCATAGATCAAAAACCTCTCTGACACAATATATTGTGTGTAATTTACATAATACTTTAGCTTATTTAGTATATAGAAGAAATCCCAAAAATTCAAGTTTCCGAATTTTCCGTTTCAAATTTATGACAAAATGAAAAAACGACCTTTAAGGAATGCGTTTCCTTAAAGGTCGTATTATTCTTTCACGGGTCTGGTGCTCACTGCAGGAACAGGAAGACCAGAATGATCGCCATTCCGATACTGATCAGAAGAAGGCTGGTTCCAAGCGTCGTACTGAAGGATTCGTCCGCCTCCTCCTGCGTCTGGTAGGAACTGAAGTGATCGTCCTCCCCGGGGATGACGACACCGTTATTGTTGTTGCTGTACAGCAGCCGGCAGAATCCGATGCGTACCAGTTCCGGCAGTGTGGCAACCGTTCTTGCGAAGAGCGATCCGGCAAACGGAAGGATCTGCAGGAGCAGAGGACGGTACACGTTCTTTTCCAGATCCGCGGATGCCGGCCACCGGTTCGTATATGCCCCGTTTCTGATGAGAAATCTCCGGACAAAGACAAGATAGATCACGACACCCGTAAGGATGGAGATCATCGATCCCTTCAGGATCTCAAACGACAGGTAATGTACGGGGTGCGCGGTACCGGCCGAGAAGAACGGATCACTGAAGGATGCCAGTGATTCCATGAGGAACGGAACACATCCGAGGACCGGGATCACCAGTGCGAACAATCCAATGATCACGGCAGAAGGAAGACGGCACCACTTCCCTTTCATACGGTCATACACCGCCTGGACTCCGGGATCTTCATTCCGTTCCGCGCATACGCAGACGAACAGCGTCGTCATATACGCGAAGGTGCATCCGCCGGAAATGAGGAATACCCATTCCGTGACATGAAGCCAGAACGCGGGACTGCCGCCGGATTCAAAGAGGTGGATGCTCTCCACGATGCTCTCATGGAGGAGCGTCTTGGAAATGTATCCGCTCCCTCCGGGAATACCTGCAAGGCCCCACAGTCCCATGAGCATGGCAGCGATAAGAAGCGGTTTGTTCCGCCCGAATCCGCGGATGGCATTGTATTCACCGTCCCGTATGTTCATGATCACGGCACCTGCCGTCAGGAACAGGACCAGCTTGAACAGCGAATGGTTCATCAGATGAAGCACCATTCCATGGGCGGCAAAGGCATTTTCCTCACGCAGCAGCAGGCATGTGGCCAGGCCGGTAAGAACAAAGCCGATCTGGCTGATGGAGGAACATGCCAGTGTCCGTTTGATGTTGGTGCTGAAGATCCCAAGGACGGCACCTACCACCATGGTGATCAGCGCCAGTGCCAGTGCCGCATATCCGACGGCCCGGTCTCCGGCAAAGATCTGAGAAAGGATCACGGCCAGTCCGAACACACCGGTCTTGCTGAGCACACTGGAAAGCAGAGTCGTGGCTGTCGTCGGCGCCATCGTGTAGGACGGAGGCAGCCATGTGTGCAGCGGCCACATACCGCTCTTGATGCAGAACCCGACCGAAGCCAGCGCACCGGCCGTATACAGCAGTTTCCGGTCCGGATATG
>CAJGCI010000023.1 GCA_904501855.1 Oscillospiraceae bacterium | reverse complement strand
GTTCTGGAAGGCCGGAAACCTGACTATCTGGTGGTCCATCATATGGAGCCTGACCACTCCGCCAATGTAGCCAACTTCCTGGAACATTATCCCGAGGCAAAGGTAGTTGCATCCTCCAAGGCATTCACCATGATGAAGCAGTTCTTCGGTTATGATTATGCCGACCGCCGTGTTGTGGTGGGCGAAGGAGATACCCTGCCCCTGGGCAAGCATGTGCTGAGCTTTGTCACTGCCCCCATGGTACACTGGCCTGAAGTGATCATGTCCTATGACATCACCGACAAGATCCTGTTCTCCGCGGATGCTTTCGGCACCTTTGGTGCCCTCAACGGAAAGATCTTCGCGGACGAAGTCGACTTCATGAGCGACTGGCTGGATGAGGCCAGACGTTACTACACCAACATCGTCGGCAAATACGGCATGCAGGTGGAAGCGGTCCTGAAAAAGGCCGCCACTCTGGATATCGCATATGTGTGCCCCCTCCACGGTTTCGTGTGGAGAAAGCACTTTGCGGACTTCCTGGATAAATACATGCACTGGGCAACCTACACACCGGAGAAGAAAGGCGTCACCCTGGCTTATGCCTCTGTGTATGGACATACCGAGAACATGGCAAACATCCTGGCTGCCAAGCTGTCCGACCGCGGTGTCGATGTTGAGATGTTTGACACTTCCGTTATCGATTCCAGCTATGTGATCAGCTCCGCGTTCAAAAACAGCCACATGGTGTTCGCATCCACCACTTACAACGCTGGCATCTTCATCCGCATGGATGAGCTGCTGCATGACATTCAGTCTCACAACCTGCAGAAGAGAAAAGTCGCTCTGCTGGAGAACGGCTCCTGGGGTCCCACTAGCGGCAAGCTGATGCGCGAAATCCTTTCCACAATCCCCGGAACTCAGTTCATTCAGGACAATCCGATCAGCATCCTTTCCGCTCCCAAGGCAAACACCCTGGATGAGCTGGATGCTCTGGCCGATGCCATCGCTGCGGATATCGTTCCGCCGAAACCGGTCGTTGCTCCTGCGGCAGCTGCCGATGCACCTGCAGTTCCTCTGGAAATCTCCAATGATGCATTCTTCAAATTCACCTACGGTGTGGAAGTCCTCACCACTCAGGTTGACGGCGTAGATTACGGCTGCATCATCAACACCGCCGGTCAGGTCGCCGCCGGTGATATCAAGAAGATCACCATCTCCTGCATCAAGCAGAACCACACCTGTGATATGGTGGCAAAAGCAGGCAAGTTCAACATCTCCATTCTGACGGAAGATGCTCCCTTCGCTCTGTTCCAGCAGTTTGGCTTCCAGTCCGGACGTGAAGTGGACAAGTTTGCCGATGTGGATTACAACGACCGCACCGCAAACGGCATCCGCTACATTCCCACCTACACCAACGCAGTTCTCAGCTGCGAAGTGCTGGAAAGCTATGATCTGGAGACCCAGATGCTTTACATCGCCAAGGTCGTAGAGGCCAAAGTGCTGTCTGACGCTCCCAGTGTCACCTATGGTTATTACCATGCACACATCAAGCCGAAGAAAGCTCCTTCCTCCGATCAACCCGAAGGCTGGAGATGCAAGGTCTGCGGATACTTCTACGAAGGCCACGAGCTTCCGGAAGACTTCACTTGCCCGCTGTGCAAACACGGTCCGGAAGAGTTCGAGTACGTTCCCGCTGTCACCCACGAGATCAAGAAAGGCTACGTCTGCAATGTATGCGGCCACTTCGAGGAATGCGACGGCGAACTTCCCGACGATTATGTCTGCCCGGTCTGCAACCATGGCAAGGAAGACTTCGAGTACGCAGAGCAGTAATCCATCATTACATCCAACAGGTGCAGCAATCTGCTGCACCTGTTTCATTTTAAGGATAAAACAGCAATGGCCCGGCAGAGTACCGGGCCATTGCTGTTACAATCGCTATGATCTTATTTTTTTACATGCTCTTTGTAATACTTTTTGATATTGGCAAACGATTCCTCACTGAGATCATGCTCGATCTTACATGCGTCTTCCAGTGCCACGTCGGGATCCGTTCCCAGAGCAACCAGCAGTTCGGAAATAACCGTATGACGCTCATAGATCTTATCTGCGATCTCATGTCCCTTATCCGTAAGGGTGATGGCTCCCAGTTCACTGATTTCCAGATATCCTTCCGAAGCCAGCTTGCGGATGGCGACACTGACAGAGGGCCGGGCATAACCGGTCGCGTCACAAATATCGGTCTGACGAACATTTGCCTTCTGCTTGGAAAGCATCAATACCTTCTCCAGATAATCTTCTGCTGATTCCTGAATGACCATGGTTTATCACATCCTGTATCATTTATTGATTTCTTTTTCCTTTTTCCTGCAAATCTTATCAAGAATTGTATCGATTATAACATGTGGTGTTTGAAATTTCCATAGTGATACTTTCCGAAGAAAGGATCGGCGGGTTGTGGTTTTCGCTTGAGAAGTCCTCTCTTCAGTGTTAGACTGATTTTATTCTATACATATGGAGTGTTTATCATGAACGCTTTTCTGCATCAAAAACGGGTCAGTGCCCTTCTGATTGCCGTGATTACCATCGGCTGCGGGATCCTGTTTCTGTTCTACGGAGTGGAAGCAGCCGCTGTGATCTGCCGTTTCGCAGGCATCCTGCTGGCTTTGATCGGAGCTTTCTATATCTTTTCCTTTTTCATTGCAAAAGCGGAGCGGCTCCTCAGCACATGGGGCGGTCTGCTAGCCGGCATCCTCTGCTTTGCCGCAGGCATCTGGATGGCCGTGCGCCCGCTATCGGCGATTCAGTACATGCAGTATGTCATCGCCATCGTGGTCCTGCTGCACGGAATCATTGATCTTCAGGCATCGTTCCATCTGATCCGTTCACGGGTCAGTCTCTGGATCTATGCGCTGATCTTTTCCATCGTTACGATGGGTCTCGGGGTATGAATCCTCCTGTCTCCCATGGGAGCGACCAAGGCGCTGATGATCCTGATGGGGATCGTCCTTATCGTGGACGGAATCACGGATCTGATCCTGATTGCCAGCCTGTCCCGCACGGTCCGTCATATGAAGAAAGAGGCGGAGATGGCGCGACAGGAAGCCGAGGCGGTGGAGACCACCGGCACAATAGACGGAAACCCAATCGAATAACAGAAAAACTCTGCCGATGGCAGAGTTTTTTCATTCATATTCCCTTCTGTTCCTGTCCGGTTCCCATCCCGGCATGGGATAACGCTGCAGCGCGCCGAACACCTTGGTCTTGAGATCCGGATAGTCCCTGCTCATTTCCCTGAGCATGTTTTTGATCTCATACCGTTTGCTGTTCTTGTCCATGGGGCATGGATTTTCCACTATGGGGAGATCCAGCAGCTTGGCCACATTGGTTATCCGCTGCTCTCCTGCATAGATGAGCGGCCGGATCTGTGTCACCCCGGAACGGTCCATATAAGTCACGGGCCGGAAACAGGTCAGTCGACCTTCAAATACCAGCGACAGCATGAAGGTCTCAACGGCGTCGTCAAAATGATGTCCCAGTGCAAGTTTCGAAAATCCGTGGGTCTTGATGATGTTGTTCAGCGCACCGCGCCGCATCTTTGCGCAAAGGGCACAGGGATTGTCTTCCTGCCGAATATCAAATACGATCTCCCGGATATCCGTTTTTTCCACGACATAACGGATCCCCAATTTATCACAGTATTCCTGCACCGGGGTGAAATCCATTCCCTCAAAGCCCAGGTCGATGGTGACCGCTTCCACTTCAAAGTGATACGGGTAAAAGGTCGACAGATGATGGAGGGATGCAAGGAGCAGCATGGAATCCTTGCCTCCGGAGATTCCGACCGCGATCTTGTCCCCTTCCTCGATCATATGATACTCATCCACCGCTTTACGTACGGTGCTGGTAAAGTTATTCAGTATCGTCTCAGCCATACGATCCCTCCATTTTTTAAAATTGAAACCGAGATTTCAAGAGATATTCAGAGATTTCTGGCGAATTAAAGAGTTTTTTGTGGACTGGCAAAAAATATGTTTGACTCCGTCTTGTCACTATGTTATAAAGATAGAGCGCATTTATCGTCATTGTAGTTGCGCAACTTTGAATTGTCAAAAATTTTTATTTCATTTATATGGAGGCAAGCACATGTCTACGACAATGTTGACCAAGGAAACCGTACAGCGCAAATGGTACATCCTTGATGCAGCAGGCAAGCCCATGGGCAAAACTGCAGCAATTGCAGCAGACCTGCTCCGCGGAAAGCTGAAGACCGATTACACCCCGCATGTTGACTGTGGTGACTATGTCATCATCATCAATGCGAAGGATGCAGTTCTGACCGGCAATAAGCTGACCCAGAAGTATTACCGCACTCACTCCGGTTGGCCCGGAGGACTTCACGAGACTCAGTACAAACGTCTCATGGAGACCAAGCCCGAACTGGCCATGAAGCTGGCCGTCAAAGGCATGCTTCAGAAGAACACCATCGCTCAGTGGCAGCTGAAGCGTCTGAGAATCTTCGCAGGTCCGGAACATGACCATGCAGCTCAGAAACCTGAAGTTTGGGATCGCTAAGGGAGGTAAGAAATAATGGCAACTTATCAGTCTAAAAGACCTTATATGTATGGAACAGGACGCAGAAAGTCCTCAGTTGCTCGTGTACACCTCATCCCGGGCGGCACTGGCAAGATCGTGATCAACGGCCGTGATATCGACGATTACTTCGGACTGGATACTCTGAAGCTCATCGTTCGTCAGCCCCTGGTTGAGACCAACACGGTTGACAAAGTCGACGTCGAAGCAAACGTTTCCGGCGGCGGTGTCAGCGGACAGGCAGGCGCAATCCGTCATGGTATTGCAAGAGCTCTTCTGGAAGTAGATC
This sequence comes from Oscillospiraceae bacterium, assembly GCA_904501855.1. GTDB lineage: Bacteria > Bacillota > Clostridia > Oscillospirales > Oscillospiraceae > UBA2922. The sequence continues at coordinate 14,231 of CAJGCI010000023.1, read as the reverse complement.
CTTCCTATCGTGCAGCTCTGAAAGCCGCTGGATTCCTGACTCGTGACCCGAGAATGAAAGAACGTAAAAAGTACGGCCTCAAAGCCGCACGCCGCGCTCCCCAGTTCTCCAAACGTTAAGTCCATATCGAATGTACAAAACCCTGGAACCGAGATTCGGTTCCGGGGTTTTTCATTTTCCCGCTTAACGCAACCAAACATAACAGAAAACATAAAAATCCGTAATATCCGGTTGGTAGAACAGCACGCAACTGCAGTTTACAATATTCACAGAAATCAAATATTTCGGAGGTTTTTATGATGATTGCGGAAGTGCAGCATCTTGTGAAAAACTATCCCTCTTTTGTACTGTCGGATATCTCCTTCAGTCTCGAAGGCGGGAAAATCACTGGATTTGTCGGCAGAAACGGCGCCGGCAAAACGACTACCATCAAGGCAATGCTGAATCTGATCCATTTGGACGGCGGCAGCGTATCCTATTTTGGAAAGCCTTTGATCGGCAACGAGACGGAAACGAAGAAACTCATCGGGTATTCCACCGGAACGGTCAGCTGGTATCCGAGAAAGAAGATCCGGGACATTGTCGATATTGTAAAACGGTTCTATGAGACATGGGACGAAGATACCTATCGCAGATATCTGAACCTGTTTGGACTGGATGAGTCGAAAACACCCCTGGAGCTCTCAGAGGGCATGAAGGTAAAGCTGAACCTCCTTCTCGCTCTCTCCCACCGGTCGGAAGTGCTTATCCTGGATGAGCCCACAAGCGGCCTCGACCCGTTTTCCCGCAACGAAATCCTGGACATTTTTTCCGAGCTGAAAAAAGAAGGCGTGGCCGTGTTCTTTTCCACTCACATCATTTCTGATATCGAAAAATGTGCCGACAACATCGTATATATATCGAAAGGAAAAATTGTGGCGGCCATGCCCAAAGAAGACTTTATCCGGCAGCATTCCAGCGAAGGCGAGAGTCTGGAAGAAACGATGCTTCGGATGGAAGGCGGTGTATTTCATGCATAACATTCTGATGAAAGAAATGAAGCTCAGTTCCTCGGTGCTCTCTTACCTGTTCATCCTGTTTGGTCTGATGTTTTTTATCCCCGGCTATCCCATACTTTGCGGAGCATTCTTTGTGGCGCTGGGCATATTTCAGAGCTTTCAGACTGCCAGAGAGGCAAATGACGTCGTGTTTTCCGCTCTGCTTCCAATTGCGAAGGAAGATGTGGTCAAAGGAAGATATCTGTTTGTGTGTCTGATCGAGATCTGTTCTATCGTACTGATGGCACTGGCTGTCATACTGCGGATGACGGTTTTCTCCCGTAGCTCCGTGTATGCGGGCAACGCATTGATGAATGCCAATTTCTTTGCCCTTGGAACTGCATTTGTGATCTTCGGCCTGTTCAACTGGATCTTTGTCGACGGGTTCTTTAAAACAGCTTATAAGTTCGCCCGCCCCTTCGTGATCTTTATCATCGTAACGTTCCTCGTAATCATCGTCGCAGAGGCCCTTCATCATGTACCTGGTCTGGAGTGGCTGAATGCTTTTGGTACCGATCATATCGCAAAGCAGTTGATTCTTTTCGTGATCGGAGTCATAATCTTCTTGCTGATGACAGTACTTTCCTGCAGAAACGCCTGCAAACATTTTGAACGAATCGATTTATAAGGAGTTGCCGCCATGCTGAATGATAATTTGATGATGCTCCGCAACATCCATGGATTTTCCCAGGAAGAAATCGCAGAAAAGATCGGAATCTCACGCCAGGCGTACGCCAAGTGGGAGAGCGGTGCGACCATTCCGGATGTGGAAAAGTGCAGCCGTCTGGCAGATGTGTATGGAATCACCATCGACGGTCTGATCCACACGGAGACCCTGGAAGGTGTGGGAACGATCCCGCCGGCACCAAAGGGGAAAAACATCTGGGGATCCGTGACGATGAACGATCGGGGACAGATCGTCATCCCGAAAGGCACAAGGGACCGGTTCGGACTAACCGGCGGTCAGCGCCTGATCGTTCTGAGTGATGAGCACGGAATCGCTCTTGTCCCTGCAGAGGCGTTTGAAACAAGCATGAAAAAGGCCATGGAGTATATGTCCATCGCTCCTGAATAATATCAACAAAAAAACTGGAATCGTTTCTGATTCCAGTTTTTTATCGTTCAGATATTAATCAACGGTCGCATAGGGCGTTCCGCGTCCCAGTGCCTTCAGGATCTGACTTGCGACCTGTTCGGATCCCCGAACGGTGGGGTGCGGGTTGAATCCGGTATCATCAATGGTCATCTTTTCAAATACGAAGATCATCGTATTGTCCGTAATGACATCGACATGCCGCATATCCACCAGCGCAGCTTCTCCCGGATAGCTGAGAAATGCCGCGATCTTGGCGACATCGTGCATGGCGAAAACCACACCGAGAACATCGCCCACAAGATTATCGTCCCAAGCCGGAACGAGATCCCAGCCTTCCATGGGATTATAACCGATGCAGATCAGAAGCGTTGCATTGGGATTCAGCTCATAGATGCTGTCCGTGATCGCGAAACAGTTCACGGGATAATCCACCGCGAATTTTAAAATCGAATCCGCAAACTTCAGATCATAGATCCACCAGTTCGTCGGATTGAAGATATACGCACGGCCAACCGATGCCAGTGTGTCTGCCAGGGCACCGAAGGAGCCCATCCGTTCGACACGTTCCCACGGGGTCATATCATCCCACGGAAGTCTTCCGTCGCCTGCCACATCGTACATGGCACCATACCAGGGCACCCAGAAATCATTGAATCCGAAATCCAGTACCACGATATCCGATTCCCGGACCGCGTTCTGGTATTCTTCTTTCCAGCTGTCCAGATGTTCTTTTCCAAGAACACCATCCGACAGATAATACGACTGTCCGTCGGTGATCCAGTCACCGTCGTACTCATCATCCAGAATATATCGGATCTCCGTCGATCTCGCTCCCGGCATATGCAGCTGATTGACCTTGTCGGCGCCGACCGCCCGTCCTACGAGAACAGGAGCGGATCCGCGGATATTCTCATTCGCCACAACGATCTGTCCATACGTTGCATATTCCTCCAGACCGCATCCGGACTGAACACTGTCACCAATAGACGTATACACCCGGATATCCTTGTCCTGCGTATCCGCAACGGTAGGTCTGTTGTTTGAAACCTGTTCCTCTGCGAAGTCATATGCAGAATCGATGGCGCTTCGGGGTCCGGATGCAGCTTCTTTCACCGCTCCGTTGACATCTGAATTGCTGCTGAGAAAACTTCTGGTCTCTCTTACCGATTCATATGCCTGTTCTTCTGCGCCGGAAACAGCATTTTTCACTGTCACGGCAGTAGCACTTTCCGCCAGATCCGTAACCACCGAACCAAGATCTCTGGGGCCATCGTCTTTCTGGAAGATGTCTTTTTTCTCATTTTCCAGAACCATTGTTTTGATCCCGTCGATGGTAGAGGAAACGTTCTTGACAACGTCAACAAAAGAGGATTCCTCCGCGTTCTGCTCCGCCGGTTCCGCTTCGTCTGCCAGTGCAGTCGAAGCCATGACCGTCAGGCCAAGGCACACCATGCATGCCGTTCTCGCAAGCTTGATCCAGATCTGCCGGTTTTTCTCAAAATCATTCTCTCTGATACCTGCCACCTCCTTTCCCGTCATTCGAACGTCCGGTCCCGGCATGATGAAAAGAATACGGTTGCTCGGACCGTATTCTCGTATTCAAAACCGCAGGTTAAAGGCCGTTCCCGAAAAGTATATCAGCCGAAAAGCGTTATTTCAACCGGAAAGGGATGTTTTCTTCCATATGTTTCCATATCCGGCCAGGACGGACACATTATTCTCCCAATTGTGCATTTCTTGTTATTTGTTGTTACCCTTCAACCATTCGTCATTTTCATATGATATAATTTCTCAATATTATTGTATGCTAACAGACAGGAGCGCAGAACTTCATGCTGCAGATAAAGAACATTTCCAAAATATACGTCACCGGCGATCTGGAACAGATGGCGCTGAACGGGGTCAGTCTCAATCTCAGAGACAATGAGTTCGTTGCCATTCTGGGGCCCAGCGGTTCCGGAAAGACCACGCTGCTGAACATCATCGGTGGTCTGGACCGTTACGATACCGGCGACCTTATCATTAATGGGATCTCCACGAAAAAATACAAAGACCGTGACTGGGACTCCTATCGCAACCACACCGTGGGTTTCGTATTTCAGAGCTACAATCTGATCCCCCATCAGTCCGTGCTGTCCAACGTGGAGCTGGCACTTACCATCGGAGGTATTTCCAAAGCGGAACGCCGTCAGCGCGCGGTGGATGCCCTGACGAAGGTCGGGCTGGAGGAACACATGCACAAACGCCCCAATCAGCTCTCAGGCGGACAGATGCAGCGTGTCGCCATCGCCCGTGCCCTGGTCAATGACCCGGATGTCCTTCTGGCGGATGAACCCACCGGCGCACTGGACAGCGAGACCAGCCTGCAGGTCATGGATCTTCTGAAGGAAGTGGCTTCCGACCGTCTTGTGGTCATGGTCACTCACAACCCGGAACTTGCGGAGCGGTATGCAACCCGCATCGTAAAACTGAGAGACGGCACCATCCGTTCCGATTCCGACCCCTTCCTCCTGGAGGATTCCGAGCTTCTGGAACCGGAGCACCGAAACATGGGAAAATCCTCCATGTCCCGGCGCACTGCCCTGTCCCTGAGTTTCAACAACCTTCGCACCAAAAAAGCACGCACGTTCCTCGTTGCCATTGCCGGATCCATCGGCATCATCGGCATCGCGCTGATCCTTTCATTGTCCAACGGTGTCAACGATTATATTAAGAACATCGAGGAACAGACCCTTTCCATGTATCCTCTGCAGATCGACAGCACCAGTTTCAGCATGTCCAATCTCATGGGACTTGTGGAAAGCGTGGAAGATGCCAAAGCAAAGCAGGCCGAGGTCACGGAAATGAAGACCATGACCAGTATGTTTACCACCATACAGAAGAATGATCTTCGGTCTCTGAAAGAGTACTTTGACAGCGATGAGAGCCACATGGATGACTATGTGAACTCCATTGAATATGACTATGGCATCTCCCCTATTATTTACAAAGTGAATGAGGATTCGGTCCGTCAGGTGAACCCGGATCAGAGCATGTCTGCCATGGGACTATCCTACAGCGGTTCCAATTCCATGTTCACCGGTGTTCAGAGCCTTTATGATATCTTTCATTCACTCCCGGACAGCGACCACCTTTATTCGGTTCAATATGATGTCAAAGCCGGTCACTGGCCGGAAAATTACAACGAAGCCGTCGTGGTCCTTACGGATGATGCCCGTGTCACGGACATGACTCTGTATACGCTCGGTCTTAAGGATGCGGCGGAACTGGATGCCGCCATGAAGGACTTTTCAGAGGGAAAAGATGCTGTCCTGTCCCAGGACATTTCCACCTTTAATTACGAGGATTTCCTCGGCATTTCCTTCAAACTCGTCAACAACGCCGACTGCTTCTCCTATGATACCCAGTACGGGGTGTGGAAAGACAAATCCAACGACAAGGATTTCATGAGCAATCTCGCCCGGAACGGAGAGGATATTACCATCGTCGGTGTCGTGGAACCGAAACCGGAAACCGCCATTGCCATGCTGCAGACCGGTATCGCCTACTCCCCGGACCTGACTTCCCACATCATTGACAGGGCGGCGGACAGCGAGATCGTCAAAGCTCAGATCGCTTCGCCGGAAACCAACGTCTTTACCGGCAAGGGCTTTGATGCGGAAGCAGAGGAAACTTCCATGGATCTGGGCAAACTGTTCTCCATTGATGAAAACGCTCTGGCCAATGCCTTCAACGTCGACGGAGATGCCTTTGCTTCCGGGTTTGACGGAAGCTCCATGGACTTCAGCGGCATGGATATGTCCGGATTTGATCTGTCCGATATCGATCTCTCAAATACGGAAAATCCCGCGGAGATCGCAGCGGAACTGCCCGGCATCACACAGGATGCATTTAATTCCGCTCTCTCCCAGATGAATCTTCAGATCGCACCGGAGGATCTTCAGAATCTGTATCAGGAACTTTGGAACGGTTTTATTGCCTATCGTGCGGAGAATCCGGATCCCGTTGCCGGTTCCTTTGCCGCTTATGTGCTCTCCGGAGCATCTCAGACACAGATCCGCTCCTGGGTCTATGATCTGTTTAATCTGAACGGTGTGCAGAATGCCTTCCTCAGCACGGTCATGGACCGGCTGACCAGCGAGGACAGTGCAATCGGGCGTGCGCTGGGTTCCGTGATGGAAAAGGTCATGGAACAGATCGCCACCAACATCCAGAACAATATCTCTCAGGTCATGACTCAGATCGGTGAGAGCATGGGAAATGCCTTCAGTTTTGACGGCAACGCCTTTGCCAGTGCGTTCCAGATGAATATGAGCGAGCAGGATCTTCAGGATCTGATGCGCTCCATGTTTGCCACGGAGTCCAGCTCCTATGATACGAATCTTCAGAAGATGGGCTACGCCGACATGGACAATCCCAATGCCATCGTGATCTATCCAAAGGATTTCGAAAGCAAAGAGGCCATCGTCGACCTGCTCAGCGACTATAATAAGCGGATGCAGGAATCCGGCGACGATTCCAAGACCATCAACTACACGGATATCGTCGGTGCACTGATGAGCTCCGTAACGACCATCATCAACATCATCAGCTATGTTCTCATCGCTTTCGTATCCATCTCACTGGTGGTATCTTCCATCATGATCGGCGTCATTACCTTCATCAGTGTTCTGGAACGAAGAAAAGAGATCGGCATCCTTCGCGCCATCGGCGCTTCGAAGAAGAATATCAGCAGTGTCTTCAACGCGGAGACCTTCTTCATCGGGTTGCTGGCCGGTCTTCTGGGCGTCATCATTACGAGATTGCTGCTGATTCCAGGAAACGCTCTCATCCACCATCTGACCGACAGTGTGGATATCAATGCGTTCCTGCCGCTGGGAGCTGCCATCATTCTAGTGATCCTCAGTGTAATCCTCACCATGATCGGAGGCCTGATTCCCTCCAAGAAGGCGGCTCGGAGCGATCCGGTGGAAGCACTTCGCACCGAATAATCCAGACACCATATATCGGAACAAAAAAGGAGCAGATCCTGTGATCTGCTCCTTTTTCATTTGTCTTTCTGTTTGTTCCGTCAGAGGGTCTCCCGATCCAGACAGAATCGTCCGGAATACCGGTTGACAGATCCTTTGGCTTCCACAATGCCCCGGCACATGGCATCCACGTCCTCGATGACCACGCCGTACAGCCGGGTGATCCCCAGCGGGAACAGCTCGGGACACATAGGTACGGACGGGCCTGTCAGGATCACTTCCGCGTTTTCAGCCAGTTTCAGAAGCCGCGGCATGGTCTTGTTCATGGAGGCGCTTCCCGTGATGATCACAATGTCGCTTTGCGGGAGGATATATTCGCAGGCACTGTCCGGATAGTCCCCTTCCCGGGGCTCCCGTTCCAGCACATAATACTCCTTGCATTGGGAGAGAAGGTCCTCTTTTATTCCGCTGTGTCCCAGAAGATGTCCGACCATGGCAAGGGTCTTCCCCTTCAGGTCGATCCCGTCCAGCGCACCGCCCACCGGCAGTTTCTGACCGGATTCTATTTCATACCGGGCTAGATTCTCACGGCTGTTGTAGAATGCATTGATCACCGCCATGCCTTCATTCGCTTCTTCCATATTCCAGGACAACACGGATTCCGCAGCCTGAAGTACCGGCATGCCTTCCAGAGTACCCTGCCGGCGCGGACGGGTCTCCCCCTCCGTGTGCATCGCCACACCGGCATTGCCGTTACTGAGGACCGCGGCGGTCCAGGATATGCCGTGCACGATCTTCTTTACGGTCAGATCCGAATCATTCATCCCAGAGAGCAGCACATCATAATACGGTCGGTTTCCCATTCTTCTCGCCTCCGATCTTTCATCCATGATAGCACAGTTTCTCCAAAACCGCATCTCGGAGAGGAAGAAATAGGATTGCGAAATTCACTCATTTCTGATAATCTGAATACTAACACGATTTAAAGCGTTAAATTACCGAACACAGGAGCAGATACCCATGGCACAGCGAATCACAGGACACACCCGTCTGATCGGCCTAATCGCCGACCCCATTCGGCACAGCAAATCTCCCATGATGCACAACACCGCATTCGAGGCACTGGGACTGGATTACGTCTATCTGGCTTTTGAGCTGGGAAAGAAGTCTCTGGAAGAAGCGGTATACGGCATGCGGGCACTGGGTGCCCGTGGCTTTAACGTCTCCATGCCCTACAAAGCGGAGATGCTGCGTTTCATGGACGAGGTCCTTCCCGCTGGACAGATGTGTGGTGCGGTCAATACCGTGCTCATCGAGAACGGACGGCTAATCGGGACCAGCACCGATGGAGAGGGGTTTATGCAGGCCTGTCGTCACAATGACATGGATATCATCGGAAAGAAGATCACGATCCTCGGCGCCGGCGGCGCCGCCACGGCGATCACCATGCAGGCAGGCATCGACGGAGTGGATGAGATCTCCATCTTCACCCGGGAAGGCGCATCCCGGGAGAGGGCCCTGCGCAATGCGGAAATCCTGTCTTCGGAAACTTCCTGCCGCGCCACCGTGCACCGGCTGGAAGACCAGGAAGATCTGCGCCGTGAGATCTCGGATTCTGTTCTGCTGTGCAACGCAACCGGTGTCGGATTCGGCAGTCAGCGTGGAAAGTGCCTGATCCCGGATGCATCTTTTCTGCGTCCCGATCTTTTCGTAACGGATGTGATCTATTCTCCGGCAGAGACGCCTCTGCTGAAAATGGCAAACTCCGCAGGATGCCGCACCAGTAACGGTCTGGAGATGATGCTGTATCAGGGAGCCGCTTCGTTCCGGATCTGGACCGGCCGGGAAATGCCCGTAGACCTTGTGAGAAAATCCCTGTAGGAAACACGCGGGTTTTGTCCCACTGAATAAATATTGGAGGAAAGTGTGTGAAGATCGTACATTGGCTGGATGATCATCTGGAGGAGCTGTGTCTGACCCTCCTTCTGATCGGTATCTCAGCAATCATGGTGACGCAGGTGATTGCACGGTATGTGTTTAATTACTCACTGTCATGGTCGGATGAGCTGGCCCGCTACTGTTTGGTGTGGTCTGCTTTTCTGTCCGTGAGTTTCTGTGTCAAAAAGCGAATCTCCATTAAGATCGATCAGGTGCAGAATGCACTGCCGGAAAGAGCCGTTCCCTGGCTGAAAATGATCCGGCACACCATCGTTTTTCTGTTCTGCATCCTGATGATCCCCTATGCCTGGACCTATGTCCAGCAGTCCGTTTCCAGCGGAGCTTCCAGTCCCGCATTGCAGATCCCCATGGTCTTTATTCAGTGCGCACCTCTGGTGGGCTTTATTCTGCTGGCCATCCGGGTGGCACAGGCCTGGTTCCGGGAATTCCGGGCGTCCCGCAAGATCATGGCAGAGACCATTGCAGACGCTCTGAAGGCAGAACCGCTGGAAGAAATGAAAGAGGAAGAGCGTCTGGAGGAGCTGCGCCGGAAACAGAGAGAGGACGGTGAAGGTTCATGACACTATTCATCATGTTTATTTTCATCGTGCTTTTGTGCCTGGCCGTTCCTATCGGGCTCTCCGTCGGCATTACCTCTCTGCTGCCGTCGCTTCTGACGGATTCCTTTACTGCAGGCGGAGTGTTCATTACCCGGTCCATGCTGGGAGGTGTTAACCAGACAACGTTGCTGGCCATCCCCCTCTTCGTACTTTCCGGTATCATCATGGCTCGGGGCGGGATCTCCAAAAAGCTGTTTGATGTTTTCTCCTATTTTATCGGGAAACGGACCGCCGGTATCCCCTGTGCCACCGTGCTGACCTGTCTGTTCTTCGGAGCAATTTCCGGTTCTGCTCCGGCCACGGTTGCAGCCGTTGGATCCATGACGATACCCGTCATGCTGGAAATGGGATATGACAAGAAGTTTACCGTGGCACTGGTCGCGGTCGCCGGCGGACTGGGCGTTATCATACCGCCTTCCATCCCCTTCATCCTGTATGCACAGGCAGCCGGTGCCTCCGTATCGGACCTGTTCAAGGCAGGCGTCATCCCCGGGATCCTCATTGCACTGATCCTCATGGGATATTCCGTCTTCTACTGCAAGAGGCATGGAGAGGACAAGGAATCCATCAACCGTGTCGTGGATTCGCTCCACGAGAGATCGTTCGGCAAAGTCTTTCTGGAGTCCATCTGGGCTCTGCTGACACCGGTGATCATCCTCGGAAGCATCTACTCCGGAATCACATCTCCTACGGAAGCGGCAGCGATCGCAGTCGCCTACTCTCTGATCATCTCCCTGTTCGTTTACCGGACACTGAAACTCAGTGAGCTGTGGACGGTATTCGCGGAAGCCGCGAAGACCTATGCCCCCATTCTGTTCATTCTGGCTGCATCCGTAGCTTTCAGCCGTGTACTGACACTGATGCAGGTACCTCAGGCGGTCTCGGAATGGATCTCCAACGACTTCTCCAACAAGGTCCTGATCCTTGTCGTGATCAATGTCATCATGCTGTTCGTCGGCATGATCATGGATACCACACCGGCGATCATGATCCTTACTCCGATCCTTCTTCCGGTGGCTACCGCCTTCGGCGTGGATCCGGTACACTTCGGGATCATCATGGTGGTGAACCTCGCCATCGGATTTGTCACACCTCCCATCGGTGTGAACCTGTTCGTTGCATCTTCTCTCAGTGATGTTCCGGTAATGAGCCTGGCGCGCAAGGCGGCGCCCATGATCGTTTTATTCCTTATCGCACTGCTGCTGCTGACCTATGTGCCATGGTTCAGCCTGTGCCTGCTTTAAGAAAGGAGGATCGATATGAAAACCATAACCCGCCGAAGCATCTCTACCCTTCTGATCATTGCGATCCTCTGCATGTCCTTGGCGTTCCTCACCGGATGCTCTTCTGGTGAAGGAAAACAGACGTACGCCTGGGTCATGGCCACCGCATCGCCGGAAGATACCGTCACCGGCCTTTATGCCAACAAATTCGCCGAACAGGTGGAAGCCCTGTCCGGCGGAGCACTGAAAGTTCAGGTGTATCATAATTCCACTATGGGCGGTGATACGGAGCTTCTGGAATCCGTCCAGTGCGGCGACATCCCCTTCGTGGTTCAGAACACCGCACCGGAAGTCAGTTACCTGCCCCGTCTGGCACTGTTCGATCTTCCATGCGTCTTCTCGAATCTGGATGACCTTCACACCGTTCTGGATGACGAGGTCTTCATGAGCAAGATCAACGGGATCTATGAAAACGGAGGCATCCGTCTTCTGGGCATGGCAGACCAGAATTTCCGTGTAATGACCTCGGCCAAGGAGATCGCATCCCTGGACGACTTCAAAGGGATCAAGATCCGTACCATGGAAAACAACTATCACATGCAGTTCTGGTCCGCGGTGGGCGCCAATCCGTCTCCCATGGCCTTTGCGGAACTGTATGTCGGTCTGGAACAGCACACGGTGGATGCACAGGAAAACCCCTACGAAGTAATCGTTTCCAACCGCTTCTATGAGGTGCAGGATTATGTGGTGGAGACCAACCATCTGCCCCATCTGCTGGCTCTCATAACCAACAACGATTTCTATAACAATCTGCCGGAAGATCAGCGGTCCATCATCGATGAAGCTTCCCGTATCGCCAAGGATTTTGCCCGAGAGCAGGCGGTTGCCCGTGCGGATTCCCGTATTGAGGAGATCATTGCCGGGGGGAGCTCCATCGTTCCCGTCAGCGATGACATGCGCACTCAGATGCGTCAGCGTTCGGTGGATCTGTATCAGCAGATCCGCAAAGCGGTCAGTGATGACGAATTGTTCTTTGCTTACTGCGGCCGAGTCTTCAACGGTGAGACCATGCAGTGATTTATCCGACAAAAAAACTCGTCCGATCAAACGATCGGACGAGTTTTTTCTGTCTGTTTTCTTATGTAAAGATCGGTGCCAGTGCTTCTGCCAGTGCATCTTTCTCGGCCTGTGCCTCATCGAGATCTGCACCTTTTGTCGTATAGTAGGCTTTGATCTTCGGTTCTGTTCCGGAGGGACGAACCACTACGGTCTCCCCGTTCTCCAGAGTGTAGATAAGAACGTTGGACTTGGGAAGTCCGGTCTCTTCCGGTTTCAGGTAGTCCGTGACCTTAGCCACTTTCCTTCCTGCGAATTCCACCGGAGGTTCTTCACGGAGCTGCTTCATCATTCCTGCCATTTTGTCCATACCGGACAGGCCAGGGAATTCGAAGCTGTCCACCTTGTTCAGGTAACGGCCGTACTGGGTATAAAGCTCTTCCAGATGCTCTTTGATGGAGGATCCGATGCTGCGATAGTAGGCGGCCATCTCACAGATGAGCATGGAAGCAACCACCGCGTCCTTGTCACGTACATACGGGCCGGCCAGATATCCGTAGCTCTCTTCGAATCCGAAGATGAAGCGATCCACTTCACCGTCTGCTTCCAGATTGGCGATCTGATCGCCGATCCACTTGAAGCCGGTCAGGGTCTCACGCATCTCCACCCCGTAGTGTTCGCACACCAGATTAGCAAGGGGTGTGGACACGATGGACTTGCATGCGACGGGTTTCTCCGGCATGGTTCCCTGCTCGATGCGGCCGGCACAGATATAGTCCAGAAGCAGAACGCCCATTTCGTTTCCGCTGACGAGCTCATAGGTGCCGTCCGGGCATTTCATGGCAATACCTACACGGTCCGCATCCGGATCCGTGGCCAGCATCAGATCCGCCCCCACTTCCTTGGCAAGCTCCAGACCTTTCTCCAGAGCAGCGAAGATCTCCGGATTGGGATAGGAACAGGTCGTGAAATATCCATTGGGATATTCCTGTTCGGGTACGATGGTGATATCCGTGATTCCGATATCCTTCAAAACCTGTGTCACGGGTACCAGGCCTGTGCCGTTCAGCGGAGAGTACACCAGTTTCAGACCGGCGGTTCTGGCAAGTCCCGGGCGGACCTGACGGGCTTCAATGGCCTCATAGAACGCCGCTTTGCAGTCATCGCCGACGAACTGGATCAGACCCTTTTCCACGCCTTCGGCAAAGGACATGATCTTGGCGCCGGTAAGGACATCCGTTTTCTGAATGACATCATAGACCACCGCAGCGGCATCGTCCGTCATCTGGCATCCGTCGGGGCCGTAGGCCTTGTACCCGTTGTACTGAGCCGGGTTATGAGAGGCGGTGACCATGATACCGGCGTTGCACTGATAATAGCGGGTGGCAAAGCTCAGTGCCGGGACCGGCATCAGCGCATCGTAAATGCGGACTTTGATTCCGTTGGCAGCCAGTACTCCGGCAGCGTTCTTGGCAAAATCCCAGCCTTTCAGCCGGCTGTCATAGGAGATCGCCACCGTCTGTGTGCCGCCCTGGGTCTTGACCCAGTCCGCAATACCCTGTGTTGCCTGACGCACGACCCATATATTCATGCGGTTGGTGCCTGCGCCGAGTGTTCCGCGCAGACCTGCAGTACCGAATTTCAGAGAGACGGCGAAGCGGTCCTCAATGGCGCCTTCGTCTCCTTCGATGCTCTGAAGTTCTGCCTTCAGATCGAAATCTTCCAGTTCCGCATCCATCCAACGCTTGTATTCCTGCATATACATAATTTCGCTGTTCCCTTCTTTGTAATTTCGATGGTGTTTACCCACAACAATTCTTGTTTCCAGTGTAATGGGTGAGAAAAAATACGTCAAGAAAAAACGATGACGCAAACCCTATTTTGTGCCATGGAATCCTGCCTCTAAATGTGATATGATTTGAGTAGTCCAATCGAACGGAAAGGAGCTTTTGAACCGTGGCAATTTTCTTTTCTGACAAAAAATATAAGGGATGGACTCTGAAGACGGAGTCCAACGTCTTTTCCGATTTCACATTTCAGACGTTAAAAAACCAGCTTCCATCCGTAGAAGCAGGCGGTTTTCCCTCCTTCCGCATCACACCTCCGGAGCCGGTAGGTCCGTGCAATTATCTGGATGTGCGGAAAGGGAGTTCGGCCGATTCCTATTTTCTGCGGTTCAACATCGTATTTTATGACGGGACCCGGAAGAAATACCACAGCGAGACCGTGAGCGAGGAGGACCTTGAGAAAATGCTCCGCGCTTTCATGGACCGCAGTGTCCTGCCCTACGT
>CAJGCI010000022.1 GCA_904501855.1 Oscillospiraceae bacterium | reverse complement strand
GTGGTCAACGGAGAGAACGCCAATGTGGTGGGCATCACCCCGAAACAGGCGGATCAGATCCTGCAGGCCGGCGCGGATGTCATTACGCTGGGCAATCACACCTGGACGAGGACGGAGCTGCGTCCCTATCTGGACGAACGGAACCGGATCCTTCGGCCGGCAAACTGCGCCCCCCAGTGCCCGGGCCGCGGTGTCGGCGTATACAGCCGGGATTTCGGAGACGTGGTGGTCATGAATCTCATGGGGAAATTCACCCTGGACGCCAACACGGACAATCCCTTTGTGGTGGCGGATGATTATTTCCAGCAGTTTAAAGAAAAGATCATTCTGGTGGACTTCCATGCGGAAGGCACCAGTGAGAAGATGGCCATGGGCTATTATCTGGACGGCAAGGCCAGTGCGGTGTGGGGGACCCACACCCACGTGCAGACTTCGGACGCCTGCGTTCTGGAAAACGGTACCGGCTATATTACGGACCTCGGTATGACGGGACCTTCCCGCAGTGTCATCGGCATTGATATCGAGCAGTCCATCGGAAAGTTCTTCGGCGATCCTCCGGTGCGGTACAACTCCGGAAAGGCACCGCATAAGATGGAAGGATGCATCTTTACCATCGATGAGACCACCGGACGCTGCCTGAAGGCGGAAAGTGTGCGCGTGGTATGAGTATACGTGTCCTGCATGCCGCCGATCTGCATCTGGATTCTCCCTTTGAGGCCCTTCCCGCCGGGAAGGCGGCCCAGAGAAGACAGGAGCAGCGGCTTCTGATCGCGCGAATCGCGCAGGCGGTCAAGGACAACGGGGTCCAGCTGGTGCTCCTGTCGGGAGATCTGCTGGATACCGGAAGCGCCTACCGGGAGACGTCCATGACGCTCATCGATATCCTCGGCCGCATCGAGTGCCCGGTCTTTATCGCGCCGGGAAACCATGACTACTATTCGCTGCACTCTCCCTATGCCAAGCTCCACTGGCCGGAGAATGTGCATATCTTCAGTGCGCCTCACGTAGAGTGTGTCCCGATCCCGGAACTGAATGTCCGGGTGTGGGGAGCGGCCTTCACCGAACCGCGCAGCGGACCCCTGCTGCGGGGCTTTGAGGCGGAGAAAGAAGAGAATATCATCGACATCATGTGCATCCACGGGGATGTGGGCAACGATGCCAGTCCCTACAATCCCGTCTCGGAAGAGCAGATCTCCCGCAGCGGGATGGATTACATCGGATTCGGCCACATCCATAAGGCCAGCGGTCTCCGCCGGGCGGGAGATACCTTCTATGCCTGGCCGGGCTGTCCGGAGGGCAGAGGATTTGACGAAACGGGAAACAAGTCCGTCTATATCGCGGACATTACGGAGAATAACTGCAAGCTCCGGGGTATCAACCTCGCCATGCGGAAGTACGAGATCATGCGGATCCGTATCGCCGACGGGGAAGAGATCCTGACCAAGATGCCGGAGTATACGGAAAATGACATCTACCGGATCATCCTCACGGGGCGGACCCTGGCACCCCCGGATATCTCACAGATGATGCAGCAGCTGGAACCCCGTTTCTTCGCCCTTCAGATCATCGACCGGACCAAGATGTCCCGAAACATCTGGGATCACTCCGATGAGAACACCCTGCGGGGCTTCTTCCTGAAGCGGCTGGTCAAGGCCTACGATGAGGCCACCACCGATCAGGAACGGGAACTGATCGAGCGCGCTGCCCGCTGGGGCATCGCCGCACTGGAGAATGAAGAGGAGGTGTCGCCTCTTGAAGATTAATCGACTGACCGCGACCTTTGGCCGCCTGGATAACGACACCATCGAATTTCATGACGGACTCAACGTCATCGTCCGTCCCAACGAGAGCGGAAAGAGCACCTGGTGCACATTCATCCGGGCCATGCTCTACGGCGTGACGACCTCCGACCGGCCCCGGAAGGGATACATTCCGGACCGGATCAAATACAAACCGTGGTCCGGCAAACCCATGCAGGGGACCATGGAGCTGACGAAAAACGGACGGGATATCATACTCCAGCGGGAACAGGATGACCGTCAGGGACCCATGAGAGCGTTTCAGGCCACCTACTCCGGCACCAGTGTGCCGGTGGAGGGACTGAACAGCAAAAACTGCGGTGAGATCCTCACCGGTGTCACAAGACCTGTCTTTACCCGGAGCGCTCTGGTGGCGCAGGGTGAAGTGACGGTGGATCATGACAAGGATCTGGAACGGAGGATCTATTCCATCGCATCCACCGGAGAAGAGAATGTTTCCTACAGCGAAGCGGATGCCAAACTCCGCTCCTGGCAGCGGGCCCGGCGGTATTCCTCCAAGGGACGTCTCCCGGAACTGGAAAAAGGGATTTCGGACTACAAAAAGAAACTGTCCAACATGCAGGACGACCTCAACGAGGTGGACAGCCTGCGCCAGCAGCTGGATCTGGCAGACAGCCGCTGCCATTCCCTGGACCAGGAACTGAAGCAGTCCCGGGATGTGTACCGGCAGGAGCTGGAGGACGCTCTGCATCAGGCAGAGAAGGATCTGACGAAAGCGACGGAAGACTATGTCCATCTCGCCGGAAAAACGAAAGCGGACATGGCAGCCGTACGGCTGAATCCTCTGCGGGATACGGATCCGGATGAGATCGCGTTTATCGCCGAAGAAGACCGGAAGGAAGCGGAACAGCTCCATACCCAGCAGCAGGACGTGATGTCCGCGGCGGTGCCGTTTATGGAGGCTGTTGTGGCCGTTGTCCTTGCCGTCTGCGGATATCTGTTCCATCCCAACATCTATATCCTGGCCGGTGTGTTTGCCGTGCTGTTCGGATTTACGGGGTTCCTCTATCTGAGAAAGAAGAGCCTGGCACAGGCAGCACTTCAGAAACGGATGGAGATCCTTTCCAAATATGACGTGAAAGATGAAGGGGACATCGACGTGTCGGTGGACCGCTATCTGTCACTGCTCAATATGGCCCGTGCCTCCGCCGAAGGGATGCGGGAGAGCAAGAAATCCATGGAAGAAGCGGGGAACCGTCGGGAGGACCTGGAAAAGAAAGTTCTCACCGGATGGGATGA
Source organism: Oscillospiraceae bacterium (assembly GCA_904501855.1). Classification (GTDB taxonomy): domain Bacteria; phylum Bacillota; class Clostridia; order Oscillospirales; family Oscillospiraceae; genus UBA2922. The sequence continues at coordinate 16,298 of CAJGCI010000022.1, read as the reverse complement.
TTCCGCCATCAGTGACCGCACGGCACAGATCCGAAGGGCACTGGATGCTTCACAGCTGGACCGTGAGCGGATCACGGCGGAACTGGGCCGGGCACAGGGAAGAGCCCAGTCCTACGGAGATCCGCTGGTCATGAAGACCGCCCTGGAAAATATGGAACAGGAGCGGGATCTGGTTCAGATGGACTATGACGCCATCATGCTGGCACTGGATGTGCTGCGGGATGCGGATGAGGAGGTCCAGACCAGCTTTACCCCGCAGCTGGGGGCATGTGCCGCCGAGTATATGGCATTCATGACCGGGGGACGTTACGATGGTCTTTTTATCAACCGGGACTTTTCCGTGCAGACGGGATCCTCCGATGACAGCATGATGCGAAGCAGTGAGTATCTCAGCGCGGGCACCTATGATCTCATGTATCTGGCGGTCCGTCTGGCGGTCTGCAAGATGGTTCTTCCGGGATCGGATCCCTGTCCGATCATTCTGGACGATCCGCTGGTGAACTTTGACCCGGAGCGGGAAAAACAGGCCATCAAACTGCTGAAGGAACTGGCAAAGGAACGTCAGATCATTCTGTTCACCTGCCGGGAACTGAGCAAATAACGAGAATTCGATGGAAAAACAGGACGTATTCATAATACGTCCTGTTTTTCGGTGGAGAGTAGTTTTGAGAAAAATGAAAAAGATTGTGTGTGACTGCTTTCTGATCACGGTTTCATTCTAGTGCTGCAAGTTAAAAAGAACTTAAAACAGTTGTGAAAAAACAGTGAATCCATATGCGCATTGAAAAAAGGCGGGAAGCACCGTATAATGAAACCAAATTAATGAACTTGAGGTCAATTCCATGAGTAAGAAAGAACAGAGACAGATCAATCCCAATCTGGAGCGGAAGATCGATGAGGCCAATGAATCGATCCATAAGGCGTGGCAGACGCTGGGGATCATCGATGTGATCCTGGGCATCCTCCTGCTGTTCGCCCGGCCGAAGATCGGCATCATCCTTCTGGGCGTGGGATTTCTGTGCGTGGTCCTGTCACAGGCCTTCCGTCCGGAAGTGCAGCGGGCACTTCGGGGAACCGGCAGGAAAGTGAAAAAGAAATAGCGAAAGATCGAAGGAGTCAGGCTTCTCTGCCTGACTCCTTTTTCATACCACTTGAAAGATATAGAATTTCAGATAATCGGTCTCCGGGACGTCCCAGGATATGGGGTGATCCGGAGACTGCTGTCTTGCCTCGATCTGTTTCAGCGTCACATCCGCGTCTTTGGCGGCACTGTGAAGCATCTTCCGGAACAGATCGTCCGTCATGAAATGACTGCAGGAACAGGTGGCCAGATACCCGCCCCGGGGAAGGAGCTTCATGGCCCGGTAATTGATATCCTTGTAACCGCGGATCGCATTCTTTACCGTGGCGGAACTCTTGGTGAATGCGGGAGGATCCAGAATGATGAAATCATAGTCCCGCTCCTTCCGCTCGAACTTCTCCGTGAGAAGATCAAAGACATCGGCGCAGAGAAAATCCACATCCAGTCCGTTGAGCTCTGCGTTGTGCCGTGCGGTGGCAAGGGCATCTTCCGAGACATCCACCGCGGTGACGGAAGCGGCTCCCGCCTTGGCGCAGTTGAGAGCAAAGGCGCCGGTATGGGTAAAGCAGTCCAGCACCCGGTGATCTTTTGCAATGGGCCAGATGGCTTTCCGGTTGTATTTCTGATCCAGAAAGTATCCCGTCTTCTGACCGTTGCAGTAATCCACATCAAACAGGATCCCGTTTTCCCGGATGATGACGTGACCGTCGCCGGAGCCCCGGAAAAATCCGGTGGTCTGGGACAGTCCCTCCTTGGAACGGACCGCGAGATCGTTGCGCTCATAGACGCCGCGGATCCCGATCCCTTTCTCCCCGAGGATGGAAACGAGCAGGGGATAGACCGTCTCCTTGCGCTGTTCCATGCCGAGACAGACACACTGTGTCACGAGGATGTCCTCAAACCGGTCCACCGTAAGACCGGGCAGTCCGTCGGACTCTCCGAAGACCAGACGGCAGCAGGAGAAGTCCTTTCCCATGACGGCGATGCGGTAGTCGACGGCATAGCGCAGCCGGCGTTCCCAGAAGGCTTCGTCGAACCGGTCGTTGGGATTGCGGCTGACGATGCGTACCCGGAGCTTGGAATGGTCGTTGTAGAAGCCGGCACCCAGCCAGCGCCACTTCTGGGAATAGACATCCACGATGTCACCGTTCTGGATCTCACCCACAAGATCCGTGACCTCGTCGCTGTAGACCCAGGGATGCCGGCCACGGAGGGCACGTTCTCCCTTTTCCGTGATCTGTATTTTTGCATAAGGACGTTCGGACATGCTGTACTCCTTAAGATGATGCGTTAATGATGGCCTCTCCACAGTTTCTTCCTCCACTCATCCCGGTAGCGGAGGATCAGCCGGTGATAGAGCCGGTCACACAGCAGGAATGTGACGGAGCCGGCAGCGAAGAGAAACACGAGAGATGCTATGGTATATTCCCGGAATTCCCCGGCCATGTCTCCGATCCCCAGAACGGCGATCATGAGGTAGTAGGCAAATCCCGTGATGCTGAGAAAGATCAGCAGTTTCAGCAGGATCCGGAACCACCGGACCCGGATCCTGCTCATGGGAGGGATGACCACCGGCCACCATCCCAGAAAGGCATAGAGAAAGGCGCTCTCCTTGTCCGGAGAGAGGATCAGGGCCAGCACCGCCACCGCAGCATAGGATACCAGGGCGGTGGATGCTCCGTATTCCACAAAAGCGGGAATGAGGCAGGCGGCTGCAATCATGGGACTTAAAAAAGTCGCAACGGGGATAAGGCCCCCTGCCGTCATGATCAGAGCGGCCAGGGCACCCATCATGCCGCATAATGCCATTTTTCCCGATTGTTTTCTCATGTTGTCCATGGGCCGATTATACTGGCAGAACCGGAAACTTGCAAGCGGATCTGTCCGTTACGGTCTTGCGAATTTGGTTAACATTATATATAATAAATTAATATTATGTAAATCAGGAGGTTCGCCATGAAGACCGTCTTGCGTGTAATATCCATGATCGTTCTGACGCTCGGCATCATCGCACTGGGATACATCATGTGCGTTCGGCTGTTCGGAGTGGACACCGCCTCCCGATTGTTTGAAGTGACGATGCAGGAACCCGAGGAACTGTCCTCCGCCGATACGGCAGCGGAGGAAGAGGAACAGGAGGAGAAGGAGGCACTGCACTGGACCATCTCCTTCGTGGGAGACTGTACGCTGGCATCCAGCCAGTATAACAACGATTTTATCAACAAGGTAAACGGGGACTACAACTATCCCTTTAAAAACGTCGCGGATATTCTGAAAGCCGACGATTATACCATCGCGAATCTGGAATGCACGTTCTCCGACCGGGTGGGTCTGGTCTCGGACGGCACCTTCGCTTTCAAGGCACCTTCCGACTATGCGCGGATCCTTCCCGCCGGCGGCATCGATTTCGTTACCACCGCCAACAATCACCGGGACGATTTCGCGGACAACGGAAGAGTGGATACGGATATGGCACTGGATATCGCCGGGGTGCCTCACTGCGGAGATAACGAGTCCTATCTGTTTAACATGGACGGTCACAAGATCGGGATCTACTGCTGCTACAACCATCTGTCTCCCACGGAGGAAATGGTGAAAACAGCCATCGATCAGCTGAGGGAGCAGGGCGCTTCCTTTGTGATCTGTGCCTTCCACTGGGGCGTGGAGGGATCCTATCAGCTCACGGAGGTGCAGGATCACATCGCCCATTACGCAGCGGAGCAGGGGGCGGATGTGGTGTACGGTAGCCATCCTCATGTGCTTCAGAAGATCGAGAAGTATCAGGGCTCCGTGATCCTGTACAGCATGGGCAATTTCTCCTTCGGCGGAAATACCTCTCCGCGGGACCGGGATACCGCCATTGTGCAGATCATCCTGACCGAGGGAGAGGGAACGGATCTTGAGGCTTCGGAAGTGACGATCATTCCGTGCAGCCTTTCCAGTACGGACGGAGTCAACGACTACTGTCCGAAGCCCTATGAGAAGGGCACCGCGGAATATGACCGCGTGCTGTCCAAACTGGACGGGACCTTCGAGGGGCCGGATCTCACCGTGGATTATTCCAACATCGGCTGAAAATCTTTCCGAAGGGAAAAACGATATATGAACGTATACGATTTTGACAAGACGATCTTTTACCCGGACTCCACATTCCTTTTTGTCATGTACTGCTGGGTCCATCATCCTCTGAAGATGCTGAAGCATTTTCCGGCATTTTTTGTCATGTCCATAAAAATGGTGTTTCATAAGGCAACGACCAAGGAGATGAAGGAGAAGCTTCTGGCTTTCCTGCAGGATGTGGAGGATGTGGATGCGCTGGTGAAGAAGTACTGGGATGATAAATGGGATCACTTTGAGCCCTGGTATTTCAAACAGCAGCAGCCGGATGATCTGATCATTTCCGCCTCTCCGGATTTCACGCTGAAGGAAGCGGCGCGGCGCATCGGATTCGCCCTCATCGCCACCACCACCGATCCCGCCACCGGGAAGATCCATGGAGAGAATAACAGCGGTGCGGCGAAAGTGGTCCGGTACCGGGCGGAGTACGGGGACACACCCATTGAGAATTTCTATTCCGATTCCCTGAAGGACACGCCCATGGCCCGGCTGGCGAAACACGCCTGGCTGGTGGACCGGGGAAAGATGACCCCGTGGCCGGAGGAAGAGTTAAAATAAGAAACCAGCACCATTTCCTGTTTTGAAGGAAACGGTGCTGATTTTTCGCCGTTTTCTGTGTAAACAATCTGTAAAATCTCGGAGATTCCGTTTTTCTTTAATATCCAAGTAGGAAAAGATGTGCTAAAATACATCATCGAACGGAAATCAACGAAAAGAGGTTGAGAGTTTGTCTCAGTCATTTCTTAAAAAGAAAATAGAGGAACCGGAACTGCCGGCGAGAAGACCGCTGGAAGTGGTGGAGACCACTCCGGAATTCGGTCTTACCGATACCCAGGTCCGCGCCCGCGTGAACGCCGGCTGGGTCAATACACCGGTGGATCCGCCCAGCAAGACGACAAAGCAGATCATCCTGGACAATACCTTTACGTACTTCAACCTGATTTTCTTTATCCTTGCCCTGGCAGTCATTGCGGTACAGCAGTGGCTGAACCTGACCTTTATGGGCGTCATCATCGTCAATACCCTGATCGGTATCTATCAGGAGCTGAAGGCGAAGGAGACGCTGTCGGAACTGAGTATCCTGGCGGCGCCCAAGGCCCAGGTCATACGGGAAGGTAAGAAGCTGGAGATGGACACCGACCGTCTCGTACGGGACGATGTGGTGGAGTTTTCCGCGGGAAATCAGATCTATGCCGACGCCGTGGTCATCCAGGGATCGGTGCATGCCAATGAGGCACTGATCACGGGAGAATCCGACGAGATCCTGAAGAACGTCGGGGATAAGCTGATGTCCGGCAGTTTCATCATCAACGGCACCTGCCGCGCAAGACTCACGGAAGTGGGTGCGGACTCCTTTGCGGCGAAACTGACGCTGGAAGCGAAAAAAGCGAAACCGGCACGCCAGTCGGAAATGATGCGGTCTCTGACGAACCTCATCAAGTGGATCGGCATCTTCGTGATTCCGCTGGCCGTGATCATGTTCATCAAGGAATACACATGGCTGGAACGGGATGTGGCCACTGCGGTCACGTCCACTGTCGGATCCATCATCGGAATGATCCCGGAAGGCCTGTACCTTCTGACGTCCATCGCCCTGATGGCCGGCGTCATCCGTCTGGCTCAGAGGAAGACACTGGTCCACGACATGGACTGCATCGAGACGCTTGCCCGCGTGGATGTGCTCTGTGTGGATAAGACCGGCACCATCACGGAAAACAAGATGATCGTGGAGAATACGGTGCCGCTGGAGGATGACTATTCCGTGGAATTCGTGGAACAGCTCATGTCCAACTACACCTTCGCCATGCAGGCGGACAACGACACCATGGTGGCGCTGAAGAAGTATTACACCGGTCAGGCATCCAGAAAAGCCACCCGGATCATGCCGTTTACCTCCAAGAAAAAATACGGCGGAGCCACCTTTACCGATGGCAAGACCTATCTTCTGGGAGCTCCCGAGATCATTCAGGGCGGCTTCTGTGAGAAGAGATATGACGAACCGGTGGACCGTTATTCCGCTCTGGGCTGCCGTGTGCTGATGCTGGCGGAATACGAGGGGACACTGGATGACGAGCCCCTTACCGGCAAGGTCATCCCCATCTCTCTGATCCTTCTTTCCAACAAGATCCGCGACGAAGCGCCGGACACCTTTGCCTATTTTGAAAAGCAGGGCGTGACGGTGAAAGTCATCTCCGGAGATAACCCCGCCACGGTGGCGGAAGTTGCCGGACGGGCAGGGATCCCCAATTCCCACCAGTATGTGGATGCCCGTACGCTGACGACGGAAGAGGATATCTATGATGCGGCGGACCGGTTTACCGTCTTCGGCCGTGTCACCCCGGATCAGAAAAAACAGCTGGTGCTGGCACTGAAAGACCACGGACACACGGTCGCCATGACCGGTGACGGTGTCAACGATGTACTGGCACTGAAGGAAGCGGACTGCTCCATCGCCATGGCCTCCGGCAGTGACGTGGCAAGTCAGGCATCCCATATCGTACTGCTGGATTCCAACTTTGCGTCCATGCCGTCCGTGGTGGCTGAGGGACGCCGGGTCATCAATAACATCGAACTGTCTGCCTCGCTGTACCTGTGGAAGAATATCTTCACGTTCTGCCTGGCACTGATCACACTGGCCTTCACGCTGCCGTATCCGTACTCTCCGGCACAGATGGCGCTGGTGAACGGACTGACCATCGGATTCCCGTCCTTTGTTCTGGCACTGGAGCCCAATGAGGATCTCATCAGCGGAAGGTTCCTGCGGAACGTGATCCACCGTGCGCTGCCGACGGCGATGACGGATCTGGTTCTGGTCATCGGGATCATGCTGTTCTATCTGGCCTTCAATATTAATGACGGACTTCTCAGCACCATCTGCACCGGCGTGATGGGCATCGTGGGACTGATGATGGTATTCCGCACCAGCCAGCCCTTCAACACCATCCGCAAGGTGATGTTCGTCGGCGTGACCGTTGTATATGCCTTCTGTTATTTCGTGATCCCCAAATGGTTCACACTGACACCACTGAACTTCAAGGGCGCTCTGATCCTCATCGTCTTTGCGCTGTTCTCCTGGCCTCTGTTCTCCATATTCAATAAATGGAACATGCAGATCAAGGAAATAAATCAGAAACGGCGGGACGAAAAGCAGGCCAGAAAACAGGGAAGCACGGTTCCCAAAACCGTGAAAGAGAAGCCGGCAAAGGCCGAGCCTGCAGTGAACGGTGTAAGACCGGAAACCCTCTGGAATGACGACGAGTTCCTCAAAGACAGTCCGGCAGTCCAGCCGATCTCCACCGGGATCGTGCAGCCGGATGATGTTCATCCCGAGCAGATCCCCAAGCGGGGCGAGATCCCTGCCGGGGAAGAGGAATGGATCAAGGACAACTGACACATAGAAAGAAAGACAAGCGGCTCATCATCGAGCTGCTTGTCTTTTCCGTTGTCATGATCTGTTTACAGGGGGATGTCTCCCAGTTCCTTGAACAGGGAATCGTCATCGTCGATCCATTCCTGAACATTCAGGGTGATGTAATCCTCCGGACCTTCGCCGACCCGGATGATGACCTGTTCGATACCGGCGTTGATGATCATGCGCTTGCACATGGAGCAGCACATGGCATCGGACAGCAGGGAATTGTCCTTGCCGCTGCGGCCGGCCAGATAGATCGTGGCACCGATCATATCCCGGCGGGATGCGGAGATGATGGCATTGGCTTCCGCGTGAACGCTGCGGCACAGTTCATAGCGCTGTCCCGAAGGGATGTGCATGGCTTCCCGGGCGCATTTTCCGATGTCGGAGCAGTTGAGTCTTCCGCGGGGGGCACCGTTATAGCCGGTGGAGATGATCTCATCATTTCTTACGATGATGGCGCCGTATTTTCTTCTCAGACAGGTGGCGCGTTCGGAAACAGAATCCGCAATATCCAGATAATAATTGATCTTGCTAGTACGTGAATCCATGATTGGAACTCCTCTTTCATTATTAGGAACATGATAACAATCCTGAAATGATGCGTCAAGGAAAACGGATCAAAATCGTGACGGGAGCGGACTGCTTCCGGCAGGGGCAGAACATGGGGGAGAGGACCGGATTCCTGATTTGACTACCCATATGCCCTCTGATATAATCTCGGTGGTGAAAATCTGTATTCTTGCATAGGGTATTTTGTAATGACAACAGATAAGAGAAAAAACAAATGGGTCGGCATCATCCTGATCGTCTGTACCGTGCTGCTGGCACTGTATTTGATGATGGAGCTGGATCACGAACAGGTCATGACAGCGTTTGCTTCCATGAAACCGATGTGGATCCTGGCACTGATCGGTTGCATGCTGCTCTATTACGTGTTCGATGCCCTGAAATACATGTTCGTGACACAGTCTTTCGGATGTCCGCAGCATTTCAGGGACAGCCTGACCACGACGATGCTGGGCTTTTTCTATTCCGCGGTCACACCGCTGGCATCCGGTGGTCAGCCGTTTCAGATCTATCACATGCACAAGAAGGGGATCTCAGCCGGAACCTCCACCTCGGTGATCTGCATGGTATACATGTACTGGAAGATCGCACTGGTCTCTCTGGGAATCCTGGGGTTTGCGATCTACAGCCGGGTGCTTCTGGATTCCGGTGCAGCCTGGGTCCCGTTCCTGATGCTGGGACTGTTTCTGCAGATCCTTGCGTTGGGTGCCGTGGCGCTGTCCGCGCTGAAACCGCAGTGGATCACCGCTATCGGTACGGCGGTGCTGAAGGGTATCTTCGGCGTGGAACTGTTTACATCCAGAGGGCTGGAACCCTCTCACGCCATCGAGAAGCTCCGTAAGTTCGTGGAGGAATACCACACCGCGTATGTGGAAGGGTCGAAGAACAAAAAACTCATCGTCTACGCGCTGGGATGCGCCTTCCTGGAATGCATTGCCTACATGTCGGTGGCATACTGCTCCTACCGGGGATTCGGCATGACCGGACAGCCCTATTACCGGGTCATGTTCCTGCAGGTGCTCCTCTATCTCGGTGCAAGCCTGGTTCCCACACCGGGTGCTGCCGGCGCCAGTGAAGGCGGGTATATGATGATATACCGCGGTCTGTTCGGAAGACATCTCACGATGAGCATGCTGGTATGGCGTCTTGCGACCTATTACATGACGCTGCTGGTGGGCTATCTTTTCGTAGTGGCGGACCGGATGGATCCGAGACGGAAGAGAAGGAGAAAAGAAAGGGTCCGCGCATCGGAAGAATCGACGGGCGATCCCATCGCGGAATGATAAGTGAAGTAACAATAACAGCAAGCTCACCGATGTTTTCATCGAGCTTGCTGTTTATTATTGGCCGGTTTTATGATAGTATCATAATAATAAAGTGAGTGAGAAACATTTGCATTATATCTGAATTGGAGATTGTTCATGTTTAACAAGTATCGCGGACAGAACCAAATAAAAAATCAGAACAGTCCCTCGGAGCGCCATGACCGGATAGAGGAAAAACAGCCGGAACCGGCGGTGGAGGAAAAGACAGTCACGGAAAAAGTGAGAGAACCGGCTGTCCCGTCTTCCAAAGAGAAACGACCGGCTCCGCCGGTAAGAGTGCGTTCCGAAGCGGACAATGAACTTCTTCGCCAGCAGGAAGAAGACGAATGGTTCCGGAAGTTTAAAGGGGAACCGGAACCGATCGTAAGCGAGGAACCTGCACCGGAAGAACCGCTCTTCGATGATGTGCCGGAGACGGAGGAAGCTCTGCCGTCTGTTGACGGGAACGAAGAGGAAACCGTTCCCGAAGCCGGAGTGGAAGAAGAACTCCCGGAGGAAGATGTTTCGGATCAGAATGAGCCGGAATCCGTAGAACCGATGGAAGAACCGGAACCGGTGGAATCCGAAGAACCGGAAGTAGAATCTGCACCGGAAGAACCGACAAAGGAACCGGAGATCGAAGAACCGGAAGAAGTTCCGGAAACGGCGGAAGAGCTGCGTTCCGAGGAATTATCCGCACTGGAAGAGGAACTTGAAGAAGCCGAAAAAGAATCCGGCGTCACTCCTCCGCAGACAGTTCTGGAAGAAGCGATTCCCGTGAAGATGTTTGAGGATCTGGAACGGGAAGAGGAGATCGAGGAAGCGGAACCGGCACTGTCCCCGGAAGAGGATGATGAAAAGTGGATCCAGGATCTTCTGACGGATATCCAGGAGAAGACCGGCGCGGTTCCGGAAGAAGAACCGGCCCCGGCGCCTGTTTCCGAAGTTCCGGAGTATGAGGAAGCGGATGAGTCCGGCTGGTATCAGTCCACACCGCTGATCCGTACCGCGGCACTCATCGTGCTGGATCTGACGGAAGAGGAAGAAGAGTACGTCGAGGAAACTCCCGATGACGAAGAATCCTATCAGTCCGCCGGTGCTGCCGAAGAGAAGTGGCCGGAGGAACCGGATGCCGATGAAGTGCTGACGTCCCTTGATGAAGTGATCGAAGACATGCCGGAAGAGGAAGTCGAAGAAGTGACCATCGAGGACGTGGACGAGAAACTGGCCAATCTCATGGAAGAGGAACCGAAGGAAGAACTGGACATGGATGCGGTGCTGGATAACATGGATCGCATCATCCAGCAGACGGAGGCGACTCCGGTCACATTCGTGGAGGAGACGGCGCCTGCACCGGCACCGAAGCCGAGACCGAATCCCAATCGCAGCCGTAAGAAGAAAAAGAAAAAACGCTGAAAGACAACATGAGTGAGAACTATCAGTTAAAACTGGATAAAGAGATCGAATCATTACATGGGGAGCGGCCTGAGCTGCTCCTCCATTCATGCTGCGGCCCCTGTTCCAGTTATGTGCTGGAATACCTGACTCAGTATTATAAAGTGACACTGCTGTGGTACAACCCGAACATCTGGCCTTCGGAGGAGAATGACAAACGTCTGCACTATCAGAGGAAGATCATCGAATCTCTGGGACTGAAGGATGAGGTGTCCGTCGTGATACCGGAATATGATCATGATCGATACCTTCAGGCGGTATCCGGACTGGAAGGGGAACCGGAAGGCGGTCTGCGGTGTGCCGAGTGTTTCCGTCTGCGGCTGCACGAAGCCGCCGGCACGGCGAGAAAACTCGGGATCGGACTGTACTGTACCACTCTGACCGTTTCCCCGCACAAGAATGCGGAGAAGATCAATACGCTGGGAGAGGAGATCGGACGGGAATACGGCGTTCGGTTCCTTCCCTCGGATTTCAAAAAGCGGAACGGTTATAAAAGATCCATCGAGCTGTCAAGACAATACGACCTCTACCGGCAGGATTACTGCGGATGTGAATTCGCCTGGCGGGGAGAGAGCGGGAACGGAGCGTGTCCGGTATGAGGCTCTTCGTATCCATCCCCATGACACATTCGATGAAGCATTCTCTGACGGAACTGCAGAAGGAGATGGTCCGGAAGGATTTCCGCGGAAACTTCACCAGAAAAGAAAACCTCCATATGACGGTTGTGTTTATCGGGGAATATGAAGATCCGGATTCCGTCCTGCGTGCCATGGAACGGGTACCGGTCCCGTGTGTGACACTGGAACTTGAGAAACTCGGTCATTTCGGCCAGCTGTACTGGGCGGGGACCCGGGAGAATCCGAAACTGGAGGAATATGTACAGGCACTGCGGAAGGAGTTCCGGAAAGACGGGATTCCATTCGATCCTCATCCGTTTCTGGCACACATTACCGTCGCGCGGCGTGTTGCTGCGCCGAAGGGTGCCGCAGTGGCAGTGCCCCGCGATCATATGGAGCTTTCCCATGTGTGCCTGATGGAGTCAAAGCGGGGAGAAGACGGGAACGTGTTTTACCGGGAAATCGGACGTGTGACCCGAAAATAAGGAACAAAGATTCCGGTATGGTATTATGTAAACCAAATGCCGGAACGGTTTTTAACGGAAAGGAAAGAACGTATGGAAGTGGAATATCGTCCTCAGGGGACCTGTTCGTATCTGATGCATGTTGCCGTGGAAGACGGAATTGTCACGAAAGTGGAAGTGGAGGGGGGCTGCAACGGCAACCTTCAGGGCATTTCCAGGCTCGTAGTGGGGATGAAGGCTCAGGATGCCATCGACAAGATGGAGGGTATCAAATGCGGTTTTCGTCCGACTTCCTGTCCAGATCAGCTGTCAAAAGCACTGAAAAAATGTCTGGAAACAGTCTGAGCGGTTAACATAATACCTTTTTGGATAATTATTAAGGAACCTTAATTTCAGGTTCCTTTTCTTTTTGGGGAGACTATCCATAATGCACAATTTTCAAGGCTGAACTTGGATATTTTATACAACACAACTTGTTGAGAAAAGTAAACAGTCGTTAACACAATATATAGTAAACAGAGATGGACGGTTCAAAAATCAGGGCTGTTGAGAGGCGGTGTTTGTGCAAAATATAAATTGAACCGTTTTTTTATCAGCCGATATAATCGTTGACGCAAGAAGGAAAAAACTGTCTGCCACAGGCAGACCCTGTCATTATGATCCATTCCATGCATGCAAATCCATGGATTCCCATAATGACCGCAGGAGAAAAGTATGAAAATGAAGCGAACAACCATCGCTTTGATTCTTGCATCCGCTCTGGTGCTTCTGGTGATCGCATTGCCTGCTGTTGCCCAGGAAAGCGCCGGGAAGGAGGAACTTCCTGTTTATGTCAACGGACTGCTGGAAAACCGGTGCATCTTGGTAAACGGACAGGCCTATACCTCGGCGGATGAGATGGCGTTGATCTACGGGATCGACGGCAGCGGTTGGTATGATTTTGATACCGGGGACTCGGAATTCTCCGGTGATGATCTGCTGATCCAGTATCATGGCGGAAATCAGTATTGTACCGCGAACGGACGGTACCTGTATATGCCGGAAGGTATTGTGGAAGTGGAAGGCGTTGCCTATTATCCGCTTCGGGTCCTGGCAAAGATATTCGGGCTGGGCCTTACCTGGAATGCGGAGCTGCGGGGGATCGAACTGGATACCTCGAACATGGCTCTGCTGGAGAACGGTGAGTCCTATTACGGTGCCCGGGAACAGGATCTTCTCGCCCGGATCATCTGGGCGGAATCCGGCAACCAGCCGTTTGAGGGCATGATCGCGGTGGGCAATGTCGTGTTGAACCGCGTGGCCAGCGAACGCTTCCCCAACACGGTCTACGATGTGGTGTATCAGGCCGGTCAGTTTGATCCGGTACGCAACGGCAGCATCAACGCCGCACCCAGCGACGAGGCAGTGCTGGCATCCTATCTGTGTTTGGAGGGCGTAAATACGGTGGGAGACGCACTGTTTTTCCAGAATCCCTCCACATCAGGCGTGCTCTTCAGCGGGTTGTCCTATATCACCACGATCGGGGATCATGTGTTCTACCGATAAGTTGAACTTGAAAACAAAATATGATAGCATGAGGTGCATTCATCAGGGATGCATCTCTTTTTATATGGCAGGTGGTGAGGAAAATGATCCTGGTGGAATATCTGGAGCAGGGACTGACGGAGTGGAAGATCCCGTATGACGGGACCGTACTGGACCGGTTCCGCCGTTACTATACTCTTCTGGAGAAAACGAATAAGGTCATGAACCTCACGGCCATCGAAGGGGAGAAGGATACCGCACAGCTTCATTTTCTGGACAGTGCCGCGCTACTCAATCACGGTACCCTGGAAGGAAAGACCGTTGCGGATATCGGGACCGGAGCCGGATTTCCCGGAATGGTCCTGAAGATCCTCTGTCCGGAGACGCAGTTTGTCCTCATCGACAGTCTGGATAAGCGGATCCGCTTTCTTCAGGAGACCTGTGAAGCATTGCAGCTGACGGGCATCACCTGCATGCATGCCCGGGCGGAGGAGCTGCCGCTTGAGTTCCGGGAACGCTTTGATCTGGTGACGTCCCGGGCCGTGGCAAGACTATCGGTATTGGCAGAACTCTGTATTCCCTATACCAGACAGGGCGGTCAGTTCATCGCCATGAAAGGACCGGACTGCGAAGAGGAGATCACGGAGGCCCGGGAGGCCGTCCGAAGGCTGGGAGGAAAACCGGCGGTAAAGGAGGACTACACCATCCCCGGAACGGATGTCACCCACAGTCTGGTGACTGTCAGCAAAGACGGGATCACGGCAAAACAGTATCCCAGACGATGGGCGCAGATCAAAAAGAACCCGTTATAAAACAGCATTGTTTCTTCAGGATGCCGAAATCCGGCATCCTGTTTTTTTCGGAAAACGGTTCATATGGATTTTGAGGTAAATATTCCTTGCTTTATTCCGCTAATGTGCTATTATATTAGCGAATTATAAAAAACAAGCGGAGGTTTCGTTATGAAAAAATATGTTGCACTGCTTTTAGCATTGTGCATGATCTTCGTCCTGTGCGCCTGCGGCGCTGCAGAGACGACTGCTCCGGCAGAGGATAGTGCAGAAGACACTGCAGCAGCAGATGTCAGCTATGTGATGCTGGAGGAACCCATCTCCACCGAACAGTATGGTATCGGGTTCAAGAAAGGCAATGAAGAGCTTCGTGACGCCGTTCTGGCTGGTGTGTATCAGCTGTTTAAAGACGGCACCATGGAAGAGATCGCTGCAAAGCCGGATTATGATCTGGTTGACATGATCTGCCTGGACGAGGCAGACGCCATCGAGTTTGATATGGACAGCGCTAGCCCCGAGATGAAGGCTCGTGCAACACTGGTCGTCGGCTTCGACGCAGAGTACCCTCCTTATGGATACAAAGATGAGAAGACCGGAGAATACACCGGTTTTGATCTGGAAATGGCCGAGAAAGTCTGCGAGATCTACGGATGGGAACTGAAAAAGCAGCCCATCGACTGGGACTCCAAGGATATGGAACTGGAATCCGGCTCCATCGACTGCATCTGGAACGGCTTTACCATGACCGGACGTGAGGCAAATTACACCTGGTCGGATGCCTATATCGACAACAGCATCGTGATGCTGACCCGCAGCGATACCGGTATTGAGACTCTGGCAGATCTGGAAGGCAAGAACGTTGTCACCCAGGCCGGTTCCTCGGCACTTACCGCACTGACGGAAGGCGATGCCACCGATCTGGCAGAAACCTTTGCTTCTCTGGAGCAGACTCCGGACTATAACTCTGCTGTGCTCGGACTGGACTCCGGACTGTACGATGCTGTGGCCATCGACATCGGTGTTGCCCAGTACTACCTCAACGGAGGAAAAGCCGAATAATACTTCGTTGATCGCATTACAACGCAGGACGGCGGGAGCCCCGCCGTCCTTTTTGTGATTTTACGATGAGAGAGGAGAAATCGGATTGACTTTTCAGCAAATGTGTACACAGCTGCTTGAAGGCCTGGAGATGACGCTGATCATCTTCTTTCTGGTGCTGATATTTTCACTGCCTCTGGGACTGATCGTCTGTTTCGGACGGCGGTCGAAGTTCAAGCCACTGAGCTGGATCGTGCGTGTATTTATCGACATCCTTCGCGGCACGCCGTTGATGCTGCAGCTGTTAGTGGTCTTTTACGGACCCTTCTTCCTGTTTGGCATGACCCTGACGAAAGAGTGGAGGTTTGCCGCTCTGATCATCGGATTTGTCATCAATTATTCCGCCTATTTTGCGGAGATTTATCGTGCAGGCATCGATTCCATTCCCATCGGTCAGTATGAGGCTGCTGAGGTGCTGGGATATACCCGCGGTCAGACCTTTATGAAGATCATTTTTCCCCAGATGGTGAAACGGGTCATTCCTCCGACGACCAACGAGATCATTACTCTGGTGAAGGATACTTCCATGGCCTTCGTTCTGGCAACGACACCGCCGGAGATGTTTACGCTGGCAAAACAGATCACTGCCGCAGGACGGATGGGTCAAGGGGCAAAAAGCATGCTCCCCCTGTTTATTGCAGGTGTTTTTTATTTCGTTCTCAATGCCATCGTATCCTGGGCCATGGGCAAGCTGGAAAAGAAGCTTGCCTATTATCAGTAAGGAGGTGGTTCTGTGATTCTGCAAATGAACAACATCAAAAAATCTTTTGGAGATCTTACCGTATTACAGGACATCTCCATGCAGGTCAATGAAGGGGAAGTCATTTCCATTATCGGGCCTTCCGGTTCGGGAAAATCCACGTTT
>CAJGCI010000021.1 GCA_904501855.1 Oscillospiraceae bacterium | reverse complement strand
TCATCAAAGAACTCCGGGAAAAAGGATTCCAACTGAAATACCTTTTAAAGGCAATGGGAATGGCCAAGTCCACCTATTACTTTGAGATTTCCAAAACGGATGTGGTGGCTATCCGAAATCAGGATCTTATGGGTGAGATTCGGGAGATCTTCAAGAAAAACAAAGGAAGGTATGGGGTCAGAAGAGTCCACCGTGAGCTTTTAAACCGTGGTCATAAGGTCAATCATAAGCGAGTGCAGCGCCTTATGCACACCATGGATCTTAAGGGAAAACGTCCTAAGGAGAAATACCATTCTTACCGAGGTGAAAAGGGCAGGATTGCTGAAAACATCATCGATCGAGACTTCAGCACGACAGGGCCACTTCAAAAATGGACGACCGATGTCTCCCAGTTCAATCTTCCATGGGGCAAATGCTATCTGTCGCCAATCTTGGATATGAACACCAATGAGATCATCTCTTATGATCTATCTCTTTCGCCGAACCTTGAGCAGATTAAGAGGATGCTCGATGGTGCATTCAAAAAATTCCCTCATGTGGATGGTCTGATCTTCCATTCGGACCAGGGCTGGCAGTACCAGCATCAATACTTCAGGAAGAGACTTGAAAAACATCATATCATCCAATCCATGTCTCGCAAAGGAAACTGCTATGACAACTGCATCATGGAAACATTCTTTGGTAGATTGAAGAATGAGATGCTCTATGGGCATGAGAAGGAATATACTTCCTTTGAAAAGTTCTCAGAAGCTATGGACGAATATATACGCTATTACAACAACGAACGGATTCAGGCAAAAACAAACTGGATGCCTCCCATTAAATACAGGAAAGCATCCATCTCTTGCGCCTAATTCATAATTATTCTATGTGTCCAGGATTCTGGGTACATATCAATGCGGATTCGATCGTTTTTTTGATGCATACTTTTTTATTCTTCGATGAACAGAACACCCAGACAGCGGGGACCGCAGTGCGAAGATACCGTGCAGCCGGCATAGGTATGATGCACTTCCGTGCAGCCGGATTTCTCACGGATGAGTTCTTTCAGATGTGCGATGGTCTCTTCTTCGATCTCACCGGATTCCGTCAGGAAGATATGACCCGGACGGATCTTCTTTCCTTCAAGGCGTTCCAGGATATACTGCTCGTAAACATGGTTCATGTTACCGCGGTATTTCTTGTAGATATCCAGCTTGCCGTCTGCCATTTCCAGGCCGGGCTTGATCTTCAGAAGATTGGCACCGAATGCAGTGACTGCCGTGCAGCGGCCGCCTTTCCACATGAACTCCAGGGTGTCCAGAACAAAACTGGTGGATACCTTATGACGTACCTCGTTGAGATGATCGGCGATTTCCGATGCACTCATCCCGCGGTCCCGGCACTCGGCACCTTCAATGGCCAGAAGTCCGATGCCCGTGGAGAGCATGAGGCTGTCGATCACGTAGACGCCTTCCATGTCCTCGGCTGCCAGGCAGGCAGTGTTGTAGGAACTGGACAGTTCCGCGCTGATATCCAGATGGACGATCTCGTAGCCCTGACTGGTGTATTTTTCAAAGAAATCGGTAAAATCCTGGATATTGGGAGCTGCGGTCTTGGGAAGACTTCCGTCTTCGTGGTAACGGGCGAACATGTCCATGGGAGTGAATCCCGACCCGTCCAGGAAGCTTTCTTCTCCTAAGGTGATGGTAAGAGGGATGATTCCGATATTATAACGTTCGATCAGCTCACGGGACAGATCCACGGTGCTGTCGGCGGTAATCATTACAGGTTTGCTCATGGTGTATCATTACCCTTCAAAGTCTTTATTCAAGGTGTTATTGTAACTTGAAAATGGTTTGATGTAAATAGGTCATATGTGGTATAATTATCCGAAAACGGTATAATGACCCGAAAAAAAGAAAGGACCGGATATTATGGCCAGAAATACCTGCCAGCAGATCGCGGATGCACTGCTTCGGCTGATGGATCAAAAGGAACTGGATTCCATCACCGTTCGGGAACTGACGGAGGAAGCAAACATCAACAAGAAAACGTTCTATTATCATTATCACAGCATAGCGGAATTGCTAGACTGGATGTGTTTTACGAAGTTTTTCTCCTACACGGAGGAAACGAAGCTGACGGCTTCCAACTGGACCCTGTATATGGGAATGATCACATCCGCTATCCGGAACAACCGCAGCTATATCACAAAGATCCTGTCATCCGGATACTCTCCGGAATTTCTCCAGTCCATGTCCAATGTTATCGGTATCATGATGGAGAGCTATGTTCTGCAGCTCATAGAGGAGTGGGAAACGGATCATACGGAGCATATGTCCATTTCAAAGACACAGCTGGAGTATCTGACAAGATACCATACCATGGCCTTTTTCGGAGTGGCACAGAAATGGTTTCAGAACGGAATGGAACTGTCGGATGAAGAGTTTACGTCCATGTTTCTCATGCTTTCCAACGACAGCATTTTCCGTGCACTGGAGCTGATGAGCGGAATGGAAAAGTGATTCTTTTGCTTGTATTGGTTTTCTCCATTGGATATAATGAGTAAAAATTAATGGATGGAGGGTCTTTTCTATGGACGCTAAAGTATATGAATTGCTGAATGATCAGATCAACAAGGAACTGTATTCTGCCTATCTGTATCTGGATATGGCCAATTTCTATGCCGATAAGGGACTTGCCGGTTTTCAGAACTGGTTTACCATTCAGGCTCAGGAGGAACGGGATCATGCCATGCTGATGCTGCAGTATCTGCATAACAACGGACAGCATGTGGAACTGAAAGCCATTGCCAAGCCGGATAAGGAATTCAAAGATCTTATGGATCCGCTGAAGATGGCTCTGGAGCATGAGGAGTATGTCACATCCCTCATTAACGGGATCTATGCTGCTGCCAGCGAAGTAAAGGACTACCGCACGCTGCAGTTTTTGGACTGGTTTGTGAAAGAGCAGGGCGAGGAGGAGATGAACGCTCAGGACAACATTTCCAAGATGGAACTGTTCGGCGGAGATCCGAAAGGCCTTTACATGCTCAATTCCGAACTGCAGGCACGAGTGTACTCCGCACCGTCTCTGGTTCTGTGATTCAAATGACATGAAAGAAAAACCACGGAAAGAATTCCGTGGTTTTTTGATGGAAAAAGCGGGAAACAGACAGGAATGGATATTGCAGAAACCACGGTTCGGTGATATGATAATAAGGCATTATGTAAACAATAGATTATGGTGTTTGTATGGAAAGATTAATCCGAAAATACTCCTATTTTATTATAACGATCCTTCTTGTCATCTCGCTGGCTCTGACGGCGTGCAGCCGTACGGACGATTTTGAACTGGGCAGCGCTTATGAAAACGGTTTTCTGGACGTGGCTCCGGACTCTCCGTTCCTGCCGTATATCGCTTACGTGTACGAGAACAATTATATGAGGGGACCGGACGACAGCCATTTCGAGCCGCTGAAGGAGTTCAACGTGGCTTCCGCCATGGCAATGCTCTGCAATCTGAACAATACTCTGCTCCGTGAAGGAGCCACCTTCCCGGATACGGAGCCGTGGTATGTGACCTATATCGATTATGCCCTGAAGCATAAGATCCTGGATAAGGAAGTATCGAATTACGAGGCATCCATCACACGCGGCAAGTTCTGTCAGATGCTGGTGAACGCGGTACCCGGAAAAATGCTGCCCTCCATCAATAAGGTGGATGACGGTGCCATCCCCGATGTGTCCATGGAACGTGATGACGCCGAGGCGATCTACACCATGTACCGGGCAGGGATCTTCTCCGGAACGGATCAGATGATGAACTTCAAGCCGGACTCCAAGATCGCCCGTCAGGAAGTGGCAGCGGCCATCACCCGTGTGATGGCAAGCAGCATGAGAACGAAATTCAAGCTGACACTGGGCAAGGATTCCGTGAAAACCGTGGAGCCGAAGGAAAAGAAGGCAAAGGACAACGAGTACTTCACGGATGCCGCTTTTATCGGCAACTCTCTGGTGGACGGTCTGAAACTGTTTTCCGGACTGACTACGGCAGACTATTATTCCAAGACCGGTCTTTCCGTCTATAACGTCAAGGATGAAGTCCTGGGCGAGATGGAAGGGAAGAAGTACCATAAGGTCTATATTGAACTTGGTATCAATGAGATAACCTTTGAAGAGGATTACTTCAAGCGTCTCTACAGCGAGATGATCGACGCGATCCGGGAGATCCAGCCATCAACGGATGTCTATATCATGTCGCTGCTTCCCGTAACGGCGGAGGAGTCGGTGTCCAGTACCAGTTTCAATAAGGAGAATATACAGAAGTACAACAAGATCCTGCGCAAACTGGCAGGAGAAAAGGGCTGCTACTATCTGGATGTTTATTCTGCTCTTGTGAATGAAGAGGGAAACCTTCCTTCCGATA
Source organism: Oscillospiraceae bacterium (assembly GCA_904501855.1). Classification (GTDB taxonomy): domain Bacteria; phylum Bacillota; class Clostridia; order Oscillospirales; family Oscillospiraceae; genus UBA2922. The sequence continues at coordinate 16,171 of CAJGCI010000021.1, read as the reverse complement.
TGTCCTGGGACGGCATTCACCTGACAGCTGAGGGATACGGTATGTGGGAAAACTACATCCGGACCCACTACGAATAAGACACATACAATCAAAAAACTCCCTGCCGGAAGGCAGGGAGTTTTGCTCTGTCAGGATTGGATCAGCAAATCAGCGTGATGCGGTGACGCAGGCTTTCGATCTCACAGCGAAGGGGAGAGACGTAGTGTTCTCCGTCCATGGACCAGTCCAGAGGTTCCGTCGTCTCCAGGACGATCTTTTTTGCCTTGAAGAAATGGATGTTCTTATGCGTCAGTTCACCGGACTGAACGGACTTGATGATGCTCTGAAACTCAATGGCGTTTTTCGGTTTTTCCACCAGTCCGATCTCCATGATCCCGTCATCCCCCTGAATGATCTTGCCTTTTTTCGTCAGTGTTCCCACCACACGGGTGGCATTGCAGATAAGACCGAAGAGGATTTCCCCTTCAAAGACCATGTTGTTGGCGGTGACTTTTACATACTGGCTGCGCAGCTTTCTGAAATCCTTGACTCCTTCCAGTACATAGGCCAGCCCACCCAGCATGTTCTTCTGACGCTGTGAGGTGGAATAGGAGATCCAGGTAAAGATTCCGAAGTCTGAGGCATTGATGGAAAAGTGCTCGTTATTATAGGAGATTACATCAACGGGACGCTGATCGCCGAGAACGATCTGTCGTGCGGCTTTCTCCATGTCATTAGGAAGGTCATGATAGGCGGCAAAGTCATTGGTGCTGCCGGCAGGCATAAATCCGACAGGGACATAGATCCCTGCTTTGATAATGCCGGTGGTGACTTCGCTGATGGTGCCGTCTCCGCCGGAGCATACGATAAGATCATACTCCTTGCCGTACTTGATAATGATATTCGTGGCATCTCCGGACTTGCCGGTAACGAATACGGTCACGATATATCCTGCGGACTCAAAGATCTCCAGAACAGGTACGAGATGCTGACGTACTTCCGCTTTTCCGGCCACAGGGTTGATAATGAGAAGCAGTTTCTTCTTTTCTTCCATGGTGTACTCCAGTAAAAAATGATATAGTTAGTATAACAGGAATCATCCCGAAAGTGTTAACTTTGGTGAAAAAAATGAAACAGGTAACAGAAAACATCATCGCATATATCCATACAGATTACAATGAAAAATTTGGAATTCCCCGTCAGAGCGGTCTGGCACCCTCGGTACAGGGGAGGATCGTTTTTCAGCCGGAATACCGGGATCCGGAAGCGGTGCGCGGCCTGGAGGGATTCAGTCATATCTGGCTCATCTGGGAGTTTTCCGAAAATCGCGGCAAAGCATGGTCACCGACGGTCCGCCCGCCGAGACTGGGAGGAAACCGGCGCATGGGCGTATTTGCCACACGGTCACCCTTCCGGCCCAACCCCATCGGACTGAGCTGTGTGAAGATTTCCGGAGTGCTGCTGGATGATCCGGAAGGCCCTGTGATCCTGGTACAGGGTCCGGATCTGATGGACGGGACTCCGATCCTGGATATCAAACCCTATATCCCATACGCCGACTCCGTTCCCGATGCTTCCTGCGGGTTTCTTTCCGATGCATCGGATCTGCAGGTCCGTGTGGTCATTCCGAAGGAGGTCCGAAACATTCTCGGAGAGGATCTGACGGCAAAGGTGGAAGATGTGCTGAAAAACGATCCCCGTCCTACGTATCAGAACGATCCGGGCAGGACCTATGGAGTACTTTTCGGCGGATATAACATCACCTTTCACGTGGAGGAGGACGTACTTCATGTACTGACGGCGGAAAAGCAGTTGACATAATTGTGGAAAACTCTGTGGAAAATGTCAATATTTGAGTTAATCAGCCTGCCGTGCATCAAATTATATACAGAAAGACCCGTCCCGGAAACGATTCCGAGACGGGATTTCTTTTGCTCTAAATGACTGTCAGGCAGCAGGCTGCTGTTCGGCAGATACAGGGTCCGCAACACTGTGATAGCCGCGATAGTTATCCAGATGGCCGAAATCAAGGCCAAGGGGATTGACGGCAGCGTCGGACGATGTCGCTTTGGCAAAGGTATTCAGAAAATCCGCTGTGGTCATGGAGTGATCGATGGCATACTGGAGAAGAGCCTCGTTGTCCTTGTTGGCAAACAGCTGTGCTTTCTTCTCGTCGAGCCGTATCGTTTCATTGGAGGGACGCATGGTACGAAGTCCGTTCTCGTTGCGTCCCTGCAGGACATAATAGGTGTCACCGGCTGCGTTTGCCTTGGCGAGATCATAGCCGAGGGTTTCCTGCTGGTAGACGGCAAGTACTGCAATCAGACCGGCGCCTTCCGTGATTTTACGGTTGGCACGGTTATAGCAGATGACGAACCGCATGGAGTCAAACTCGGTGCAGAAGTTGAAGTCACCGCTGGAATCCATGAATCCTGCCAGCGGTCCGCAACCATAGCGGGGCACAAGAGCATTTTCCACCGCAGTCACTTTGCCTTCCATACCGGGCAGCGCGTGAATGGGGTATTCCGATGCCTGCCAGTTTCCTCCACCGAGATTATCCCATGCGTAACCGTTTTCATAGTCGTAGGACGGTGCATAGACACCGTTTTCCATAGCCTGCGTCATGCCAATCACACCGGTGACACAGTCACTGAGACCGAATGCGTCCACGGCAGCGCGAACGCCGTCCAGATGTGAAGCGGAGCAGATCCATACATCGATCCCGTTGTCATGGAACGTCGTGAACATATCCTTGACGTCCTGTGTCACGGAAACACCGTTCTGAAATGCACATTCGATCACACCCAGCAGGGATTCGATCTCCTTTGGAGATGTCCAGGTGATCCATTCGGATTCCACGGTTTCTTTCTCACTGCAGGAACGATAGAACAGATCGTATACTTCGTTCGGGGTCATGCCGGTAAACCAATAAAGGATCCAGGCATAGTTGATCTCTTCCGGAGTGGTGTCTTCCACATGGTACAGGAAGGCACGCATCTTGGCGGCAAACTCCATCCACCACGGGTCGGACTGCATGGCCTTTTGCGTCTCTTCGTCCACACCAGCGGCCGTGAATGGTCCGTAAGTGTTCCAGAGGTGGGAATAGGCAGTGGTGATATCTGCGATCCAGTCAGCATTCTGATCGGCATTCAGATCCAGCCCCACAGCTAGTGCCATCTCCAGTTCATGAGCATCCATGGCAAATGCCATGCGCTCGAGCTGGCAGACGATGGTCTGATAAGTGATATCGAAAACGGCCGTGGTATTGTCAAAGTCGCTGACAACATAGGCGTTTCCCTTATAATCTGCACTGTCTTTGCCGTACATGGCTGTAAAATCCGCGACGGCCTTACGGGTCTGGTCTGAGAAACCGACGGCCTCCTTTTTGCCGCAGGCGGAAAGAGACAGGATCATCGCAAACGCGATCAGAAGGGGGATTAATCGTTTCATGTGCTTCACCTTTCCGGTGCATGTACGAAGTTGGGCACCACATTGTTATAATTTGGAAGTACAACAAGAGTATATCTCAAAAATAATAGCATCGTCTACAGGAAACAGGATAAAAAAGAAACTCGGATCCTCTCAAATCGGAGTTTCTTCTTGTGTCAGGATTTCCGCTGTCATACGATCTTGCCGGATTGTTGCGGCTTAAGAGGGAATAAGATCCACAACGTCAAAGCGACAGTGCGCCTCTGTGCGGAACGGAAACCTCCAGCCGCTGGCCCCGGCGCTGACGTAGAGTTTCGTACCGTTGTCGTACTCGTACTCGCCGTATGTCGGTGTTAACAGCGGATAGAGAAGCTTCAGCGGGAAAAACTGTCCGGCATGCGTATGGCCGGAGAGCTGAAGATCCGCGCCAAGATCCCGATGTTCCCGGATACTCACCGGCTGATGGTCAGCGATGAGGAAGAAGCTGTCCGTGTCGGGCTTTTCAACTGCTTTGCGCAGAGACGGGTCCGCCAGATCCTCTCTTCCCAGCAGCAGAAGATCGGGCGCAAGGGTCATAAATTCATCACGTAAAACCGTAATTCCGTTTCGTTCGACTGCACGCAAAAGCTCCTCGCGGGTATACTCAATGCCATTCGGATTGTATTCCGGGTACTGGACGAGCTCGTGGTTGCCGTCAATGTAAAAGACCGGCACGCCAAGGGCGCCAAAGAGCCGATATGTCTCCTCCATCTCGGCTTTCGAGGTGTAATCATCTGTGATGTCGCCGCCGAGAATAATGTAATCCGGGTGCTCGGCACCGATCTTTTCAATGGTGCTGCGTGTCGTGTCAAAGCTCTGCGAGCTGCCGACATGCAGATCGGAGACGAAGATGACTCTGTGATCCTCTGAAAGCTTCGGCGATGCGAGGCTGTGGTACTCCGGCGTCACAACCTGCATGTTGACAGTGCCGTAGACGAAGAATGCCACGCCGAGAATGAGGCTGGCCAGACGAAGATGACGGAAGCTGCGATCTCTGCGCCAGATGAGCAGGGTTATGAGATCGGCCACTGCGTCAGGCAGCAGGACAGCGTAAATCACCGTGAGCAGCGCCTGTGCCGGGCGCAAAAACACCGGCCCTGCCATGACGAGCAGAGCAAACGCAACGGCACACAGTGCCTTCGCCGCCAGGACAGCGATGCGAAGCGGCCATTTTACTGGTTTTTTGGCTGTGAAATACTGCACGGCCGTCAGTACTGCCTGTACGATGATAAACAACGTAATCCACGTGCGGTACATTCTTTCATCCTCCTCAGCAGATTATGATGAAATCAGCATCTCATTCTATCGATTATTTGTCAACAGGTGCAATGCTAACACGCAGGGAGTCATTTTTTCCGGGATTCCGGAATCCCCCAAAATCACAAAGCAAAAAACAGCGAGGCAGGAAAATGCGCATTTGCACCCTCCGCCTCGCTGACCTGTTTGATGGCTGGTTTTTCAGATAGGAATACTAATAAAAAGCACCCAGGCTATCGTATCATAGCCTGGGTACCAATGTGGCGCAGAAGGAGGGATTCGAACCCTCGAAACGCTTTTGACGTTTACACGATTTCCAATCGTGCGCGCTCGACCAACTACGCGACTTCTGCATGTTGTTCGATCAGTAAATTGTCAGCTTGCATATTATAATGCAGAACATATATAAAGTCAAGAACGAAATTCCCTGGCAGAAAGGGGGTCAAAACACAAGAAAAAGGATGATTACTGCGGTGGTTTTATGATATACTTGGCAGGAACAGACCTCAGAAGAGGAGGAACAGACAATGCCTAGATTCTTCGTTGCCGGAACCAATCTGGCCGGCGGAATGGTTTATATACGGGGAAGGGATGCCGATCACATCCGCGTGCTCCGCATCCGACCCGGAGAGATGGTCACGGTGTGTGACGGTGACGGATATGATTATGAATGCCGTCTCGTCAACAGCGAAAAAGGGGAAGCCCAGCTGGAGATCGTACGGAAAAAGGAGTGCGATACGGAACCGTCCATTGAAGTGACGCTGCTGTGCGGTCTTCCCAAGGGAAATGACCGGACGGATTATATCCTGCAGAAGGCCGTAGAATGCGGTGTGACCAATATCGGCTTTTTCCAGAGCAACCGCTGTGTGGCGAAGCTGGACGATCCCCAGAAGAAAGTGGAACGCTGGCAGCGCATCGCCGAAGAAGCAGCAAAACAGTCCGGCAGAGGGATCATTCCGGAAGTGGCCTGGGCGGGAGACTATGTCAATGCCCTCAATGAGGCGATCCACACGGAACTTCCTCTTATGATGTATGAGACCGGGGAGAGAGTTCCCTTAAATGAGGCCCTGAAAAAGAGCAGGGAGGTCAAGACCGCCTGTATCATCACCGGTCCGGAAGGCGGATTTGAAAGCTATGAGGCGGACATGGCACGGAAACTGGGGATCCAGGTGTGCACCATGGGAAACCGCATCCTGCGTTGTGAGACCGCTCCCATCGTGGCACTGACGGCGCTGATGTACGAATCCGGAAACCTATCCTGACGAACAAGAAACAAAAAAGGACAGCAGTTTTTCTGCTGTCCTTGATTTTTTTATTTGGTACCGAAGATACGGTCGCCGGCATCGCCCAGACCGGGAACGATATAGGCGTTTTCGTTGAGCTTCTCATCCAGCGCGGCAATGTAGATAGGCACATCGGGATGATCCTGCTGCATGCGTTCGACACCTTCCGGGGCTCCGATGATGCACATCAGTTTGATGCGGGAGACACCGGTTTCCTTGATGAAGGAGATGGCTGCGGAGGCGGAACCGCCGGTTGCCAGCATGGGGTCAACGACGATGACATCGCGTTCCGCAATATCGGGGGGCATCTTGAAATAGTATTTCACCGGCTCCTTGGTTTCAGGATCGCGGAACAGACCGATATGGCCGACTTTGGCGTTGGGGATCAGGCTTACCATACCGTCCACCATGCCAAGACCGGCACGGAGAATGGGAACGACGGCCAGCTTCTTGCCGGAGATACGTCTTGCCTTTGCGACGGCGATGGGCGTTTCCACTTCAATCTCTTCCAGGGGAAGGTCGCGGGTTGCCTCATAGCACATCAGCATTGCGATTTCACTGACCAGCTCACGGAATTCTTTTACACTGGTATTCTTATCTCGGAGGATAGAAAGTTTGTGCTGAATTAGGGGATGATCAAAGACACATACGTTATTCATATTCTTCTCCTTCAATATTATTAAATTACTTATCCAAACGTGCCTGACGTTCCCGCTCCGCCTGGGAAAGACGAAGATAGAACGGAAGCAACTGATCGACGTGAATGGAAGGCTGCTCTCTTGCGGCCATGGCAACACCGTAGGCGTTCTGCCACCGCAGGTTCTCCGGTGCAGCCCGGCAGGGAAGGCCCTGTTTCTGAAGATGCTCTTCCGTCAGTGCGGTGCCGTCCCCGATGAGAAACACGGAACGGTCCAGCCCGCGTAGGTGTTCGGTCAGATCCTCCAGTGAGATGGCGCGGTCTTCGCAGAGACGCACCGGCCTGCCGTTTTGAATCTCAAACAGAGCATTATAGACCTGACTTCTCCGCGCGTCCATGACACAGCACACAAGGTCATTCTGGACACACCCGTTCCAGGCCATGGCTTCCAGAGTGGACACACCGACGCAGGGCTTGTCCAGCGCCCAGGCAAGTCCCTTGACCGTGGAGATCCCGATGCGGATCCCTGTAAAGGAACCGGGCCCCTGCGCCACGGCGAACCGGTCGATATCCTTCATGTCGATCTCTGCGTTTTTCAGCAGGTCCTCTGCCATGGGAAGGAGCGTTCTGCTGTGCGTCAGGGCACTGCACTGTGTATACTGAGAGATCAGCACATCATCTTCCATGAGAGCCACGGAAGCGGGACGGGCAGAGGATTCGAAAGCAAGTGTCATCATGATTCTCCGGCCTCCCTGATGGTGATCTGTCGTTCATTATCCGAAAGCTTTTCAATGGTCACGGTGTATTCGTCGCCGAAAAAGGCTTCTTCCACCTTTTCACTCCATTCTACCACGCAAACCGCATCTCTGCGAAGATAATCTTCCCAGCCGATATCAAAAAGTTCGTCGGCATCATTGAGACGGTACATATCAAAATGGATGAGAGAACGGTCTCCCAGATATTCATTGACAATGGTGAAGGTGGGACTGGACACCCGGCAGTCAAGACCCATGCCCCGGGCCATGCCCCGGACAAAAGCGGTCTTTCCGGCACCTAATTCCCCGTACATGGCCACAACGGAACCGGAGGGGAGCTGTGCGGAAAACGATTCGCCGATGTTTTCGGTTTCCTCTTCATTTTTTGAGTGAAAAACCTGCATAAAATACTCCAATACCCAAAGTTCCCGCCTATTATATCACCACGGACAGCGTTGCGTAAAGACAAATTATATGGTAATATAAATCGACTATTCTGAAGTAAAAGGCGGTGAGAATTATGCAGAAAGCATGGCAGGCGACTAAAGCCTTCTGCAAGCGTGCGGATATGCTTTTGCTGGGTTTGTGCGTACTGTGTTCGCTCTTCGGCATAGTGATCATCCGCTCGGCAACGTTAAGCTATGATGATTCCAGCCGATTCGTGTTTGTCCAGATCCTGTCCCTGTTCCTCGGGATCGCACTGTTCGTCATCTTTACGATCCTGGATGCGGAGAACATCGCGGACAAATGGCAGTACCTCATGGTCTTCAACGTGATCTTCCTTCTGATGCTGATCCCCTTCGGCGTAGACGCCGGTACCGGCAACAAGAGCTGGCTCCGGTTCTTCGGTATCGGAATTCAGCCATCCGAGGTGGTCAAGGTCATCTTTATCATCATACTGGCCAAGCAGTTATCGTATCTGCAGAAATACAAGGATCTCAATGCTCCCAGTTCCGTGGGACAGGTCCTTGGCCACTTCATCCTGATCTTCGGCCTGATCGTCGGAATCTCGTCGGACCTTGGAAGTGCTCTGATCATCCTGTTCATCTTTATCGTCATGATATTTATGGCGGGCATCCGCTGGTACTGGATCGGTGCCGGCGTGGCTTCCTTTGCCGCAGTAATGCCCTTTGCATGGAAGTATGCGCTGCACGATTATCAGAAACAGCGTATCCTGGCTCCGTATAACCCCAATATCGATCCCACCGGCGACAACATCGCCTGGCAGGCCAACCAGTCCAAAATGGCACTGGCTTCCGGAAAACTCACCGGCATGGGCCTCGGCCACGGGACACAGACCCAGTCCAGTGCTCTGACCGGTAAACATACGGACTTTATCTTCGCGGTTATCGGTGAGGAACTGGGGCTGATCGCCTGCGTTATCGTACTGGCACTTCTGACTGCAATCATCATCCGGTGTGTCATCGTGGGTCTTCGTTCCAGCCGTCCCTTCGATACGCTCCTTTGTTTCGGCGTTGCCGCTGCAATCGCGTTCCAGACGTTCATCAATGTGGGGATGTGTATCGGAATCACACCGGTTATCGGCATTACACTTCCGTTCTTCAGTTACGGAGGTTCCTCCATGTTCACACTGTTCGGTGCGATAGGGCTTGTCTCGGGGGTGCGATACCGACCGAAGCCAAGCCGTTTCACGATCAAATACTGAATAAAGAAATCCCGTGATTCTCAGGAATCACGGGATTGTTGTTTGTCAGAAGATATCCGGTCCGGGATCGTCATATCCGGTGTAGTCATGTTCTCCGGAATACTGCATCCGTTTCAGAGCATCGTAGAATCCGGCATAGGTCAGCTGCCTGTACGGGGTGACGTAGGCGCTGACAAAGGGAATGATGGTAAGGATGATCCAGCCGAGGAAGCTCAGGTCCAAAAGGAACAGTTCGTTTTTATGACCGGACATCATCCGCGTGCTCTCTTCAATGCATTGTAAAGGAGACAGTTCCGGGTGTTCCAGAAGGAGGAACAGGGACATGCGGTACCGGTACATGGCAATGATACCGGGAATGATGAAGAGAAGGGACCACAGAAAGACAAAGATGACCGTCAGCAGATACAGGACCAGAACCCGTCCGGTCACGGCAAATCCGTCCAAAAGGTTGTAATAGGAGGCACCTTCCCGTTTGTACAGCGTATTGAGTACGAAGATGATCAGGCCGGCATGCAGCAGGACCATAAGGATCCGAATGGCGATGTCGATGAGAACGGCACCGGCGGAAGGATCGTAATCCTTTATTATATTCTGGAAGAACACCAGATCCATGTTCTGCAGGGCATTGGTATACTCCTGAACATCAACCCGAACTCCCGTGAGACGGGTGGAGAGGTTCGAGAGGATATACGTAATGATGAAATAGATCAGACCCATGATGAGGGGATTGGGATTGGAAGTGCGCAGCAGCTGTTTGGAGTTCCGCTTCAGCGTGATTCGATTGATTCCCATAGAGGATCACCTTCTTATTATTCATTAAAATCATCATACCACAGCATACGTCCAAATGATGAATAAATTGAAAAAAGCTTCGGTAAAAACCGAAGCTTTTTGCGTGGTGCGCGAGGCGGGACTTGAACCCGCACGTCCGGAGTGGACACTAGAACCTGAATCTAGCGAGTCTGCCAATTCCACCACTCGCGCATTTGTTGACGCTCGATTATATTAGCACTTCTGTGTAGCGATGTCAAGAGATTCTTAAGGAAAAACTGGAGGAATTAAACGGTTATTCCGTCTCCGTTTTTTCCTCTGTTTTTTCTGTTTCCGAGACCGTTATTTCCTCTTCCGGAACCTTCGCGTCCTCATCCGGATCCCCCGTTTCATGTTCCGTTTCCTCGTCGGATTTCTTTAAATGAAGACGGGAGAATTTCCGTCTCGACAGCTTGGGAAGGGAGGGAGCCTGCGGCAATGCATTGGCAACCGAGGACATGGTCTCCTGCAGATAGGCTTTGCTGATCAGAGAGATCAGCGTGCCGACTCCCGCGTTTTTGAATACCTCGGGACTTTCAGAAGACATCTCCTGGAGCTTCTTCCGGTTCAGATCGGACAGGAAGTGAACGTCGTTTTCATACAGGGCATCAAAAAGATCATCGATGAACTCCCGGCGGTTTTCAAACTCAATGCTTTCCACCGTGCCGTTAAAACCGCTCTGCAGGGCATTGCTCACCAGCGAGTATTCATCATCCCGGGCAAAAGAAGTACGCTGCACTTCCCAGTTGAAGCCGTCATGGGCGCGCCAGCCGGACTCTTCCGTGTGAACGATGACGGTATCCGCACTTTCGATGAGGAGTCGTCCGACAATGCTGTTCTGGGATGCATACTTATGGATCCGGGAACGGATGCGGGCAAACCGTTCATCGTCATTGAGATCCCTGTAAAAGCCGGGACCGTCAAAATTGTAGATGTCGGTGATGCGGTTCTGGTATTCTTCCGGGATCATCATGGCGGCATATTCCGCCAGATTTCCTCCTTTGGAGTGCCCGGCAAGGATAATGGGGCAGGTGGATTTCTCACACTGTCTCGTCAGATAGGAAAGGGCATCCCGCTGAGAGGGGATCTCATCCATCACGGTGAGGAGAAGATCTTCCTTCCATGCGACCATGGTGTTGTCCGTTCCGCGGAAAGTGACCATCTTTCTGCCGTCGGGCAGATCAAAGGTAACAGCGGAAAACTGCAGGTCTTCCTCTTCACGGATATCCTTGATGTAATCGCTGACGATGAGAGAACGGAACCGAACCGTGCCGGGCAGGATCCGCATCACGGTCAGGTTGTTGGGGGAGGTGTGACCGCGCACTTCTTCCTCCGAAAGACCTTCCATTGCCTTTTCAAATCTCAGCATGGCTTCACTGATGGTCATTCCGCCTTCCGGCAGGATGATGTCCTGCAGATTCAGCGTGCCGAATTTGGACAGGATATAGGCATCGATCTCATTTAACGGGGACTGGAGCATATTCAGGTCTCCGCGCCACCGCAGATAATCATATACGTTTTCCATGGAGTAACCTCCTGTTTGATTCACTTAATCACAGTGTACCACCTGAGAAGAAAAAATCATGACACAGATGTAAAAAAATCGATCCAGCCCGAAGGCTGGATCGAAATACTGGAATACTCGGTTAGACAAGTCTGCGGCAAGCTGCCACACGATTTGTATAGGATGAACTATTCAAATCAGTGATGATAACGCCTGTATCGGAGTTGCATGCGTGAACGAACTGGCCGTTGCCGATGTAGATTCCCACATGTCCGATATAACCGCTGCCGTAGGAGAAGCAGATGATGTCACCCGGCTGAAGCTGGCTGCGATCAACAGCATAGCCGTTCTGGGCCTGATCTTCTGCGGTCCGATTGGTAGTGATTCCGTAAAGTCCGAAAATGTATTTCACGAATCCGGAGCAGTCAAATCCGGAAGGATCCGATCCACCGTAGACATAGGGATAACCTACATACTGAACTGCGGTGTTAGCGATCTGCTGACCTTTCGAGGATGCTGCAGGGGATGCAGAAACAACGGGTTTCGTCGAAGAGATGTAAACGCTGCTGACGTAGCCACGCTGACCATTGACGGTGACGCCGTCCCAGGAACCGTCCTGGCTGGTGACAGTGACAGGAGTACCGTTATTCAGGGTCGTAAGAATGCTGTAGGAAGTGGACGGGCCACTGCGAACGCGAACATTATTACCCTTGATGTAACCGGTCCAGCTGTCGGACTGTGCCGGAGCACTGACTTGATTCTGGGGGCTGTAGCTCAGATAAGCGGCTGCCACATAACCGGTCTTTCCGTCAGAGGTCGTCACATAAGCCCAGCCGTTGCTGACGCTGTTGAGTTTGACCTGTGCACCGTTATTGCAGATGCTGAGGATACCGGAAGAAGTGGACGGACCGGAGCGGAGGCGAACATTGCTTCCCTTGATGTAACGGACTTCGGAGCTGTTGGACCCGGACACTGCGGTGCCGGATACTGCAGAACCGCTTCCGGAGGAAGCAGCGCTGCTTCCGGAAGAGCTGTAGCTCACATAAGGTCCGCTCACATAACCGGTCTGGCCGTTTACGCGAACTTTGTACCATCTGCCGTTGACGCCGATCACTTCTACCGGAGTGCCGGACTGGGCGGTGGTTACGACGGCGCTGGAAGTGTCTGCAGAGGAACGGACGTTGACATCCGAACCGGTAATGTAGGCAGTTCCGAAATTGCCGTCAGCGGAATTGGAGTAGGAGAGGTAATCATCAGAGATGTAACCTTCCTTACCGTTCAATACCACTTTGTGAAAATTATTACTGTTTCCCTCAATGACAACAACATCTCCGGCATTGGCTGTTGCGATGACTCCGCTGGAAGTGGACGGGCCGGAACGGACGTTCACGGAACCGCCGGTAACCGTTGCGACACCATAGCATGCAGCATTTGCCGACGCAATCGTTGTTACTGCCAGAACGGAAGATACCAAACCGGCAGCGATAGCTTTCTTGTGCATTGGTTAACAAGTCCTTTTCTGTTTATTTTTGGTTGCTCTTACCTTGAAGCCAGAGCGCGGTCAAGCCAAATTGATGCAATGTCCATTGCGTCGTAGAGACCATCCTTTACGCTTGCTTTTACGATCCGATCCTTTGCGCGTACGCTGGTGTCGGTCAGCTGAAGCTGGATGGAAACTTTCGTTGCAACTTCCATATCCTGTACCTTCTGAGTATCCAGGATCTGCATCATAATAATGTAATCATCGTCCATGCTGCCGTAATAGATAATGTTTCCATTACGCATCAGGGGATGACCCTTGTATTCCAGTGTGCTTGGCTTTGCCAACGAATACCACCTCCAAGGTTGTTTCCATACTGTAACATATTTGACTGCCAATGTCAAATGTTACAGTTTTGGACATGAATAATTGTTGCTTTTGCCACTATGCGGCCTCGTCCCCGGCAATGCTGGGATCTTCCGAACCGCCATCGACGATCTCTTCATCGGTGTCTTCCACCGGTGCGGGAGCCGGTGTGGCTGAGGGCTCCTCCTCGTCTTCGTCATCATAGTAATACGTGACATCAAAGGTGTTCAGTGCACTGCCCAGATCCGCCTGCGGGAAGTCCTGATATTCCTGGCCCTCGCTGACGGAGGCCATAACGCTGCGCCAGATCTGAGAAGCGGGGTTGCCGCTGAAGTTCATGACAGCGGGAGTGTCGTAGCCGGTCCATACCGCTGCGCAGTAATAGGGAGTGTATCCCACGAACCAGCGGTCACGGGAGTCCGTAGTCGTACCGGTCTTACCGGCGACGGGGACGTTGCTCAGCCGTGCTTCGGTACCGGTACCGCCGTCAACAGCACCCTTGAGCATGTAGCTGATAATGTGTGCGGTGTTGGCGGAGAATGCCTGAATGGTGTCAGGTGTATTATCCAGTACGATGTTTCCGTTGGAGTCGGTCACTTTCGTATAGGTACGGGCATAGGTGAAGACACCTTCATTATCAAAAGCAGAGAAGGCCTGTGCCATTTCCCGCACGGTGACACCGTTGGTCAGCTGACCCAGTGAAAGGGGAGCGTAGTCGCAGTCCGCCTGGATCAGACTGGTGAATCCCAGCTTCTGTGTAAGGAAATCATAGGAAGCGCGGGGAGTCAGTTTGTCCAGGATCTGTGCGGAGACGGTGTTCAGCGAGCGCTTGAGCGCTTCGGCGATGGTCACCACACCGTAATAGGCGTTGCCGGAGTTGGCGGGGAACCAGCTGGTTCCTTTCAGTGTCTGATCCGGTTCGTCCAGGACCAGAGTGGACGGAGTGATGATTCCGTATTCCGTGGCCGGTCCGTAGATGGCGACGGGTTTGAAGGAGGAGCCGGCGGGACGCTTGGTGTCCACAGCACGGTTCAGTCCGAAGTTGATGGTCTTGCTTCCGGTGCCGCCTTCCAGTGCGACAACCTCACCGGTTTTAGGATCCATGATCACGATGCCGCTCTGCAGCTGCTGGCCTGTGGGGTTGGAATAGGAGTGGGGAAGTGCGTCCAGATTCTGATAGATGGCATCCACCTTCTGCTGGATATCCGGTTTCATGCAGCAGTAGATCTGATAGCCTCCGTTGTAGACCAGCTGCTTGGCAGCGATCTCGTTGATGCCTTTTTCCTCCATGAGATCATGGATGACGTCGGCGATGACGGTCTCTTCGTAGTAGGTGTAGGTCTCCTGCGTGTAGGTGTATTCCTCGCCGCGGACGAACTGCAGTTCTTCCGCGATGGCGGCATCACATTCTTCTTTCGTGATGTAGCCCTGTTTGTACATCTCGTGGAGGATGATCTCCTGACGTTCCTTGTTGTTGGCCAGGGAATAGAAGGGATCGTAATAGGTGGGAAGGTTCGTGATACCGGCGATGGCGGCGCACTCGGCAAGGTCCAGATTCTGAATGTCCTTTCCGAAATAGGTCTGGGCCGCCGCCTGGACACCATAGCTTCCTTCACCGTAGTAGACGACGTTGAGGTACCATTGCATGATATCCTGCTTGTCGTATTTCTTCTCCAGTTCCAGAGCCTGGAAGATCTCCAGCAGTTTACGCTGGACCGTGACGTCATCCTGTTTGGTCAGGTTCTTGATCAGCTGCTGCGTGATGGTGGAACCGCCGAAGTCATTGCGCATGCCAAGGAACATGTTGAAGAATGCACCGACGGAACGGTACCAGTCCACGCCCTTGTGGGTATAGAAGCGCTTGTCCTCGATGGAGATGACCGCCTGCTCCATGTACTGGGGGATGTCGTTGTAGTCCACCCAGATACGTTTCTCCGAACCGGACAGCTCGATGAGCTGCTGCCAGTTGCCTTCCGACGCTTCATAGAGAATGGAGCTGGACTGCTTGACGGAGAAATCATCCAAACTGATGTTGATGTTCGGAGTGATCGTGGATTTGACGTAGTATGCAAAAATGCATCCGAACAGCAGTGCGGATAATATGAAGATCAGAAGGATCGTGCCAAGGACCTTGAACACGCCTCCAATGGTGCTGCCCACGGTACGTACCGCGGTGCCTGCTGTGCGGGAAGCAGTTTTCTTCTTCTTGCTCATGAATGGGTATACCTCCACATATGGATTCCATTATCTCATGAATTGTATCATATAATAAGGAAGAAAGGAACCGATACAAAGAAGATTTTCTGATTTTTAACATTTTTATGTGAACCCGCGGGTCATTTTCGTCGATATGTAAAAACTTTGCGTTATGAGGCTTCCCAGGGTCCAAAACACGGCCACGTATGCTTGATTTCCGTTATTGCTTCATGTAAGATTATTTCGAAAGAGGTGTGTTTTCCATGAATGAAGACAACGGAATCAATTTTGTAAGTCTGATCGACGAAGCAGGCAATACGGTGGATCTTGAGATCGTGGAGACCTTTGATTACAAAGACCGCACCTTCACGGCCTTCCTTCCCATGGATGTCCCCGCGGACAGCCCGGATTACGGACTGGTATTTCTGGAGAATCTCTACGAAGACGACGAAGTGGTCTTCGATACCATCAACGACATGGATGAGATGGAGGTTTACGAAGCCTACCAGCAGCTGATCTTTTCCCAGGAGGAAGAGGACGAATAATCTTATCTGCATTGTGCGTGGTCATTTGCGGGCTCGCTTAGACCCACACTTTTAATAAGGGATGCCGATTTTGAGTCTGCGGATTGCAGGCCTCCCGGCCAAAACCGGACGTTGGAAGCAGTGAAACAGAACCTAGGCGACCCACCTGCTGTTTGTGCAGGTTATTAACCGAGCCCTAGCGGCAATAGCAGTACACCGGTGACTTTCGGGTCACCGGTGTTTTGC
>CAJGCI010000020.1 GCA_904501855.1 Oscillospiraceae bacterium | reverse complement strand
CGTTCGCCCTGTTCATCCAGACGGAAGATAACGAACTGACCGGCCTGAGCATGTTTGGCGACCAGAGGTGCTTCAATTTCGAACAAGCAAATCGTCTTTGCATCATTCAGAAATCTCTTTTTAACGATCTTGAACATCTGATTACCTCTTATCTCTGATGTATTGACACATTGTGCCTTCAATAAGAAATATTACTATATGATTTAATTGATTGTCAACAAATCAGGGGGTTTTTGAAGTGCTAATATTGTAACAATCAACAAGACAAAACATTAACATTCTCTGACCGGAAAAAAGTCCGGAAAAACAGTAAAAACAGACGGAAAACCATTGTTCCGTCTGTTGGTATTCAGTCCAGAATCAGTCCGAACCAGTCTGATCGGGGAAAGGGTGAAACTGCGGCGATGTAATCGGTTCCGGTCCCGATGGTCCGGTAATCGATGGAACGGACGCGGAACGTGTGAAGAAGCGTCTGAACGACGTCTTCTTCCTTGTCCGGGCCGGGGAGCAGTTCCTGGCACCGAAGAGTATCCCCCTCGGGATAGACTGCGGCGATGGAAGCGCCGATCCGGTACAGCCCGCCGCCGTAATAGGAACAGAGGCAGTCCGTTAACCGCAGATAGTCCTGTCCCGCAGCGATGTGTGGATAATTGTTCAGGATCTGTTCCCGAAGGCTGCCGTAGGAAACGGCATCGATCTTCTCAATGGAAAGAAGCGGTGCCTCCGGAAGATACCCAGCATGTTTTTTGCTGCATGAGACGATATGTTTTGCCCCGATCGTCCGGTCATACCAGGCAAACAGTCCGTCCTCAGCCGGTGCCGTAAATACGAGCCGGCCGTCTTTCTGTTCCTTCTTTACACAGAAATCCAGCACGCGCGATGCCAGCTGCTGACTTCGGTATCCTTCCCGTGTCGCTACCGCGTAGAGATAGGAGCAGGACTCCGTTTCCATAGACAGATCCCGGATCACCGTTGTCATGGAGCAGAGTTCCTCCCCGCAGAAGGCGGCGGCGGTATAGCCGCAGGTGGAGAGAAGGTTCAGAAAATCACGGATATACTCCTTGTCGTCTCCGAATACGTCGTGCCACAGGGACACGACGGCCTCGCGGTCTTCCGCCTGTATTATTCGAATCGTGATTTCAGTCATCGATATGCCTCGCTGTATACTTCTTGATCAGACAGACCGGACGGTAGGAGAGCTTGGATTTCCGGAGAGATTCCAGTCCCATGTCGTCCTCACGGTTGATGTACCGGATCTCGGGATGACGCTGCTGGACCATCCGGGCCATCTCACGGCAGACCATGGGGTAGGCGCCGTTGATGTCCGTATAGGCTTTTTCAAAATGAATATCCACCGTATCGGAGGAAATCTTTTCCCCCACGGAGAATCCGACCACCTTGTCGTTAGCCAGCAGTACGCCTCCGAATACCCTCAGCTCCTCATAGGCATTGAAGGCCCGGAGGATCGAGACGTATTCCTCCTGAATGGAGGGGAGCAGGCGTTCGGAATTCTTTTCCATCCAGTCATCCAGCATGGTGATGCACCGGGGGATCCACTCCCGGGTGATGGGTACGAATTCCCACTGATAATCGGCTTCGAACCGGTTGCAGTGGTTCTTCTTTCCGTGAAGCTTTTTACCCGAATAGGTGCACATCTTCTCAATATCGTAGATGTAGTCGTACAGCGGTTCGTCTTCCCGGAATTCGAACTGGCCGGGATAGAGTTCCTCCAGGACCGCCCGGTATTCCTCCGTGATGCCGCTGATGCGGAGACGGCGGTGCTGGGCGTCGGAGTATTCCTTCATGGCATCCATGGCGTCCTTGACCGAACCGGAGCCGACGGGAAAACAGAAATAGGGCCGGTCCTCGTAGCAGAGCTGGATGATGATGCGGTCTCCGAATCGGGTGAGGTGCTGTTTGAATTTGTTGTCCCACATGTAGATATTGCCGAAGTTGAAGTCGGCGCTCCGTGAGTTTTCCATTGCGAAGATCTCATCACACCATGATTTGTCTTTCAGGGTCAGGGGATGCAGTTCAATCATAATAACCTCAGTTTTCGGATGCCATGGCATCCAGTTTCCTGCGGATCTCCTTGAGATCCACAAATGTTTCGGGACGTTTTCCAGGATCCCGCAGCAGTGCGGCAGGATGGTAGATGGCAGTGCAGCTGATGCCGTCCAGGGAAAACCACTGTCCGTGCTGACGGGTGATGCGGAATTCCGGATCAATGAGACTGGTGGCGGCGATCCGGCCGAGACAGACAATGATTTTCGGCGAGATGATCTCGAGCTGACGGTTCAGCCACGGCCTGCAGGCGTCCCGCTCTTCGGGATGGGGATCCCGGTTCTTGGGAGGACGGCACTTGACGATGTTGCAGATATAAACCCTGCTTCGGTCCAGTCCGATGATCTCCAGCATGATGTCCAGAAGCTGTCCGGCACGCCCGACAAAGGGTTCGCCCTGCAGATCTTCCTGTTCCCCGGGGCCTTCTCCCACGAAAACGATGGGAGATTCCGGATTGCCGACACCGAAGACCAGATTGGTCCTGGTGGCCGCCAGACCGCAGTTCTGACACTGCAGACATTGCTGTTTTAGAGTTTCCAATTCCGACATTTTACGTTTCCTCATGATCCCCGGCGAGCTGGATCAGCAGCTCCCGTTTGTTGTTTTCCGGATGCTCAATGACGTAATCCAGCAGAAACTGAAGCATCTCTCCCAGTACGGGACCGGAGTATCCGTGCTCCATGAGATCCTTGCCGTCGATGGCGAGGTATTTCAGCGAGAAGCACTCGCCGGAACGGAGAATGGAGGATACTTCCTTCTGGTACTTCGTACCGTTGAGCCAGTCCGCAATCATGGCAGCACATTCCACGGAATCCGTTCCGTATTTGCTCAGGGCTTTCTTCCATCCGATCCGGTCCTCCGGAGGATTCGTATCCAGCAGAAGGGAACAGGTGCTGCAGATCTTGATGGTCCGGTTGTCCATGCGAAGGGCGTGGAGCAGCTGGGAAGCGGACTGGATCCATCCGGCATGCTTCAGAACATGGCAGAAACCTGCCCATCGGATGTGGGCATGCTTTTTCAGTTTTGACAGATCGGTAAAATCGGGCACGGGTCTCACCGGCGTGCAGAACCGGTCGAGAAGATGCATCCAGGCGATCTCGTTCATCCGGTCCGTGTGGTCGGACTGCAGGATCTTCTGCAGTTCGTCCCGGATGCGCTCCGCGGCAAGATACTGAGCACTGGGAGCATTTTTCCGGATGGAGATCTTTGTTATTTCGTCGATGGAAAAATCGTACCTTGCGGAAAAGCGCAGTGCACGGTACATGCGAAGTGCATCCTCATTGAAGCGGATGTCCGGATCCCCGACACATCGGATCACACGGCGGTTCAGGTCATCCATACCGTAGAAGGGATCCACCAGATCGCCCTCGGAGGATACCGCCATGGCATTGATGGTAAAATCTCTCCGGCTGAGATCCGTCGTCAGATCGGAAACGAAGGAGACATTGTCCGGATGGCGGTGATCCTGATACTGATCTTCCTTCCGGAACGTGGTCACTTCCACTTCATGGTTGTTGACAACAACCGTTACCGTACCATGCTGGATCCCCGTGGGTCTGGAACCCGGAAACAGTTCCATGATCTGAGAGGGAAGTGCACTGGTGCAGATATCCCAGTCCTGGGGAACGATATCCAGTAACATGTCCCGTACGCATCCGCCTACCAAAAAGGCCTGATGCTCGCGGGACTGTAGGGTACGAAGGATCTGTTTTACATGTTGCGGCGGATATATCATAAAGTACTTCTCCAAATCAGAGGGAAAGTGAAATTCTTGTAATAAGAGTCATCTGGTATTATAATATCATTGCATTAAAATAACATCAAGATTTAGGGATTTGAGTACATATGAGTAATTTCAGAAACTATCTAACTCCCGGCCGGAAGGGCCATCTTGTCGGAATCGGCGGTGTGTCCATGGCACCGCTGGCCGAAGTTTTGTTCAGCATGGGACTGAATATCACCGGTTCGGATATTTCCGAAAGTGAGAAAGTCCAGCATCTGAAAGGACTGGGGATCCGGATCTATCAGGGTCATCATAAGGAAAACATCGAAGCCGATACGGAATTTGTCGTCCGCACCGCTGCGGTCCACGATGACAATCCGGAGATCATGGAGGCGATCCGCCGCGGGATCCCCGTTTTTGAGCGGGCCGAGGGCTGGGGAGCCATCATGCAGGATTACGAGAATTCCATCTGTATTGCCGGCACGCACGGAAAGACGACGACGACTTCCATGTGCACCCATATTCTCATGGCGGCAGAGAAGGACCCTACGGTCATGATCGGCGGAACGCTGCCTCTGCTGGATTCCTCCGGATATCGCGTGGGCAAAAGTGAAGCCATCGTTCTGGAATCCTGCGAATACTATAATTCGTTCCTGAACTTCTATCCCACCATCGCGGTGATCACCAACGTGGAAGAGGATCATCTGGATTTCTTCAAGGATCTGGATGACATCAAAGCCTCCTTCCGCAAGTTTGCACTGCTGGTACCCAAAGAGAGCGGATATGTGGTTTATAACATCGATGATGCCAACACCCGTGATGTGGTGGACGGCATCGACCGTCATCTCTTCAGTTACGGAATGAGCGACAAGGCTGACGTATATCCTGCCAATATCCGGCGCATCGGAGCCTCGACCAAGTTCGATATCATGTTCCGGGGAAAACCATTCACCAACGTCACGCTGCATGTTCCGGGAGATCACAATGTCGCCAATGCTCTGGCCGCTACGGCAGCGTCCATCTGCCTCGGCATCAAACCAACGGCGGTGTCCTACGGACTGGCCGGATTCAACGGCGCCGGACGGCGGTTTGAATTCAAGGGAAAATTCAACGGAGCGGACATCTATGATGATTACGCCCATCATCCCAGTGAACTGAAGGCTCTGCTGGATGCGGTGGAGCCTCTGGGATACAAACGGGTCATCGTCGTGTTCCAGCCGCATACCTATACGAGAACAGAAGCGCTGTTCGATGAATTCATGGAACAGCTGAAACGGCCGGATGTCACCTATCTGGCGGAGATCTATGCCGCCCGGGAAAAGAACACCAGGGGCATCACTTCCGGCATGTTTGCCGAGAAGCTGGAGAATGCAACTTATTTCCCAAATAACGGTGATATCGTCCGGAATCTGCGTGCTGTCGCCCAGCCTGGAGACATCATCCTCACGGTGGGCGCCGGTGATGTGTTCCGTATCGGGGAAGAACTGCTGGCACAGAAATAAGAGATCGCAACAAGAAAGGATCGGTGACCATATGCGTAACGGCCAATGGTCACCTTTTCTTTCTTGCTATCATGTTGACCGAATGATAAAATGACATCACGGAAAAATATGGCATCTGGAGAGAATCAATGAGCATTGTAAAAGATCTGAATCTGGCACCTTCCGGTGAGATGAAAATCAAGTGGGTGGAGAACCATATGCCGGTACTCCGCAGCATCTCGGAAGTGTTTGAAAAAGAAAAACCATTTGCCGGTCTGAAGATCGCATTATCCGTTCATCTGGAGGCAAAAACCGCCTATCTCTGCCGTACGATGGAGAAGGGCGGAGCAGAGATGTATGTCACCGGTTCCAATCCCTTGTCCACACAGGACGATGTCGCCGCTGCGCTGGCGGCGGGAGGAATGAACACCTTTGCCATCCACGGCTGCACGGATCAGGAATATGAGGACTGTCTGCGAGAAGTCCTGAAACCAGGTCCCAACATCATCATCGATGACGGCGGAGACCTTGTTCATTTGATCCATACGGAATTCCGGGATCTGATTCCAGAAATCATCGGCGGATGTGAAGAGACCACCACCGGCGTCCATCGCCTCCGTATGATGGATAAGACCGGTACGCTGGAATTCCCCATGATCCTGGTCAATGATGCGGACTGCAAGCACCTGTTCGATAACCGTTATGGTACCGGACAGTCCGTATGGGACGGTATCAACCGGACGACCAATCTGATCGTTGCCGGAAAGAGCGTCGTGGTCTCCGGCTATGGCTGGTGCGGAAAGGGAGTTTCCCTGCGCGCCAAAGGGCTGGGTGCGAAAGTGATCGTGACGGAAACGGATCCCGTCCGGGCGCTGGAAGCGGTCATGGACGGATATGAAGTCATGCCCATGGAACAGGCGGCGGCAATGGGAGATGTGTTCGTGACGGTAACGGGCTGTGCAGGTATCATCCGCAGAGAGCATTTTCCGCTGATGAAAGACGGCGCCATCCTGACCAATGCCGGCCACTTTGACGTGGAAGTGGATATGGTGGGACTTCGGGAAATGGCGGAGGACTGCTATGAAGCCCGGCACAACATCAACGCTTATGTGATGCCTTCCGGCAAGACGCTGTATGTCATAGCGGAAGGAAGACTGGTCAATATCGCGGCGGGAGACGGACATCCTGCCGAGATCATGGACATGAGCTTTGCCATTCAGGCACTGTCTGCAGAGTATCTGGTCAGACACCGTAACGAAGGACTGAAAGGCCTTATTTCGGTCCCGAAGGAGACGGATGAACGGGTAGCCCGCATGAAGCTTGCGTCCATGAATGTTGAAATCGACAGCCTGTCGGATTATCAGGCGAAATACATCGGAAAATAATCCGTTTTCAATCAGCAATACAAAGGGAGGTGACTTTTCATGGATGAGATCAGGACTGCTGTTGTCCAGGAAGTGGACTATGATGCAGAAAGAGATCAGAAATTCCAGATCCTGAACAAACTGCTGGAAAACCGGCAGATGCGTTCGCTTCAGCTGATTCTGGAAGACATGAATGAGTTCGACGTGGCAGAGTTTTTGTCGGAAATCGATGAAAAGCGCCGACCTATGGTGTTCCGTATGCTGTCCAAGGAGATGGCGGCGGATGTATTTGCCAACTTTGATGTTGACGATCAGGAGACCATCATCAACTCCATCACCGACTCCGAGCTGTCCGTCATTATGGATGAGCTGTACATGGACGATGTGGTGGACATGATGGAGGAACTGCCGGCCAACGTGGTCAAGCGTGTCATGCGTGCGGCAAAACCGGATCACCGCCGGCTGATCAACCAGTACCTCAACTATCCGGAAAACTCCGCCGGCAGCATCATGACGGCTGAGTTCGTGGATTTGAAGAAGTACATGAATGTCCGGGAATCCATCGCCAGGATCCGTAAGATCGGCGAGGATAAGGAGACCATCTACATCTGCTTCGTCACGACCTCGGACCGAAAGCTGGAAGGCATCGTCACCGTCAAGGATCTTCTGCTTCATGATGATGACATGATCATTGAGGAGATCATGGATACCAATGTGATCTATGCCAACACCACGGATGACCAGGAAGAGGTTTCGGAAAAGATCTCGGACTATGACCTTCTTGCAATTCCTGTCGTGGACCGGGAACGGCGCCTGGTTGGCATCATCACCGTTGACGACGTCATCGACGTTATGGAAGAAGAGGCCACGGAGGACTTCGAAAAAATGGCGGCTATGACGCCATCGGATAAGCCCTATTCCAAAACCCCGGTCTGGGAGATCTGGCGGAACCGTATTCCCTGGCTGATGTTCCTGATGATCTCGGCGACATTTACCAGCATGATCATCACCGGCTATGAGGACTCGCTGGCGGCACAGGCTGTGCTGATCAGTTTCATCCCCATGCTGATGGGAACCGGCGGCAACTCCGGAGCACAGGCCTCTACTGCGGTAATCCGTAGTATTTCACTTGGTGATGTGGAGCCGAAAGATGCATTTGCCGTTCTGTGGAAAGAATGGCGGGTGTCGCTGATGGCCGGTGTCTCTCTGGCGGCGGTGAATTTCATCAAGATGAATCTGGTGGATCGGATGCTTCTGAGCAACACATCCGTGACTCTGATCGTGGCAGCCACGGTCAGCATATCCATCATCTTTATCGTTATGTTTGCGAAAGTGGTCGGCAGCCTTCTGCCGATCCTTGCAGAAAAGATCGGCGTCGACCCTGCCGTTATGGCAAATCCGCTGATCTCCACCATTACGGATACGGTCTCACTGATGATCTATTTCTTCATCGCCCGTATCCTGCTACACTTATAGTGTCATTGGGAGTATGTGAAATGAAAAGACTTCTTCCATTACTGCTTTCGTTCTCACTGATCTTCGCACTGGCGGCCTGCGGCCACAGTGATGAAGAGACCAGCACCGAGGAGGTGCTGACGGGAACCGTCCGTTATATGAATTCAGATCCTGCTCTGCAGGAGGCATGGCAGCGCATTGCGGAAGCATACACCGCAGATCGCGGTGTGCCAGTTGAGATCATCTCTTCCAGTCCGGATAACTATATGACAGATCTGAACTATGCCCTGAACACGGGGTCTGCACCGGTGCTGTTTGATGTGCACAGCGCTGCGGAATTCCGCCAGGTGCAGCCGATCTGCAAGAACATCACCGGACAGAAAGTGCTCAATCAGGTGATCACAAACGCATTTTCCCTGTCGAAGGATTTCATCTGGGATGCCACCGGTAATTACGGCGCTGTAGGTTATTCCATCGATTCCTACGGAATTCTTGTAAACCGCGTGCTGCTGGAGAAAGCAGGATATCATTTCTCTGATCTGAAGGATCTGGCATCTCTTTCTGCAGCTGCTGCGGACATCCAGGCCCGGGCAGTGGAGCTTGGTGTTTCCAGTGCGTTCTCTGCGGTGGAGTCCGCGGAATTCTGTTCCAATCTCTACAACGCATGTGCGTTTCCGACGCTGGAGTCTTCCGGTTATGCCGATCCGCAGTTTCTGGAAGAGGTTCCCGCAAAGATGCAGGGGCTGATCGATGTGATTTCGGCCAACGGCCCCGGCCTCTCCTCATATAATGATCTGAGTTCCTTCATACAGGGACGCACGGTGTTCTGTCCGGCAGAGGTCAGTGACTATTCTGCCGAGATGGAAAATGCCATCGGATATGAGAATGTAGGTTTCATTCCTCTGTATTGCGGTACCGGCGATGAAGAGAACCAGGGGCTCTGTACCAACGCGATCCGTTTCTGGTGCGTAAACAAGAACGCTTCCGAAGAGGATCAGAAGGCGGCACTGGACTTTATCAGCTGGGTCGCGGAAGAGGAAAGCGCCAATGATATTCTGGCAGATGATATGGGGATCTGCACTCCTTTCGTCAACGCAAAAACTCCGCGCAATCCGCTGATCGCCATGATGAACGAGTCTCTGGCGACACGGAAGAATCCCGTGGTCAGTTATCTGGATGTGGGATACACCGGTTAACAATCGAATAAAAAACGGCAGGAGCTACTGAACGCAACTGATTCAGCAGCCCCTGCTTTTTTTGTTGTCGAATTATTCTCTGGATTCCAGTGCATGCTCCAGATCGAACAGATTCACATACTCATCATAGGTGCATTTCCGATCGATGATTCCGTCTTCCGTGATCTCAATAACACGGTTTGCAACAGTCTGGACCAGCTGATGGTCGTGACAGGAAAAGACGATGTTGTAGGGGAAAGCGGACATGCCGTTGTTCAGGGCTGCGATGCTTTCCAGATCCAGGTGGTTTGTCGGCTGATCCATCAGAAGGAAGTTGCCGCCGGAGAGCATCAGTTTGGAGATCATACACCGCACCTTTTCGCCTCCGGACAGAACCCGGACGTTCTTGTATACGTCATCGCCGGAGAACAGCATGCGTCCGAGGAAAGTGCGCAGATAACTCTCTTTCTTGTCTTCCGAGAACTGCCGCATCCAGTCGATGAGATTGTAGTCACAGTTTTCAAAGTAGGAGGAATTATCGGAAGGGAAGTAGGCATATTCGATGGAGGCTCCCCATTTTACCGAACCGGTATCCGGTTCCTCTTCACCGGCAAGGATCTTGAAGAGCATCGTCACGGCAAGCTCATTTCTTCCGATGATGACGATCTTGTCTTCTTTCCCCACGGTAAAGCTGACGTTATCCAGAAGCTTGACACCGTTGACGGTCTTGGAGACATCCGTTACGAACAGACGGTCCTTGCCCGGCTCCCGGTTGGCCTTGAAACCGACCCAGGGATAGCGACGGGAGGATGCGGGCAGTTCTTCAATGGTGATCTTGTCCAGCAGTTTTCTGCGGGACGTCGCCTGACGGGACTTTGAGCGGTTGGCAGCAAATCTTGCAATAAAGGTCTGCAGTTCCTGGATCTTCTGTTCCGCCTTTTTGTTCTGGTCTTTCGTCAGTTTCTGTATGAGCTGGCTGGATTCATACCAGAAATCATAGTTGCCCACATACATCTTGATCTTGCCGTAGTCGATATCCACGATATGGGTGCAGATGTTGTTCAGGAAATAACGGTCATGGCTGACGACCAGAACGGTTCCCTCATAATCCATCAGGAAGTTTTCCAGCCACACAACGCTGGGAAGATCCAGGTTGTTGGTAGGCTCGTCCAGCAGGATGATGTCCGGATTGCCGAACAGAGCCTGCGCGAGAAGAATCTTAACCTTGAGCCGGGGATCCATATCCGACATCAGCGTATCATAGTATTCCGTGGTGACTCCGAGTCCCTGCAGCAGTCTGCCGGCATCGGATTCCGCTTCATATCCGCCCAGCTCCGCGAATTCCTCTTCCAGCTCTGCGGCGCGCATGCCGTCTTCATCGGAGAAGTCTTCCTTCTCATAGATGGCATCCTTTTCCTTGCCGCAGTCATACAGGCGCTGGTTTCCCATAATGACAGTGTCCATGACGGTATAGTCATTGTACAGAGCCTGATCCTGTTTCAGAACGGACATACGGGCCTTGCTGTCGATGTATACATGCCCGGATGTGGGCTCCAGCTCTCCGGAGAGAATCTTTATGAACGTGGATTTGCCGGCGCCGTTGGCACCGATGATCCCGTAGCAGTTGCCGGGATTGAACTGCAGGTCCACACGGCTGAACAGTGTGGTACCGGAAAACTGCATGGTTAAATCGTCTATCGTGATCATTGTATGCTCCCTGTATACGTAGTTGTGCTTTAATATACCATAATCAGACGGAATCTGTACAGAAAAACAGATGCTGCCGGCAGGTTTTGCCGGCAGCATGAATCATTTGATCGGAATTACGGACGGAACACGAAGGAAGAATCGATGTCCGACAGTTTGCGGGCTCCGCACATGGTCATCGTATCCACCAGTTCCGCATGGATCTTGTCCAGATAGATCTTAAGACCTTCCGCACCCTCCGCATAGATAGCGGGAATGACGGGACGGCCGATGAGAACGGCGTCTGCTCCCAGTGCAAGGGCCTTGAAGACATCCACACCGCTGCGGATACCGCCGTCAACGAAGATAGTGACTTTTCCGCCTACGGCATCCACGATGGAGGGGAGGACTTCCGCAGTGGAGGGACAGTCGCCCTGAACACGTCCGCCGTGGTTGGATACCACGATGGCAGATGCACCGGCTTCCACGGCTTTCTTTGCTCCGCCGGGAGTCATGATGCCCTTTACCATAAAGGGCTTGCCTGCGTATTCAATGATCTCTTTCAGCTCTGCAACGGATTTGCTTCCTGCATTGGGGTTGTATTTTTTCAGGAAGGGAAGACCGGCACCGTCAATATCCATGGCCACGGCAAAAGGCTCATACTTACGCAGGTAATCCAGCTTCTCAAATATGAATTCCTTGTTCCAGGGTTTGATGGTGGGGATTCCAATCCCGTCAACGGCTGCCATATCACGGGCGGCGCTTTCCATTACATCCGCGTCCATGCCGTCGCCGGCCATGGCACACACGCCGTAATCCTTTGCGGCGGGAATCAGGATGCTGTTATAACTCTGATCCGTGTGTTTCTCACCGTAGTGGAGCTTCAGTCCGCCGAGAGGTGCAATGAACACCGGCATCTTGAATGTCTTTCCGAAGACCTCGAAAGAGGTGTCGATGGGCGCACTCTCCACCAGCGTGTCCATGTTCACCAGGATCTCCTGCCATTTGCTGTAGTTGCGTGCGGCGGTGTTGCCAGGGAACTTGCATCCGGGTCCCGGCAAGGTGTTTCCGCAGGCAAGGCCGTTGCAGACAGGACATGCCTTGCAGAACGGGCCGATACAGTCTTTTGCTTCCTTCAGAATCTCTGAATATGTCATGATTTTCCTCCCATCAGGTGGCGGATACTCCGGTACCGTCAAATTCCGGGATCATCTCCACGGTGGAAGATGCGGTTTCCTGACAGTATCCGTTTGTAATGCCACAGTCTTTCATGTAATTGATGAGCAGGCGGTTTTCCTGCGGACGGATGCGCCGGCTCAGTTTTTTAAATTCTCCCGTAAAGTTCTCCGACATCGGTGTGTACTGGCTCATCAGAGAGAACAGAACACTGGAGGGGGAGAACTCCGATGAGACCCAGTCGATGACAGCCTTGCTGTTATCCACAGATCCGGGAAGGACAAGATGCCGGATGAGAACTCCTCCGGTAAGGATCCCGTCCCTGTCCAGCTGTACGGGTCCGGTCTGACGGAACATCTCCCGAATCGCTTCCGCTGCCACCTGAGGATAGTCCGGAGCCCTGGAATAGCGTGCGGCAAGGTCTCTGTCCATATATTTTAAATCAGGAAGATAGACAGATACAAGTCCTTCCAGCTGCCGAAGCTGCTCTGCAGATTCATATCCGGAGGAATTCCATACCACGGGAACGGACAGGGAAGCAGAGGACAGAGCATCGGCTATGAACCGGATATGGTGAGTGGGAGTCACGAGATTAATGTTGTGAACACCGGTTTCCTCCAGACGGTGCAGCATATCCGTAAACTCGGATTTCGACATGATCCTTCCGGACGGACTGCGGCTGATGGTGTGGTTCTGACAGAACACACACCGCAGATTGCAACCGGAGAAAAAGACCGCTCCCGACCCCTTCGTACCACTGATACAGGGTTCTTCTCCGTGGTGGGGAGCTGCACGGACAATGCGCGGATTATACCCGCACCGGCACATTCCGGACCCTTCCGAATCGCTGCGCTGAGCATTGCAGAAACGGGGGCAGTCACTGCATAAATAGATCATAGGATTCTTTCAAAAATACCGCTAAAATTCATATGTACAAATTGCATAACAAAACGCCAAAAATTTAACTAATTATATAATATTATTAGTTATTCTGCAAGAAATCATAAAAATCTCAAAAAAGTGCATGATTTTTGCCCAAAATAGGCTATAATCGAATCGAAAGTGTTAATATATGTACAATTTTAGTTATTAGAGGTCCCAAATGCTCAATATTGTTCTGGTGGAACCAGAAATTCCCAATAATACCGGGGCCATAGCCAGGACCTGTGCGGCGACTGGAGCGAAACTGCATCTGATCAAACCACTGGGATTTGACATTTCCGATAAGGCAGTCAAACGGGCAGGACTGGACTACTGGTGGCTGGTGGATATCTACGTATATGAAAGCATCCAGGAGTATTTCGACAAAAACGGCGATAAAAACATATGGCTGACCACGACGAAAGCTCCGCACAGTTACGATGAAGCCGATTTTTCCACGGAGGATGTGACGCTGCTCTTTGGGAAGGAAACGGCAGGACTTCCGGAATGGCTGCGGGAGAAATACCGTGACCGCTGCATCCGGATCCCAATGATCTCGGAAGCGAGAAGCCTGAATCTTTCCAATGCCGCTTCCATCCTGGCATACGAGGTCCTGCGTCAGCAGGGATTTCCGGGCCTCAAGAACACCGGAAGCATGAACGAAAAAACTTAAAACAAAAATACTATGGAGGCACAATTATGAACTACAACAAAAAAAGCGTAAAAGACGCAGACGTACAGGGTAAAAAAGTTCTTCTGAGATGTGATTTTAACGTTCCTCTGGATAAAAAGACCGGAGAGATCACCAGCGATAAACGTATTGTTGCTGCACTGCCCACCATCCAGTACCTGCTGGAAAACGGTGCCGCAGTCATTGCATGCTCTCACCTTGGCAAACCCAAGGGAGAATGGAAACCGGAACTGAGCCTGGCTCCGGTTGCAAAACGCCTCACCGAGCTTCTTGGCAAGGATGTCATCTTTGCAAAGGACATCATCGGGGAAGATGCAAAAGCAAAAGCTGCTGCACTGCAGCCCGGTGAGCTCATGCTTCTTGAAAACCTGAGATACGATATCCGCGAAGAGAAGAACGGCGCAGATTTTGCCGAGGAACTGGCTTCCATGGCAGAGGTCTTCGTTTCCGATGCTTTCGGTACCGTTCACCGCGCACATGCTTCCACCGCTGGTGTTGCAGCATTCCTGCCGGCATACTCCGGATTCCTGGTTCAGAAGGAACTGGATATCATGGGTACCGCACTGAATGATCCCAAACGTCCCTTCGTCGCAGTGCTCGGCGGCGCCAAGGTCGAAAGCAAGATCGGCGTTATCAACAACCTGCTTGAGAAAGCAGATACCATCATCATCGGCGGCGGCATGGCCTACACCTTCCTGGCAGCAAAGGGATATGGCGTCGGTACCAGCCTTCTGGATCCGGAGCGTATCGACTATGCAAAGGATATGATGGCAAAAGCAGCAGAGAAGGGCGTCAACTTCCTCCTCAGCGAAGATGTCGTCATTGCTCCCGAATTTGATGCAGATGCAGAATGCAAAGTCGTGGAAGCAGATCAGATTCCCGATGACTGGATGGGAATGGATATCGGACCCAAATCCGTCGAGAAATTTGCCGAAGCAATCAAGAGCGCAGCTACCGTTGTCTGGAACGGACCGATGGGCGTTTTCGAATTCGATAAATTCGCCAAGGGCACGGAAGCCATGGCAAAAGCACTGGCAGAGTCCAATGCCATCACCATCGTCGGCGGCGGCGATTCCGCAGCAGCTGTGGAAAAACTGGGCTATGCCGACAAGATGACCCACATCTCCACCGGCGGCGGCGCAAGCCTTGAATTCCTGGAAGGCAAGGAGCTTCCGGGCGTTGCATGCCTGCTGGATGCATAATCACAGATCGCACGTAAGAATTGAGGAATAAGGAGAATACCAATGAACAAAAAGTATAGAAAAACCGTTATCGCCGGCAACTGGAAGATGAATATGACTGCCAGCGCCGTGAAACCCTTTATCGAAGAGCTGAAAGCAGAACTTCCCAAGACCAAGACCTGTGAGACGGTTCTGTGTGTTCCCGGTGTGATCATTCCTGCCATGCTTCGTTCCGGCAAGGATGCCAAAATCGGCGTCGGCGGACAGGACGTTTCCAAGTACGAAAAAGGTGCCTATACCGGTGAGGTTTCCGCTGAGATGCTGGAAGATCTCGGTGTGAAATACTGCATCGTCGGACATTCCGAGAGAAGAGAGTATCACAACGAGAGTGATTTCCTGGTCAATGAAAAGGCAAAAGCACTTCTTGCTCACAACATCACTCCGATCATCTGTGTCGGTGAGAGCCTGGAGCAGAGAGAAATGGGCCTGACCATGGATTACATCACCTATCAGGTCAAAGCTGCGCTGAGCGACATCAACGAGGCACAGGTCCGTAAATGCATCATCGCCTATGAGCCCATCTGGGCCATCGGTACCGGCAAAACTGCCACTGCCGAACAGGCACAGGAAGTCTGCAAGGGAATCCGTGCAATCCTTC
The DNA here is from genome assembly GCA_904501855.1 of Oscillospiraceae bacterium. Lineage (GTDB taxonomy): Bacteria > Bacillota > Clostridia > Oscillospirales > Oscillospiraceae > UBA2922. The sequence continues at coordinate 5,052 of CAJGCI010000020.1, read as the reverse complement.
GCGAGAAATACGGCGCCCGTCTGGCCCGCTCTGTTACTATCCAGTACGGCGGCAGCATGAACGCAAAGAATGCTGAGGAGCTGCTTGCTCAGCCGGATATCGACGGCGGTCTTATCGGCGGTGCGTCCCTGAAACCGAAAGACTTTGCAGCTATCGTAAAAGCAACTGCACAGGAGTAATCAAATAGTACAATGAGTAAAAAATCAGTTCTTGTAATTATGGACGGTTTTGGCCTGGCACCGGATGGCGACGGAAACGCCATCTATCAGGCCAAGACCCCTAATCTGGACGCTCTGTTCCAGAAGTATCCCAAAAGCAAGCTGTCTGCCTCCGGCCTGGATGTTGGACTTCCCGACGGACAGATGGGCAATTCGGAAGTCGGGCACACCAATATCGGCGCAGGCCGTGTAGTGTTCCAGGATCTTCCCAAGATCTCGAAAGAGATCGAGGAAGGAGACTTCTTCAAGAATGAAGCCTATGTCAACGCACTTAGCGCGGCAAAGGAGAACGGAAAATCCGTACATGTTATGGGACTGCTCTCCAGCGGCGGTGTGCACAGCCACATCAATCACATCTTTGCGATGCTGGATATGGCCAAACAGTTTGAGATCGAACATGTTTATGTCCATTGCTTTATGGACGGCCGTGACGTGGCGCCGGACAGCGGACTTGGTTTTGTGAAACAGATGCACGAGAAATGCCAGCAGGTTGGTAACGCGAAGATCGCCACCATCAGCGGCAGATTCTATGCCATGGACCGCGATAAGAGATGGGATCGTCTTGAAACCGCATACAACGCGATCGTATGCGGAGAAGGCGTGAAGGAATCTGATCCGGTCAAAGCCATGCAGGACAGCTACGACAAGGGTGTGACGGATGAGTTCGTCGTTCCCGTTGTAGTATGTGAAGACGGTATGATCCAGCAGGGCGACAGTGTGATCTTCATGAACTTCCGGCCGGACCGCGCACGTGAGATCACATGGGCACTGAACAATACGGACTTTGAAGGTTTTGACCGTAAGAAAACGGTATTTCCGCTGAACTATGTCTGCACTGCTCAGTATGATGAAGCACTGGATATCCCCATTGCCTATCCGCCGGAAACTCTGGTGAATACTCTGGGTGATGTGGTCAGTGCAAAGGGATTCAAACAGTTCCGTGTCGCGGAAACTGAGAAGTATGCACATGTGACGTTCTTCTTCAACGGCGGCGTTGAGCGCCCGGTGGAAGGGGAGGACCGTTGCCTGGTAGACTCTCCGAAAGAGTTTCCGACTTACGATCTGATCCCGCAGATGAGTGCAGTCAAGGTCTGTGACAAACTGGTGGAGGCCATTGAATCCGATCAGTATGAGATGATTATCTGCAACTTTGCAAACTGTGACATGGTAGGTCATACCGGCGTTCTGGAAGCTGCTATTAAGGCGGTTGAGACGGTGGATGCCTGCATTGGCAGAGTCGTGGAAGCAGTGGAAAAGAAGAGCGACGAGATGACCCTGTTTGTAACAGCCGACCACGGAAACGCAGACTGCATGATCAATGCCGATGGCTCCGTGAATACTGCTCATACGACAAACCTCGTTCCTTTTGTCGCCACCGATGTCAATGCCAAACTGGCAGACGGCAAACTGGCAGATATCGCCCCCACCATGCTGAAGGTAATGGAAATTGAACAGCCTGAAGAAATGACAGGCAACGTTCTGATTAGTTGGTAATTTTATAAGTTAATATAATCAAAGGAGACAATTATGAAACAGTATTTTGAAATCGTTGATGTCATGGGCAGAGAGATCCTTGACTCTCGCGGAAATCCCACGGTCGAAGTGGAAGTCACTCTGGACGACGGTACTGTCGGAAGAGCAGCAGTTCCCTCCGGTGCATCCACCGGTATGTATGAAGCCTGCGAACTGCGTGACGGTGACAAGGGCCGTTACCTGGGCAAGGGTGTTGAGAAGGCAGTCGAGAACGTCAATGGTGAGATCGCAGAAGCTCTGGTCGGTCTGAATGCACTGGATCAGGTTTCTGTCGACAACATCATGATCGAGCTGGATGGCACTCCCAACAAGAGCCGTCTCGGTGCAAACGCAATGCTCGGTGTTTCTCTGGCTGTTGCTAAAGCAGCTGCAGAAGCCACTGGCATGGCACTGTACAACTACATTGGCGGTGCAAATGCAAAGGTTCTTCCTGTTCCTATGATGAACGTTCTTAACGGCGGTGCACACGCTTCCGGCTCCAATGTCGATATTCAGGAATTCATGATCATGCCCATCGGTGCAAAGTCCTGGAAAGAAGCTCTGCGTATGTGCGCAGAAGTATTCCATACCCTGAAGAGCACCCTGAAGAAAATGGGCTCTCCGGCAACTGGTGTCGGCGATGAGGGCGGCTATGCTCCCAACCTGGAGAGCGATGAGGACGCACTGAAGGCTCTGGTTCAGGCAATGACGGATGCCGGCTACAAACCCGGTGAAGATTTCATGATCGCCATCGATGCTGCTGTTTCCGAGTGGTGGAACGAAGAGGAGAAGAACTACCATCTGCCGAAGAGAGGCACTGTGATGACCAGTGAAGAACTGGTTGCCATGTGGAAGGACTTTTCTGAGAAATATCCCATCATCTCCCTGGAAGACGGTATCGGCGAGAATGACTGGGAAGGCTGGCAGCTCCTCAACAAGACCATCGGTGACCATGTACAGCTCGTCGGCGACGACCTGTATGTTACCAACACCGAGAGAATCAAGAAGGGCATCGAACTCAACGCTTCCAACTCCGTTCTGATCAAGCTCAACCAGATCGGTACTCTGACTGAGACTCTGGATGCAATTCAGATGGCAAACCGTGCCGGCTGGACTGCAGTTGTATCCCATCGTTCCGGTGAAACGGAAGACACCACAATCGCAGATCTTGTTGTCGGCATGAATGCTGGCCAGATCAAGACCGGTGCTCCCAGCCGTTCCGACCGTGTTGCGAAGTACAATCAGCTCCTCCGCATCGAAGATGAGCTTCTGGATGCAGCTCAGTATCTTGGAAAAGATGCTTTCTTCAGCATTAAAAAATAAGTCGTAATCACAACTCTGAGGATGCCGGATCCGTGGAGGATCCGGCATCTTTTTTGAGGAAAAAATAAGGAAAAAAGAGGGGAAGAACCCTCGATTTATTTTCCGGGATAAGTGTTGACAACATATTGCTTTTTTGTTAAAATAACACTCGCTCGTTTGAGACATGGCGGAATAGCTCAGTTGGCTAGAGCACACGGTTCATACCCGTGGTGTCACCGGTTCAAATCCAGTTTCCGCTACCAAATCGTCAGTTTTTACTGACGACTTGGCCCGGTGGTCAAGCGGTTAAGACACCGCCCTTTCACGGCGGTAACACGAGTTCGATTCTCGTCCGGGTCACCAATCAGCCTGTTTATGCAGGCTGATTTTTCTTGGGCTTTACAGCACGGATTTGTATTGCATTGCAATGTGAGTTGTGCTATTATAATAAAGCTTTTGGAGGATTAGCTCAGCTGGTTAGAGCGCTCGCCTCACACGCGAGAGGTCACTGGTTCGAGTCCAGCATTCTCCACCAAAAAAGAGAGTTCTGTTTTCAGAACTCTCTTTTTTTATTAAAACTCGTTTTATATGTTCAGATCTTCATCCGTAACAGTTCCGGTACACACAATGTTGGTAGGCCCGGTAAGATACAGATCATGGGGAAGGGGGCCGCTCAGATTTACACTGACGTGAAGATCCCCGCCAGGCATGGAGACAGTCACATTTTCGGAATCGGTCCGATCGTTTAAAGCATGTGCCGTAACGATGGACCCGCAGCCGGTACCGCAGGCAAGAGTAAAGTCTTCCACACCCCGTTCAAAGGTCGCAGCAATGACATGATTTCTGGAATGTACTGCGGTGAAGCTCACATTGGCACCTTTCGGAAAGCCATTATAATAACGGATCTTGGAACCGAGGATAGCTAAAGCGGGATAATCCAGTTCGGAAGGATCGTTCATTGTTACCACGCAGTGGGGGATGCTGGGATCTCCCAGTTCAATATAGTCTACGGTGTATTCCTTGTCATCGATTCGGATTTTCTTATTGGTTTCCACCAGCGTGGGATCATTGAGACGGATCCGGTATTCCCGCGATGTGATCCGTTCACCGTATACGATTCCCGCAGTGGTCTCAACACTCTGTTTTTCACCGGAAAGCCCGTTTTCATAAGCATAACGGCAAATGCACCGTGCACCGTTTCCACACATTTCACCGACAGATCCGTCGGAATTATAAAACAGCATTTTAAAATCGGCGCCCTGATCAGAGGGGACCAGAACCATAAAGCCGTCTGCACCGATAGACTTTTTTCGGGTGCACAGATGTTTTGCCAGTGAAGGCAGGGAAGAGACTGGTATTTTATTATCCATGTTGTTCAGGACAATAAAATCATTGCCTGCACCCTGCATTTTTGTAAATTCCATAATTGAGTTCCTTTATTTAAATATGGGATCAGTTTTGTTTCATTCTAATCGATTCTACCCGGATGTCAATAATGTGCAGATTCAAAGGATGGGGATGACATTCTTACTTTTTCCGCGGAGATGGAAGTTCCTCATACATCGCTTCCAGCAGCCCGCGAAGAAATTCTCGGTCTTCCACATTGTTTACCAGAAGCATCTCTTTTGCACCTTCGTATGGAAGCTCTCTGCCGGCATCCGGCATCATCGTCCTGGCGGATTTGGTATCTTTTACGAGAAAACGGTTATCGTAAATGCCACCGATCACTTTACCGCAATAGTAAATAATGTATTCTCCCATCATGGCACGGAAGGTTATTTCCTCCAGTTCGGAAAGCTGTTCCAGTATATAATCAAGATACTCTTTGCGGGATGCCATCACTCTCAGCTCCTTTTCGGGCCGTTGAATGACAGAAATGGATAAAAAACGGCCTTTCTTTCTCTGGATTATAATTCTAGCAAATAATAAAAGGGACAGCAATCCTAATCAAACAGGAGCCATGATAGTCTTTCAGATGAAAAAAGGATTGCTACCTTGTTAAGACAGCAATCCTAATATG